>JBPCIQ010000147.1:0-12946 GCA_051006135.1 Pyrinomonadaceae bacterium | reverse complement strand
GTTCAGAAATTCTCAAAATGAGATACAGATTCTAGAATCTGGACGTGGATCCGACCGGCAAGGTGCGCTGCGGCAGTCTCGGGTTTAGTCTGACAGCTTCCTTACCTCTGACGTGCGGTTGCGTCTGAAGGAGCTAAACGCAGTAAGCGATTACAAATGTGGTTGAACAATTTCCCAATTTGATCGCAAAGAAGACATGAGTGGCTGCGACCCGAAAAGGATTACGACCAGCCCCATGTGTGCCCGGGCAGGATCTTGTTTTATCTTTTCCGGGGTCAATCAGGAAACGCGTATAACGGTTCGGCTGTCCATTCCTTGACGATCCGGTGACACTCGCATGAAACCGCTTCCAACCCTTGCGGGTCAAGCATCGTGATCCGGCCGTGGTTATGTCCAATCAACCCCTTCCTCTGCAGTTCGCGCGACGCTACACTTACCAGGTTCCGGTGCTTACCGAGCATGATTGCGATTTGGTCAATTGAGATCGAGACTGCTTGAATTAAGTGCATCACTGCTCATTAGTAGCCATCGTGAGATTCTCTGCCTGGTGCTGTGCAGAGGATTGCAGATGGCTGATTGCACAAATTGAGTCTCCAGGGCTTGAGAATAACGCAGGAGCACTTCTCGCAGCTTATCCGATCGTTTGAATTCAGCGAGCAAACGAGCAGCATCTACCCTTAGTGCATCAACCGGTGTTTGGGCCACGACACGGTTAGGCGTCCTGTGGGTCATGTGGATGATCGGAACACCCACAAAGCCTTCACTGCCAACCATTCCGATTTGGATTGTCCGCCCGTCGTCTGCGACTGCGAGCAACGAGCATACGCCACAATTGAGGAAGTATGCGTGACGCATCTCATGAGCTGCCTCGTAAATGATTCTATTTTTGGGAAAGCGGACCCGCTCTAAGTTCGGAAGAAGTCGATCGTATTCGTCGCGTGGCAAGCAAGCGAGCAAGCGGTTCTCGGTTAGGTCAGAGGGTTTCTTAGGAATGAGTGCCTGCCAGTTGCGACTAAATCTGCTAAATGGTCCGGCTTGGTTCAACGGACCTAAGGCCTGATCGATTTTACTCGGAATGCGGACCAAGGGGAATTGTGTTGCTCGCCAATCCAAACGCCTGTGCCTACTAAGAACTCCATCCACCATGTAACCATTGAGTATCTCGGACCGGGTTGTTACTCACTATCTATGTCAATTGCGGACGTGTTATCAACAGCCATGACGCGGGGGAGTTATCCAACATCCTGACGGTTCATGCGGCCACTGATTTTTATCACATGAGCGGGCCTACGTCTGGCGTCGATTTTCGGTCGGCGTACCACGCATTAGGTCTACGACCTATCTATCAGTTTTCAAGCGTGGCGGACCTTTCGGGCGAGTTATGCCTGTCACAACTAAGTCACAACGGGGTGCTGAAGGTAGAGAGAGTGGAGACGGTGTAAAACAAACTGAACGTGAAAAGTCCCGCAAAATGGGAAAAGGGCAAAAACACTTGGTAAACCTTTACTGCATGTGGTGCCGAGGGCGGGAGTCGAACCCGCACGCCCTTTCGGACAACGGATTTTAAGTCCGTAGCGTCTGCCATTCCGCCACCCCGGCACGCCCGCAAAAATACCATGCCCCTCGCGGACCCAACAAACTTCCGTAGTGATCCCGGCAATGGTAAGATTCAGTCGCTAGCCATGAGAAGGACGAGAAGCGCACAAGGTCTCCGAGCATCATGACAGAAGAACAGGAAGTTTTCCTGGAGCACATCCATAACAAAGGCCTCAAGCGCACAGCTCAGCGTGATCTCATTTTGGATGTTTTTCTGCGCGTCGAAGAACATCTGTCCAGCGAAGATCTGTATCGCCTGGTGCAAAAAGAAGACCCGACCGTGGGCCAGACCACGGTCTATCGCACCTTAAAACTATTGACGGAAGCCGGGCTTGCTCGGGAAGTTCGCTTTGGAGATGGTAGAACTCACTACGAGCATAACTACAAACACCAACATCACGATCACATGATCTGTTCCGAGTGCGGCAAGATTATTGAGTTTTTCTCGGCCGAACTCGAAGCCATCCAGGATGCAATGGCGGCTAAACACAAGTTTGAAGTGCAGCAGCATCTGCTCCGGATAATCGGACTTTGCTCGGAATGCCGGCGAGCCACAAGAGTAGCAGGAAAAGCGCAAGCAAAACCGGCAATCGCAAACTGAGCTGGCGCCATCTCGCATTCCAGATCACAGCGCGGCCACAGCCGCAAACCAAATGAAGCGTAGAACGCGATCCAGGGAATGACACTAACAACATTTCGTGCTGGTTCGTGTGATTTTAGTGGATCGGTTGTCTCGGCTGCCTGATGAGCGTTTACATAACATTTGAGCCGGCGGGTCTTAGCGGCGTTGTGCCTGAGGGGATCTATCTAATTGATGCCGCGAGGCGGATGGGTGTCAGTCTGCCAACCGATTGCCAGGGAGGAAGCAAATGTACCGGCTGCCTGGTATCGATTGCGCTGGGCCAATCGCTCCTTTCAGCTCTCACTGAAGCTGAAAAGAGAATGCTCGCTTATGAAGGTCTCGCCGGGGAGCAAAGGCTCGCTTGTCAGGCAATGATTATCAATGCAGGGGATCTGTTAGTGCGGGTGATGCCGGCGAAAGAGTCGGAGAAAACAGCTTCCGCGCAAGACCTAAAACAAAACTCTGCAGGATTGCCTCTCAAAAAACTCTCCCATGTAGTGCAGGCAGAAGCGCTTAACTTCTTAGCCGCTCTTGATTCCGTACGTGATAAATCCGTTTCAGTTGCTGAGGAAATGATTGACCGCTTCGAGCGCAAAGGAAGGTTGAAGAGGAAGCAAAAGCTTGAAATGAGACGTCCTCCGGAACATCGTCAATCCAAGCATTGATAGTTAACATTTGGTCTCAAAGACAATTTCAATGTTGACCACTGAATACCCTTCGACCAAGCGCGGCATACGTTGGACGATTAGCCGCATCGTGCCTGCTAGCTGCATTCTCCTTGTGCTGTCTTTACTTTTCACTGCCTGCCCAAAGAACGATGCGCCGGAGAGCTCGCGTGTTGGAGTTTCGGTGCGGTCGCCCAGAGAATCGCCCGCAAGCGAAGTTGTGCCTGCCGCAGTTGCCTTCAACGGCGAACGCGCCATGGATCACGTGCGCAAGCAGGTCGAGATTGGACCACGAGTGTCCGGCTCAACGGAGCTTGCAAAAACCCGCGACTACATCGTGAACGAGCTGAAGTCTTATGACCTCGCGGTTTCAACGGACGAGTTTGCTGCAGCCACACCTGTCGGCGAAAAGAAAATGGTCAACATTACGGCTGAGCTGTCTGGCGACTCAAAAGACGTGATTATTATCGCCAGCCACTATGAGACCAAGTTATACAAAGATATGCGTTTTGTAGGCGCGAACGACCCGGGCACTTCGGCAGGAACGCTGCTTGAGATTGGACGTGTGCTGGCCGGCATCAAGCAAAAACCCAAGCTCACTTACTGGCTTGTGTTTTTTGATGGCGAGGAGGCGTTCTGCGAGGGTTGGGAGGATTGTGGCAAGCCTGATGCTCCTGATAATACTTACGGCAGCCGGCATTTTGTTTCGCGGCTTCGAGATCGAAATGAGCTCGGTCGCGTCCGGTCTCTCATTCTCATGGACTTGATGGGATACAAGAATCTCGAGTTGGGACGAGATACCATGAGTACGAAGTGGTTGCAGGATGTTATCTGGCAAACGGCTCGTGACTTGGGACATGCCTCTTATTTCGTAGATCGTCCTGAAGCGGTTGGTGGCGACGACCATGAACCTTTTCTAAGGGCCGGTATAGATTCTGTTGATATCATTCAGCTCAATAACTATCCCTACTGGCACAAAGCTGACGACACTCTGGACAAAGTCTCGCCTCGCAGCATGAAGATCGTAGGCGACACCGTGATTGCAAGCCTGCCTCGCATTGAAAGACATCTCTTAACCAGAGATAAATAACTTAGTAGATGAAAAGAGTAGCCGTAATCCCAGGCGATGGCATTGGTCCCGAAGTGATTCGCGAAAGCGTGCGAGTGCTCGAGTGTTTGCGCGAGACTCACCAGGTTGATCTTGAACTCGTTCACTTTGATTGGGGCGCGGAAAAGTTTCTTAAAGAGGGTGTGGCGCTGCCGCCGGGTGCGCTCACAATGCTCTCTGACGAATTTGCTGCGATACTCGCCGGGGCATTTGGCGATCCCCGAGTGCCATCAAATCAGCACGCCGAAGAGATTCTGCTGGGAATGAGAAGAGGCCTGGATCTCTACATCAATCTACGCCCCGTGCGCCTGCTAGATTCTCGCCTGACACCTTTGCGCGATCGCGCAATTGCAGACATCGATTTCGTTGTCTTCCGTGAAAACACAGAAGGCGCATACTGCGGAGCCGGAGGGTTCCTGAAAAAAGGAACTGTGGATGAAATAGCTACCCAGGAGGAGCTCAACACGCGCCGGGGAGTGGAGCGGATTATCGTGGCTGCTTTCGAGTATGCGCGTGCGCAGGGGCGTAAGCGTGTGACCATGGCAGATAAGTCGAATGTGCAGCGGTTCGGCGGTGACCTGTGGCAACGAGTCTTCAAGGAAGTTGCCGCGCAGTATCCGGAGGTTGAGGCTAACCACCAATTCGTCGATGCAATGGCAATGTTTATGGTGCTTGACCCCGCGCAGTATGACGTAATTGTCAGCAACAATCTCTTTGGCGATATTCTCACGGATCTCGGCGCGGCGATTCAGGGAGGACTCGGGTTAGCTGCGTCAGGGAATATTCATCCCGGCAAAGTTTCATTGTTCGAACCAGTGCATGGTAGCGCGCCACCTTTGGCGGGGAAGGGAATTGCAAATCCAATCGGCGCTATTCTGACGTCAGCGATGATGCTGGATTACTTCGGTTATGTTGAAGCCAGCAAAGCGATCGAAGCCGCCGTCCGCAGCTCAATCGCGGAGAACGAAACCACGCAGGATCTTGGCGGCGATCTCTCTACAGAGCAAGCCGGTGAGGCAATTTGCCGGCGACTAGTGTGATCCACGAAGTCACACGAAAAAGCACTAAGCAGTTTTCGTGGCTATTCGGGTGATTTACTGGATCGTTTCCTGAATGAGAAGAAACCGACCCCGTTCTAGTTTGGATTTACCCGACCCTGGTTTTGCTAGTACCAACTATTACAGCTGAAATCATCGCGATCGGTTCGGAGCTTCTCGCTCCGGATCGTTCTGATACTAATAGTCTCTGGCTTACCGAGAAGCTGAACAGCATCGGTATCGAAGTAAGACTAAAAACCATCGTTGGCGACGACGATACCAGGCTTGAAGAAGCCATCAGGGACGCAACCAGGCGTTCGAAAGTTGTGATCACAACTGGAGGACTTGGCCCAACCGAAGACGACATCACTCGAAAAGTGGCGGCCCGGGCTTTAGGTCGAAGGTTATTGCTCGATGATGCCTTGCTTGAGGGTATTCGCCGTCGTTTTGAGAGCTTTGGTCTCACGATGCCGGAACGCAATTCCCGCCAGGCCATGGTGATTGACGGTGCCGCCGTGCTGGACAATCCTAACGGCACAGCGCCAGGTTTGTTTATCGAGCACGAAGGCACCTCCGTGGCGCTCTTGCCCGGACCACCAAGAGAAATGCAACCGATGTTTGAGCATCACGTGCAGCCCCGGTTGGCCGAAAAGGCTGGAAACGTACGTGTGGTTCGGCGTGTTCTGCGGGTGGCCGGAATCGGTGAATCGGCGGTCGATGAGAAAATTGCTCCCATTTACACTCGCTATACCAACCCACAAACCACGATTCTCTTTAACCAGAGCGAAATTGAGATTCAACTCACCGCGCGCGGTCGCACTGAGGCAGATGCCGAGCTGCTGCTTGATAAGTTGTCAGGCGAGCTTGAAGAGAGGTTGGGTCACGCCATCTTCGCGTTTCGCGGAGAGAAGATGGAAGAAATTGTTGGTCTGCGCCTGTCTGTTGGTGGCTACACGCTTGCAGTTGCGGAGAGCTGTACCGGCGGTCTGATTGCACAAAGGCTTACCGAAGTTGCCGGCTCATCAAGGTATTTCATCGAAGGTGTAGTTGCTTACTCGAACGACGCAAAGACAAGAACGCTCGGTGTCGAACCAATCCTTTTACTCGAACACGGGGCAGTGAGCGCGGCAGTGGCTGAAGCGATGGCTGAAGGAGTTCGAAAAAGAGCAGCAACAGACTTTGGTCTTTCGGTGACTGGAATTGCCGGCCCTTCCGGAGGCACGAAAGAAAAACCAGTGGGGCTGGTCTATATTGCTTTGGCAAGCGAAGTTGTTACTGAGCACCGGAAGTTTACGCTTCCCGGCGACCGCCATTTGATCCGCTGGCGCGCTTCGCAGGCTGCACTTGATCTGTTGCGACGGCGACTAATCTAGAGTTCTTCGTGGTACTGGTTCGGTCTAGAGCCAAGAACGATTCACGAAATTTCACGAACAAGCACGAAAAGTATTTGGTGCCAATTCGTGTGCCTTCGTGGATAGCCTTTAAGTGAATCACTGATGCGGCGCATCAAACAAACCTATGACAGTCTAAAAATATCACCCTGAACTTCTTGCCTTAAGTTAAACCAATAGCGAGAGTTCGTGGGTTGTAAGCACTTTCGTTTGGTTGTTATATTCTCGCTTGCCCTAAACCCAGATTTCATTTCTGATGCGTGCGGAGTAAATCTAGTGAGTCCGACGCTGCTCATTGTTGCAGCATACCTGCTCGGCTCTATACCCTTCGGATATCTGATCGTTCGCTCGAGGGTCGGATCGGACGTTAGAAAAACGGGGTCAGGTGGGACGGGGGCGACGAATGTCTCACGCAGCGCCGGCAAGCGAGCCGGGCTGCTTACCTTGATCTTAGACGCATTGAAGGGCGCGGCGGCTATAGCGATAGCAAAGATGCTTTTGGGGTTGGCAGTCCTACCAAATGGGGCAAATGAGGGTGCGAGCGCTGCTGCAGCGAACTGGTGGGTTGCGCTAGCCGCGGTTCTTGTAATTCTTGGCCACATCTTTCCGTTCTGGCTGGGATTTCGCGGTGGGAAAGGTGTGGCAACAGGCGTTGGAGTCTTTCTTATGCTCGCACCACTCGCGGTCGTTTTCGCTGCAGTGATATTCGGTATCATTGTTTGGCTGACGCGGTACGTTTCATTGGGTTCAATTATTGCCGCAGCGGCCATCCCATTGTTTGTGGTTTTGCAAAGTGTGTTCTTTGAGCCGGTTGCTGAGCCGGCACCGTTGATGACCGCGGCGATCGCGGGCGCTTTGTTGATTATCTTTGCGCATCGGGAAAATCTCGGGCGATTGATGCAAGGAACTGAGAGCAGATTCAAGTGATGCCAGGCAAGACTCCCACGCCTTTATCGCTTTCGGGTGGTTGGGTGAAGTTTACGACTCGTGACGAATGAAACGCATTGCAGTTATCGGCGCCGGCAGCTGGGGCACAGCGCTGGGCATCATCGCGGCGCGTGCAGGTCATGATGTAAGGTTGTGGTCACGTAACAGAGAGGTTGTTGAATCAATTAATCGCGATCGTGTGAATTCTCTTTACCTTGCGCATGCCGCCGTTCCGGATGGAGTGCGAGCAACGACAGAGGTCGGCGAAGCTTTACACGAGTCAGATCTGGTTATACTCGCCGCCCCCTCTCATGCAACAAGGAGTGTGTTGGCGAATACAATTCCTTTTCTGGAACCTGACATGATCTTCGTCAGTGCTACGAAAGGAATCGAGATTGAAACCGGCAAGCGCATTTCTGAGATAGTGGATGAAGTGGTAGGCGCACGGTTCACGCCGCGATTTGTTTGTCTATCCGGGCCTTCATTTGCCAGAGAAGTCGTCGAACAGCATCCGACAGCGATTGTTGCCGCCAGTGAGAATGTAGCGATCGGCCGCATCGTACAGTCGGAGTTGAGCTTTGAGAATTTGCGTATCTATACGAACGACGACGTCATTGGCACAGAATTCGGCGGTTCCATTAAGAACGTAATGGCAATTGCCGCCGGCATCGTCGCGGGTCTCGGGTTTGGTTCAAACAGTGTGGCTGCATTGATCACGCGTGGACTTGCCGAGATTACTCGGCTCGCGTTACGTGAAGGCGCAAAGCTTGAAACTATGATGGGACTCGCGGGCCTCGGTGACCTCGTGCTTACTTGCACTGGTAGCCTCTCTCGCAATCGATTTGTGGGAGGGGAGTTGGGGAAAGGTCGCCGCCTGGAGGAGATAACCGCCAGCATGAGAGAAGTTGCTGAGGGCGTAAAGACCAGCCAGGCTCTAACGCAGTTCGCGAAACGAATTGGGGTGGAAATGCCGATAGCTGACGAAGTATATGCCGTGCTTTATGAGCACAGGGCGGCGAAGGAAGCGGCAGCCAACCTCATGACGAGGCCACTGCGAGAAGAATCCTGAAGGGCGAACTTATGGGAACCGCAAAGGAGGAAAAGCCGCTGGCGGCGAACCGAGCAGCTTTTCACAACTATCACATTTCAGACAAATATGAAGCCGGAATTGCGCTCACGGGTACTGAAGTGAAGAGTGTGATGGGAGGGCGTGTGCAGCTGAAAGAGTCTTATGTCGCAGTTCGCGAGGGCGAAGCGTGGTTGTTTAATGCCCACATTTCGCCTTATTCTCATGGGAACCGCGAGAATCACGAACCGCTCAGAACACGCAAGCTTCTGCTGCACCGAAAAGAGATTGGTCGACTCGAGGAGGCTTCAGTCAAAGATGGGATGACGTTGGTGCCCACGCGTGTCTATATGAAGAACGGTCGGATTAAGCTCGAGGTGGGAGTGGCGCGCGGCAAGAAACTCTATGATAAACGGGAAACTGAAACCCGCCGGACAGTCGAAAGAGAAACGCGAGCGGCACTCAAAGAACGGAATCGTTGAAGAAGCATTTGAAAGGGTGAGGAGAACGAAAAATAATGGAAATCAAAAGCCACCCTGGCCCTTACAAGGAAGTCGACACACAGGCTTTGGCCGTCGCCATTTTTAAGGGTGAGAAGGCTGATGAGGGTTTTCTAAAAGAACTCGACGCGGCTGCTGGCGGCGTTATTAAGTCTGTGATCGAGTCAGAGGAGTTGAAGGGCAAGGAAGGCGAGACGGTTTATATACATTTGCCGCGCGGTGGGACTCTCAAAGCCCAGCGGCTTCTTCTGATCGGTGCAGGCGAGCGAGCTGATTATCAGGCAGCGCAAGTCTCGGAACTTGCCGGCACGGCAACGCGCTTTCTACGCGACAAGAATGTGAAGTCTATTGCCGTGGTACCGCGTATCGAAAATGATGCGGAGACCATTGCCGCGAAAGTTGTGGAAGGCGCCATCATGAGTCTCTTCGATTTGGACAAATACAGGACGGTGGACAAAGAGCAGAGGGTTATTGATCGCCTCGTTGTTGTGATGGATGGCGCAGACGGAGAGGCGCTAAACCGTGGTGTCAAGCGTGGGCAAATTGTCGGCGAATCGGTAAATTTCACGCGCGACCTGGCGAATGAGCCCGGCGCATACATGACGCCGACGATTATGGCCGAGCGGGCCCGGGCGATCGCCAGCGAATTCAATCTAAGTGTTGACGTCCTAGACGTAGCACGCATGGAACATGAAGGAATGGGCTCTTTGCTCAGCGTGGCGCGCGGTTCTGAGGAACCTGCGAAGCTGATAGTTCTAAAGTACACGCCGGCAAAGCCCGCTAAAAATGGAAAAGGGTTATTGGCTTTGGTCGGAAAGGGAATCACATTTGATTCAGGTGGCATCTCGCTCAAACCGGGCGAGAACATGGAACTCATGAAATATGACATGACCGGTGGCGCCACGGTATTGGGTGCAATGCGGGCGATAGGGCAATTGAAACCAGCAGTGCCGGTCCTGGGAGTTGTACCATGTGCCGAGAATTTACCTTCAGGTAAGGCAACCAAGCCGGGCGACGTTGTGCGAGCCATGACGGGGAAGACAATTGAAGTAATCAACACTGATGCTGAGGGGCGGCTTGTTCTGGCGGATGCTATCGCCTATGCGAAGAAGTTGGGTGCATCCACGATCATCGACATGGCGACGCTGACAGGAGCCGTTTCGATAGCCCTGGGAGATGTGAATACAGCGGTGATTGGGACCGATCAGGTACTGATCGACGAAGTAATCGCGGCCGGGAAAGAGGTGGGCGAAAAGTTTTGGCAACTGCCGCTGGACAAAGAATATTCGAAGCAGATCAAGTCTGAAATCGCGGACATCAAGAACACAGGTGGCCGGAAAGCCGGGACAATTACAGCAGCGGCGTTTCTTAAGGAATTTGCGGACGGTGTTTCCTGGGCGCATTTGGATATTGCGGGCACTGCCTGGGCTGACGAAGTAAAGCCCCATAGATCGAAAGGTCCCACGGGAGTTGCGGTGCGCACGCTAATCAACATCGTGGATCGAGCCGCACGTTCACAGACCTAGTAGCGCTGGCCTGGTCCGGGTAGCAGACTGACAATGGGCCCAGGTTGTAGTCAAAACTCAGATCCGCGAACGTTGGTAATGGCATACTTCGAGCTTAACGGGGGGCTCCGCTATGAGGCACTAGCCACTGAACGCTTGAAACTACCCCGAACGTTAATGACCTTCGATTTGTGACTTTCCAGCTCCCCAAGTGTCTCGATGTTTTACAGGAATGCTTAGAGGTTAGTATCCACCCTTCGGGGCCCGTAAGTTTCGCAACTCTTTGTCATCCTGCCACATAACCAAACCCGGTCTGCCGAACTCTTAACAATACGCTGAGGAAACTTTTCCAAAGTGGTATAATTTTTCCGGCCGCCATCTCAGCTTGGGCGGATCGCCCTTTGGCTCATCGCAGGCTTTTGAAGGAGTTGTGAAGCGCGGTGATCGATTACTACAAAACCCTAGGAATTAAGCGCACGGCCTCGAGTTCCGACATCAAGTCGGCGTATCGAAAGCTTGCCCGTCTGCGACACCCCGACGTCAATGGTGGCTCGGAACGCGCTGCTCGCGAGTTCGCGCTCCTTTCAAAGGCCTATCACGTACTCAGTGACCCCCAGGAACGCGCCTACTACGACCATCAGATAAGCTGTCGCAATAGCAGCGGCTCTTCCATTCTGCATTCTGCGAATCCGCACGCACGACGTGCCCGGAACCTGGCTGTCCAGGCCAAGTGGGATCGCGTTGTAGATGAGGTTCTCGAACGTGACAGGCGTGAGAACCGGGAGCGTCAGCGTGCTGTATTTACCACCGTTTCGCTCTTTTTCTCTACCTTCATCGTGGCATTAATGAGGCCACAGCTGTGGCAGGTCTTCGATTACGCCGGACGCGCTGTTGTGTTGACTCTCTTTGTAATCGGTGTCTGGCATCTGGGCACACGACTGCGCGAATACCTCAAGCATTACACTTACACGCCAAAACCTATTCAGTACACAATCATGCGCGAGGACGAGAAACCTGAACAGCCATTTACTCGCTTTTCTGCGTACACGTTCCTGCTGGTTGGCTATGCATTGAGTATAGGTGTCGGACTGTTCATTGGTTGGCAAACCCAGGATTTTTTCAACGATCTGACCATCTTGTTTCGGCATCGAGTTGATATGGCGCATTCGGACATATTGCTGGTTCCTGACCTGGTAATCTACCCGCCCATTGCAGTGCTGATCGTTGACAGCATGCACGCTTTGGGTTCACGATTTGATTAAACCCACCGTTTTCTCCTCAGCCACAATCTTGCCGTTCAGTTACAGTCTCGTGTATAGTTTTGCATCCTGAAAGTCGAGTTTCACCTCGAAATTTGATTTAGCTGACGGTCCTTCTCTCCCCTGGCCGTCGCACTTTCGCAACTACAGGGAGCAAAGCCATGGTCAAGCGACTGAGCCAACGCCAGCTTCTCGCCACAAAGCTGGATTCGTTAGATGATTCTGAAGTGCGGGAACTGCTTAATCACATAGCGATGATAGAGTCGATGCGGCAATCCAAATCGAAGCTTTCGTCCGCGGAAGACGAGGTGGTTGCCTTATTGGCAGAGGCCCGTGAAAACCGGCGGGCTCAGCAGGCCTTTGAATGGGAAGCGGCGCGCCGTCGTGCTGAGCGCCAGGCTGTGGCAAAGCACTCCGTCTGAGCATGATAAAAACAAAGCACCCTCAATTCCGGGATCCTATTCTCAGCCGGCTATGGATTTCTCGGGCGTTCAGCAGTTTCTTCGTTTTTTTCCTGACTGCGAACGCTTTCGCTCTGCCGATTTTTGCCCAGGAACGCGCAGGGAGAACTCTCACACCTCTCCAGTTTGAAATTCAGAAACAACGTGAGCGTCTGAGTGCGGCGGATGTAGAAGAGCGACGTGATGCGGTGATGCGACTGAAGGCGCTGCGCCATCCGGACGCGTCCCGCGCTGCTGTTTCCGCTCTTAAGGATAATTTAGCGATAGTGCGAGCCACAGCAACTAGTGCCGTCTTAAAGTTGCCGAGCGAAGAAGCTGCGACAAGCTTACTCCCTCTGCTGGATGACAAAGATGAGTTTGTGCGGCAGGAAGCAGCGTATGCGCTTGGACACACGCATAGCAAAACTGCAGTCGCGCCTCTCATCGAACGGCTTACTAGTGACAAAAAGGATGGAGTCCGGGGCGCCGCCGCTGTCGCGCTCGGTCAGATTGCCGACGAAGCAGCGGTGGTCTCACTTGCGCAGATTTTATCACCCCAGATCGGGTTGCCAGGATCCAGGAAGTCTAAACGCCAGCCTAACGATCTTGTTCTTCGAGCTGCTGCTCATTCCTTAGGACAAATCGCCAGCCGAGCAGGTGTACCTGCCCTGGTCGTCGCACTGGATGATGAAAAAGCTCCAGACGACGTTAGACGCGAAGCCGCTTTTGCTCTGGGACAAATTGGGGATCCGTCCGCGAGGCAGGCCTTGCAGAGAGTGCTGCTTGCTCGCGACCCTTACCTCGCTTTTGCAGCCAAGAAAGCTTTGCGC
>JBPCIQ010000146.1:0-5384 GCA_051006135.1 Pyrinomonadaceae bacterium | reverse complement strand
GGTTTCGTGTTGCTTCGGCTCCCGGCAGTTCCTTAATTAGCTTCTCAGCCCGGGCCATCCAATCAGTAACGCGCAGTTGGCTTCCCACGTAAGCGAATACATTCTCGAGCGCATCGGCGTTCCAAACACCAACGCCATAGCGATTCTTTAACCGTTGTTCCTGACTGACGTTGAGTGGCTGATCGCGTTCGCGCAATAGCTCGGAATACTGCGCGTCGAAACGCGCGGAAAGCATCTTCAGCTCTTCGTCGTTTAGACGGAAATATTCCGACTTAATCAGATCTGCGATTTCGGAGGTTCTGGGCGTCGCAGTTTCATCACGCGAAAGCTGTTCGAGAATTGCAAAGAGTTTGAGCGCCGCTCGGTTGGCGGGAATGCTGTTCGCCTCCGTACGCATTTCGAGATTGCACGGCAACAACTCTTCGCGCATCACCCGGGTAATGGTCTCGGCGTAAGCAGCCCGTTGGCGTACGACCAGGGCGATGTCGGCCAGGTTGTAACCTTCGCGCAAGACCAATCGTTTGATTTCCTTGGCGATGGCGCGAATCTCGGTATCGCGATCGCCGCATTCGAAATAGTTGATTTCGGCCGCCGCCTCTGCCTGCCTATTGCCGTCTTCCTCCTGACTCTTGCCTCCTGCTCCTGCCTCCTGATTAGCATCGGTTTCCTGGCTTTGTGACTCACCATGAGTCAGCGACGGATTGAACAGGTCTTTGCGCAGGTTCGACAACGCGCCCTGAGTGGTCAGAAGGCCCACTGCGCTTCGTTTGATCTCAAACGGCTCGATGCCTTTCAAGTGGTCAATGGTTTCCTGAAATGGGAGGAAAATCTCATGGTTGAGTTCGTCATGATTGAGATTGACCACTACTTCCGAAATCCGCGGAATCAAGCGTTGCAGGATCTCGCCCTGCACTGGCGTAAAGTCGAAGAAGCCATCGAGCACAAGCAGTTGGGCGTTCGCAAGCCAGGGAATACTGACTCTCTGGCCATCAAGCTCACCATTGAGAACAGAAAGCGCGCGCAACTGATCCGCGTCTTGTTCGGTGAGGTGGTGGCGATTTAGCAGTTCGCAATAGGTTGAATAGATCAGGGCGATCTCTTGATCGAAATCGATCTGCAGATGCAGGTCGCGGTCCGTCGTTCCTGTTCGCGGCGCTAGATCCTGGGTGCGTGTGGCGATTATCTCAGCCACCTCGGCGGGTGACTTCGCGGCCCGCTCAATCTCGCCAATCAGCGTGGCGATAGTATTCACGCATCCTTCGCGGCCAGCGAGGGGACCAATTGCCTTCAGTTGTCCCTGGGCTTTAAGCCGCGCGAGTATCTGGGAGATCAAGCTGCGTTGCAGAGGCAGTTCTTCGCGGTCAATAGGAATGCGCGATGGAAGGCGAGCGCCGGTTTCATTGACGGCACTCAGGAGAATGCGACGCACCAAGCCTCGGAAAAGATAAACGGGGAGTTCGCCCCAGACCCCGCGATTCACCTCACCGTCGAGAATTCCTTCCGTTACAATTTCCAGCAGCGGGTGTGACGCGGCGAGATAGAGGAAACTGTCAGCCTGACCCTCTGAGGCCAGCGCGGCGCAGCGTTGGATGAGGCGCGCACGATTGCTGCCCAGCAGAGGTCCCAGCCATATTTCTTTTGCCAATGCTACTCCGTCCATTGCCGATTGCCGATTCCTTCTTATTAATCCTTCCTCATTGCCTAAGCGTTGGTTGGCCGCGCTGCAAAGACACAATTGGAAATCGGCAGTCGGCAATGGACAGGCTCATGACTCGCTATCACCGCCTGCGGCCTTCAGACTAAATAATGGCGCGGCCTCGTCCTCGAACGCTTCCAACTCGTCAGCAATGGCGTCTGGGAAAAGGCCACCTTCATCCAGATGAAGCGGGCGAGCAGTCTTGTCAATCGGTTCGAGAGATTCGATCTCTTCGCCGGCAATTGCGCCACGTTCCTTAAACTTTCTGGCTGTGACAAGCACACGCGCTTCGAGCGAGCCCACGCCGCGGTTGTACGCATCGAGCGCGCGATCCAACCCTTTACCGATGTCAGCGAAGTGGTCAGTGAATACGCGCAAACGATCGTAAAGGTCCTTGGCGAGCTTGCTCACTTCCTGGGCGTTCGCCGCCATCTGCTCTTGCCGCCAACCGTAAGAGACGGCTTTGAGCAACGCAATCAGCGTGGTGGGCGTAGCGATGATTACACCCAGGCCTACACCGTCTTCTATCAGTTTGGGATCATTCTCAAGCGCTGCACTGTAGAAAGTTTCACCCGGCAGAAACAGCAAGACGAACTCCGGCGTGGGCTGCACAGACTCCCAATAGGATTTCTTGCTCAAATATCCGATGTGCGTGCGCACCAGCCGCGCATGGTCTTTCAGTCTCGCGCCTCGGATATCATCATCCGTTGTGGAAATTGATTCATAAAAAGCATCGAAGGGAACCTTCGCGTCGACGACGATCGTTCGGTTCCCGGGGAGGCGAACGATCAAGTCTGGCCGAATCCGCCCGTCTTCAGTAGCTACGGTTTCCTGTTCGACAAAGTCGCAGTACTGCAGCATACCCGCCAGTTCGACGACACGCCGCAACTGGATCTCGCCCCAGCGTCCGCGCACATGTGGCGTGCGCAAAGCCTTTACCAGATTTCCCGTCTCCGCCTGAAGCTGCAATTGAGACATTGCCAGTGTCTTCACCTGCTCGCGCAGCTCGGCATAAGCCCCGGCGCGTGTCTTTTCCAATTCGCCAATTCTGCCGTCCACTTTGTCCAGGGATTCCTTGAGGGGCTTCACCAGATCGTCGATGGCGTTTTTGCGCAATTCGAGGTCGCCCTTGGCAGTTTCCTGAATCTTCTCCAGGTTAGCCTTTGCCAGTTCAAGAAACGATTGGTTGTTATCCTTTAAGGCATCGCGGGAGAGCGCCTTGAACTTTTGAGTTAACTCCTCGCCGGCTTGTTTGAAAGACTCACTTCGTTCCTGGGCCGCACGGCGTTCGCCCTCCAGGGCGGCTTTCAGTTGCGTGGTTTCCGCTCTTACCGCTTCCTGGTCAACTATCTGCTTGTCGAAAGCCTGCTGAAGCTTTCTAAGTTCATGTTCTTTTCCTGCGAGTCGCTCCGTGACGGTAGCCAGTTGCGCAACCGTTTCGGCCCTGGCGCGCTCGTATTCATGCGAGATCCTTGACCGCAGCACCAGCCACACGACTAACGCGCCAAGCGCTAGGCCAAACAAAACATAGAAAACGGCATCAAGCATCAAAGGATCTCCATCAACTGACGACTTCACTCAGTCTTGATAGTTTACCAGTACTGTGTTGCAAAAATGAAACGCTGTCGCGACTGCGGGCCAACGAGGAAAATCGGGTTGTCAGGCTTGAAAGAGGACCCTCATCTCCCGAAACACGCCACCATGCGTTCGTATACTTTGCGCGTAACGCGTACGTCGTTGAGGTTGTATTCGCGAATCGCGGCCAGCTTTCCTGCCTGATACATTTCAAACACTTTGCTTCCTTCTGCTTCTGCTGTTTTGCTTGACTCGATCCCCAGAGACCACGCGATGTCGTCAAGACTGACGTGCCGCTTCGCGCCCAACCACCAATGGTGCATCGTGTCAAAAACGCCGCGCACGTTAAACTCTGAGAGATCGACAAACCTCCGCACCGGAATGCTGTTGACGAGACACCGTTGAAATATGAAAGGAAGATCGAAACCCAGAATGTTGTGACCGACTATCTCGTCTGTATCCGGGTCAAACTCCTTTAGCAGATTAAGAAATCCGGTCAGTGCATGTTTCTCAGCTTCCTCGTTGCCCTCCGCATCGATGCCAAATACATGCTCGCTCTGAGTCTGCTGCACGCCCTGGAACTCCATTCCCGCGACCGGGGCCACCTGGACAGCAACGCAAAGAACACGCCCGGAGGTTGAACTCAAGGACCCGAGTTGATAACAACGCTCTTCCTCCGCTGCGATGTCTTCGAGATATCTCTGTTGTTGTTCCAGTCGCATATTGCCGAGCCTCATGATGCGTTCGAGTTGCAGGCCGACTCGCTCGCGGAAGTCCGGGAGCGCGAGCGTTTCAATATCCAGGGTGTAAGCCAGAGGCAGCACTGGATTCGCGCTCTGGTGTTCCCGATACTGCTCGAGGCTGATTGGCCGATACTCGGCAACGACAAACTGCGACCGGTCCTGGAAACTCTCAAGACGTCCGGTAATGCCCCAGAGTCCGGGCTTGATCTCTTTATAGGCATCCATTACTTCAGACCAGATCTTCAGCGGGATTGAGCCTGTGGCGTTTCGCGCCAGCGCATCGCAATACCGTTTCCCCTGTTGCGTGCGCCGGTCGCGGACCGAGGTTACGACCACCATCAACCAAACATCTTCGGCAAGAGGGAGTTCGGGAATGGGAATGTTGCCTCTCATCACTTGCAGTACTTGCCTTGCGAACTGATCATTTAGTTTTTACCGCTGGTCGCGACCCGCTTCACCTCCGCACCCATCTTCCCGGAAAGCATCATTCCAATCATCTTGTAGTCGCCAAGGAAGGACCATAAGGGATGCTGAAACGTTGCGGGCTTGTTTTTCTCGATGAAGAAATGGGCAATCCAGGCAGCGCCATAGCCCGGCACAAGTCCAAGTGGAAAAAGCCACCATCTGCCGCTGGCAATGAAGTACACCGCGCAAGCAATTCCCGCGCTTGTGCCAATCAAATGAAGCAGGCGCGTCGTCGGTTGGCTGTGTTCAGCCACGTAGTGAGGCCAGAATTCGGTGAATGAGTTGAATTGTTGCGACATTGCGGATTCTTAAAGCTATTCTGAAAACACCCGCCTGAAATCCTCCGGCTTTGCCGGCGAGATGCGAACAAGCTGCAGATTCTCTTCGACGTGCTCTCGGTTGCTCATCCCGACCAGCGCGGTGGTGATTCCCGGGGTTGAGCGCACAAACTGAATTGCTGTTTGTGCATCTGTTGCCAGGGAGCCGAGCGGCTCCCGAATGCTCTCCGATAATCCCTGCGCTACGCGGCCCTGGAAAAGCGATGCGCTCGACATCACGGTAACACCCATTGCGGCCGCCGCTTCCAGAACAGAAACTTCTTCACCTTGCGTAATCGTCTGATTACGCAGCACCAGTGCCTCCGGCATCGCAAGATTGAAGGGAAGCTGGATGAAGCGAAAACCGTGCGACTCTCCCCCAACCTCGCGTGCCAACTCAACCATTCGCGGTAATGAATGATACCCGCGTGATGCGGGCGGAACGCGAAAGCCGTTCCAGGTCGCCACGCCATAGGCCTTGATCTTGCCCTGCCTGATATTCCCTTCTAGCGCCTCGAATGCGGCACGTAGTCTGGAGTAGAACTCTTTTTCCGTAACAACTCCAAGTTGTGATTCAGGGTTGTGTAC
>JBPCIQ010000145.1:0-15307 GCA_051006135.1 Pyrinomonadaceae bacterium | reverse complement strand
ACCCCACCCGGAATAATCGTGAAGAATCTTCCCCTTGACAATCTAGGGAACGTCACTTACTCTAGATCCCTAGATATTCTAGGGAGAGTATGACAATGAATGCCAGAACGGATTTGATGCAAGGCACGCTTGAGCTTTTGATACTTAAGACTCTGTCGCGTGATTCTATGCATGGATATGGCATAGCTCAAAGAATTCACGAGGCTGCTGATGATTTGCTAAAGATCGAGGACGGCTCACTTTACCCGGCGCTTTACCGCATGGAAGAGCGCGGTTGGATTACGTCCGACTGGGGTCTTTCGGAAAACAATCGTCGAGCCAAGTTTTACAAACTGACAAGAGCGGGACGTAAACAACTTGACGCTGAATGCGTTAACTGGGAGCGAGTCTCTCAAGCCATTACGCGGATTTTGCGTACTGCCTAAAGGGCTGCCTTATGAAAGCTCTGATAGAAAGCTTATTCAGGCGTTTTGATCGCGAAGAAATTGAGCGTGATGTTGAAGCAGAGCTGCGTTTTCACATAAAGCTGATGACGCAGTCACATTTTCAACAATGCATGTCTCCCCAAGAAGCAAGGGATGCCGCACTACAACGCTTTGGCAATGTAGAGCAGATTAAAGCACGGTGTGTGGAAATCAGGAGTAGGAGTCGTCCTTCTATGCGTGCTCTGAAGTTTTTTCTCATCATAGTTTTTCTTGCCGGCGTTGTAGTGCGCGTTCTCAGCACGCATCCTGGCGTTACGCGTTGTGGCGACCTGTTGATTGCCGTTCCTATTCTGAGCCGGTTGTTGCTTTATGTGCGCGCTCTAAGTCCCTCGAGTTTTCTTCCAAAGCATGAGACCTCGACGCCTTTGATGTTAAGTGAAAGCCGCCCAACATCATTTAGCTCTCTCGACCAAAGGGGACTTACACCCATCGAGCGTGTTATATCCGACAAGTAACCATTAGGGAACAATAAACCAAGTGAATGTTAAGAAGACGGGTCTATGAAAGTAGGCATCAGTGTGTCTAACGGTCGGCGCTTCCAATTCTCCAGACGCGCGTAACCATCCGGTGCCCGCCAGGGCGTGGGAGTAACGGTGGAAAACAATGCTTGAGATCAGAGACCTGACGAAGACTTACTCCAGCCGCATTCAAGCGCTAAAAGGGGTTAGCCTGGAAGTGCCGACAGGAATGTTCGGACTGCTGGGGCCAAATGGCGCTGGCAAAACAACTCTAATGAAGATAGTTGCGACTTTGCTCGAACCAGACTCTGGCACAGTTGAGATGGACGGCCTTGACTTGATAGCTCGTAAGGACAAAACGCGCAGAATCCTGGGCTACTTACCGCAGGAGTTCGGCCTTTACCCCTCACTCACGGCGGTGCAAACGCTTGATTACTTCGCGAAGCTCAAGGGAGTAACTGGTGCCAAAGAGCGCAAGGCGTTGATTGATGCTCTGCTCGAAAGAGTCAATCTGCTATCTGCCAAAACGCAAAGGGTTGGAGGGTTTTCAGGAGGAATGAGACAACGCCTGGGAATTGCGCAAGCTCTGATAGGGCAACCGAAGTTGATTATCGTTGACGAACCTACGGCCGGACTTGATCCGGAGGAACGAGCTCGTTTTCATAACTTGCTTTCTGAAACCGCCAGCGAGAACACCGCGGTCATTCTTTCAACTCACATTGTCTCGGACGTCTCCAATCTTTGCAGCCACATGGCAATCATCCGCCACGGTGAAATTTTAGCCTCATGCACGCCACAGCAAGCAGTCGATCAGCTGAAGGAATCGGTGTGGGAAGCCGCTGTGCCGCGCGAACAGGTTGCGGCTTTGAGGTCTCGCTGCCAGGTAATCTCTTCGCAGACGTTCGAAGGACTGGCGCGCCTCAGAGTGATTTCCAAGGGCGAGCGACCGCGCGATGATTTCACTCCTACAACGCCGATGCTCGAAGACTATTATTTTGATCAGGTCAGTCAGCCAGAACCGTCACAAGCAAAGCGCGAGTTGAGATAGTGACCTGAGTTGGGAGGAAGTGGGTCTCGTAATCCGGGGCAGTAGCCCCGACTCCGACCGATTGGGATTCCAAAATCTGAGGTCACGTTAGGCCTCTACCCAAGTTGAGATGAGAAACCCCTTCAAGACGCCGTTCGGCGCGATTTTTAAGAACGAAGTGCTACTTAATTCGAAACGCGTTGCTCCGTATGCGTTGATGGTTCTGTTCGCTGCCAATGCTGTGCTGTGGTGGGGCTGGGGCCCGGCCGTAAGATTGGGCTGGGCCACGAACAGCGAATACTACATTGTCAGAAACCTCCTGGGCTTCTCTTTTTTACTGGGACTGCCGATCTTCAACGCGGTCATTATGGGAGACCCAGTGATTAAGGACTTCCGGTTGGGGATTGACCCGCTGATCTTTTCAAAGCCTGTCACGCGCGCCGAGTACCTTCTCGGAAAATTCTTTGGCAACTTCTTTGTCCTCGTGTGCTGTCAAGCTGCTTTTGCGCTGACCCTGCTGGTGCTGCAAGCATTTCGCACGTCGCAAATGATTGTCCAACCGGTGCGAGTGTTCCCCTACTTAAAACACTTCGTTTTTATCGTGGTCATCTCGCATTTAGCCCTCGCCGCTCTTTACTTTACCGTTGGCACCCTTACCCGCAATTCCAAGATAGTTTACGGATTAGCTGTCTGTTTTTACCCGCTCTACATCCTGTATCAGGTGTTTTTACTAAAGGGTCTGACGCCGCCTTTGCAAACCTTGTTGGATCCTATGCTGCTTAATTCGGGGCCAGTTGGCGGCGGATTTGGGCACAGCGCCGATTTTCTCAATCGGTTTGTCGTCACTTACTCTGCAAACATGATCGCGAACCGTGCGATCGTGATTGTCATCAGCGCCGTTTGCCTCTCAATCCTTTACCTCCGCTTCACAATCGCCGAGCGACCCGGGAATGTAGAAAAGTTTTCACTGCTCAACCTTTCGACCGCAGCCGAGGGGGTTTATTTCGACTCGGAAAGCTTGCTCGCGCCGCGCGGCGACCAGCTTGAGAAACCTCATTCCTCAGAGAAACAGATACTCCGCATCCTCCCACTCCCTGAAGTCGCCAGGGCAACCGAAGGAATTCGCGCGAACGTGAATAAACTGATCGCCGCCTTAGGCGTTGAGTTTCGCCTTCTTCGCGCTGAACGAGGTCTTGTCGTGATTATGCCGCTCGCTATTTTCCTCTCTATTTTGGAGGTGGCTTTCTATGACGTTACCCCTGACGTCTCCTATACCGGCGCGTATGCAACTAACACAGCAAAATCGCTGTTGCTATTTCTCTTCGGCATTTCTGTCTTCTACGCGGGCGAAGCAATGCACCGTGATCGCGAAGTGAGGATTGAGCCTGTCTTATGGTCAACGCCTGCGTCGAACAATGTCTTTCTGCTTTCCAAGTTCTTTGCAACGCTCTTGCTCGCGCTTTCTCTCGTCGGGTTAGTTGGTTTGACCGCAATTGTTATTCAACTTCTTAGGGGGCATACACCGGTTGAAGTGTGGGCTTACTTGACGGTTTACTCGTTGATTCTGATTCCGACTATAGTCTTTGCAGCGGCTCTTTCTGTCGTACTGAACGTTTTGCTGCGAGACAAATACCTCGTCTATGCAGTGAGTGTAGCCACAGGCAGTGGACTGTTTTACCTTTACAGCATGGGTTATAAACATTGGCTTTACAATCCCGCTCTCTATCAACTCTGGAGCTATCAGGATCTAACAGGAAGCGGTTACCAGGGAATCTTGAACCACAGGATTTACTGGTTGGCGATTGCATGTCTATGCCTCTCCCTCGCACATCTCGGTTTTAGGCGCACATCATCAAAAAGGCTCTGGATCAACGGTCGCCTCGGCAACCGTGGTTGGGCGCTTCTCGCAGTTGTCATTTCATTGGCCCTGGCCGTTTTAATGGGCGTGACAATTACCTTGCCGATGCGTTAACAGTTGACGAACCCGAGCCCTGACAAACAGAATCCAGAGAGTCGTCGACCGGACAAAAACTGACAAGGAACAGAACACCTGACAAATCTTCCCCTGGTAATTATCAACCCTGAATCCGCCGCGGGTGCGACGCGTGAAGCATGGCCTGGGATCGCCAGCGACCTGCGCACGCATTTTGGCTCGTTTGCCTGCGTCTTTACGGAGCGGTCGCGGCAGGGAATTGAGCTCGCTGCCACGGCCGCGCGCAAAGGCACGAAGCTGATCATTGCCTGTGGTGGCGAACGGCACCATTTCAGAAGTTGCCAATGGCATTCTTCTTTCTGGAAAGGATGCGGAGTTAGGAATACTGCCCAGCGGCACCGGGGGAGACTTTCGCAGGACGCTTGGTATACCCCCGCGCTCTCGGGATGCTGCTCAGATTCTTCGAGACGGCCTCACCCGCCACATAGATGTGGGTCGCATCACTTTCACAAATGCCACGCGACCGATCACTGAAAGAAGGCGGGCCGCGAGCTCCCCAGGGGACCTGATTGGATCAGAGGCCGGGCCTCATACGGCGTTGCCATGCTGCAGACAGCTATCAAGTCCCCGGCAACCAAAGTCATAGTCCAACTCGACGACGCGTCGGAAAGACATCTGACAGTGGCAAATCTCCGCATTGCGAACGCGCGTTATTTCGGTGGCGGCATGAAGATCGCGGCTTTTACGCGCCGCCCTGGAAACGCTTGAGTCGAACGCGGAGCCGCAGCCTGCCAACCAGGAACCGTCGCCCCAAAAACCTCAGTCCCCACACAGCAACGATGCAGATGATGAAATTCGCGAGCGGCGGTTGGCGTGGTTGAAGTCTCATCGCGAAGAGCACGGCGGGCAATACGTCGCATTAGATGGTGATCGACTTCTCGCGGTTGGTCCCAACTACCGTATCGCGAGAGAGAAAGCGCTGGCAGCCGGTAAGCCGAACGCATTCGTCGCTTACTTGTCGAAGCCAGACGAAATAGCGGAAATGGGAGGTTGGACGTGAGCTATCAACTCTCCTTCACGGAGTTGGCTAACTATTCGGATATCGTTCAGGAATCTGCTATTCTCCGGCCAACAGGCGAGGCACACAATGAGCCAAAAATTACAAAGCGTCTTGGAAGCAGCGAGAAGAATGAACCGCTGGCGCCTGATCTAGCTCGCAAGCAAAGAGCGTTGTCCATCGTTGAGGAAACCTTCGGCGCTATCAAGGGACTGGATCGAGTCAACTCTCGCACAACTGGCTGAGGACGAAGAAATTCAATGGATATTAGGAGATAACAGATGAGTCAGCAAAATTTGATCGAAGTGAATTCGAAAAAGATGAGTGGCACACCAGTCTTTCGCGGCACTCGGGTTCCGATTCGGAACCTGTTTGACTGTATCGAAGAAGGCGAAACGATCGATCAGTTTCTCGATCAGTTCCCCACCGTCACCCGCGAACAGGTTAACGGCGTTCTGGAACTCTCCAAAGAAAGGCTGCTCGGAAGTGAAGTTGCTGCTTGATGAGTGCGTGACACGCCATCTCAAGCGCGACCTGGCCGGCCACGAGGTGCATACCGTCGAAGATGCCGGATTTAAAGGAATGGAAAATGGCGACCTCTTGAAAGCTGCCGCCGGTGCTTACGAAGTCCTGATCACGGTGGATCGTAACATTCCTCATCAACAGAACATTACCGGTCTGAATATTGCGATTCTGGTTCTTGCGGCAAAAAGAAACAGCTACGCGCGTTTGCAGCCGCTCTTGCCACTGGCATTAAAGGCTCTCGAAACAATTAAGCGGGGCGACGTAGTGCGCATCGAAGAGTAAACTTTCATTGTTCTAGAACCCGAGGGATAACCCAGGTGCACGACCGCAACATTCCCTTGTCAATGTTTCAGCGGGTGGTAAACTTCAGCTCAAATAAAAGAATGTGGGGCGACACAATGCAACCGAACAAAGCCTATGACGAAGTGGTCGAGTTTATTGCTGCCTCCAGTCCGCAAAATGTGATTGCCTTTCGCCCGTCTGATGAAGCCAAAGCGCGAGTGGCCGATCTGATTTTCCGAGAAAAAAGCGAAGGCCTGTCAGAAGAGGAAAAGTCGGAGCTCGATCACTACCTGCAGATTGAGCACCTGATGCGCTTGGCAAAGGCTCGCGCACACCACTATCTGACAAATGGCTAGATGGATTAGCCACGAACTGCGCCAGATAGTTACAGCCCGCGCAACGCTCCTGTGTGAGTATTGTCTGGTCGCGGAAGCAGATACTTTTTATGGCTGCGAAGTCGATCACATCATCAGCTTGAAGCATGGCGGTTCGTCGGAGGCTGACAACCTGGCTTATGCTTGTGCTCTGTGCAACCGCTGCAAAGGAAGCGACATTGGATCAATTTCAACAACCGGTGAATTTAGTCGCTTCTTCAATCCACGAATCGACCGTTGGGCAGAACACTTCTGTTGGAGCAAGCCGTTATTCGCCCACCGACCACCGTCGGCGAAGTCACCGCCCACATTCTTGAGTTCAACAACAGCGCACGGTTGCACGAACGCGAAGAGATGATTCGGTTTGGAAAGTACCCAGGCGAAGCGGCCTCGGCGCTCTGAGAATGATCAAATGGTTCAAGTAAGCCTGGGGGTGTTTGACGAACCATCGGAAGGCAGACAATCTGCTGGTGTTTCAAAGCTGATCCCAGCTTGCCTTGTGGGGCCATTTGTCGTCGGCTTGTCGAATTAGTTCGAAGAGTTGATTTCTAAACTCCTGTGCATGTCGTTAACTTTGTAAACGCGCCGTTAACATTCTCTAGTATTTCCCCTCTTGGTCTCTTGCGACAAATTATCGATGTAGTTCTTGGCCATCAAAACCTTGATGCCGGCATCAATCTCTGGGACGAGCGAGAATGTCTTTGGAAAGAATGACGCTTTCTTTGACAAAGTGAATCTCAAATCCAACTCGTCCATCGTCACATAATCCTTAGGGTTGCGCTAGAGACGAGTGTTTGATCGTGTGCAGGGAAGCCTCGACGGGTGTTTCACCAGGCGTTACGATTACCCTGCCCGTGCGCTGACAGTTGACGAACTTGACCTGCAGAAACAGAATCCATGGAGTCAACCATTAGAAAAAAGACTGACAACTGAAAATGGACCACTGACAACTGACAAGGACCAAGAACACCTGACACATCTTCCCCTGGTAATCATCAACCCTGAATCCGCCGCGGGTACGACGCGTGAAGCATGGCCGGGGATCGCCAGCGATCTGCGCACGTACTTTGGCTCGTTCACGTGCGTCTTTACGGAGCGGTCGCGGCAGGGAATTGAGCTTGCTGCCACGGCCGCGCGCAAAGGCACGAAGCTGATCATTGCCTGTGGTGGCGACGGCACCATTTCAGAAGTTGCCAATGGCATTCTTACCTCTGGGAAGGATGCGGAGTTAGGAATACTTCCCAGCGGTACAGGGGGAGACTTTCGCAGGACGCTTGGTATACCGGCGCGTTCTCGCGACGCTGCCCAGATTCTTAGAGACGGCCGCACCCGCCACATAGATGTGGGTCGCATCACTTTCACGAATGCCGAGGATGAGCATGAAACGGCTTATTTTCTCGGAGTGGCCTCGTTCGGCATGAGTGCCGATGTGATCGGCCGTGTGAAAGCGGGCGGGCCACGATGGCTCCCCAAGGGACCCGATTGGCTCAGAGGCCGCGCCTCATTCGGCATTGCCATGTTGCAGACAGCCATTAAGTCTCCAGCAACCAAAGTAATCGTCCAACTCGACGACGCGCCGGAAAGACATCTGACCGTGGCGAATCTCTGCGTAGCGAATGCGCGTTATTTTGGCGGCGGTATGAAGATCGCCCCCCAGGCAAAGTTGACCGATGGTAAGTTCGACGTGATCTCGATCGGCGACTTGGGCGCTCTGAGAATTGTTAGCAGCGCGCCGCGTCTCTATCTGGGATCTCACCTGGGAATGCAGGATGTCGGCCACGCGTTGGCGAAGAAGATAGTCGCTCGTCCGGTAGCAAAAGATGGGCCGGTCACGATAGAAGTTGATGGCGAACTTGCCGGTCGCTTGCCGGCAACATTTCAGATTGTCCCCCGCGCGCTCCGAGTTCGCTGCCCCGCCTGATGTCGACTTTTAATGGCTCACTAAGGCAGGCAGTTTGTTTATTCACCCCTCAGTCGTAGTTTCTGGCGAAGGAGAAAGGAAGATGCGAAAACTTGAGCAGGTTGGGCGAGCAGTTCTTTCCGCCACAATCGGTCTTACCTTCGCGTTCGGCGCGAGCAACGTTGCCGCTCACGAAAATAAAAGTGGCGCTTTTAACCGGATACCTGCGGCTTCAAGTATCTACCGTACCAGCGATCAGCAACGTGATGATGCGTCGTCGAAAACGATTGAGGGAGACTGGGAAGGTACAATTGATGTAGGGGTCGCCAAACTCAGGTTAGTCTTGCATGTTGTCAAAAAAGATGGGGTCTTGAGCGCCACGCTGGACAGCCCGGATCAGGGCGCCACGGGTTTGCCGATTGATGCGATTGACACATTTGTAGCTGCCGTTCGTTTTGAAATGAAATCGTTGGGGGCGGCTTACGAAGGTCAGTTAAGCAAAGACGAATCACAAATTGAGGGGCAATGGAAGCAGCAGGGTCAGACTTTCCCCCTGGTCTTCAAACGTTCTGGGGGGCCTTCTGACAAAACCGGCAGCGCGCAGAGTCCCTTGAAGTTACAGAAGGTAGACGCTGGTGGCCACAGTCTTAACCTGCTAATCGGGGGGCAGGCATCCAAGCCGGGAACTCCGGCGGTAGTTCTCGAAGGAGGTTTCGGTGCTGGTATCGCATCGTGGTCCACCGTGCAGAATGAGATTGCGAAGTTTGCCCAGGTAGTTTCTTATGACCGTGCTGGTCTGGGCCAGTCTGAACCGGGTCCGCCGCCGCGTTCCGCGAAACAGATTTCTCAAGAACTACACGCGGCCCTGCGGAAAGCGGGCATCAAACCGCCTTACGTATTAGTGGGGCATTCATTGGGAGGACCGTTCATCCGCGTTTTTGCAAGCATGTATCCGAGTGAGGTTGCGGGCATGGTTTTGATTGACCCATCTCAGGAAGCATTCGAGGACTGGACCAAAACGCACCCATTGTCCAAGATGAAAGAAATAGAAGAACAGATCGCCAAAGCACCACAAGGTTTACGCGACGAGCATGCGGGGATAAAGGCCACTTACGAGCAAGCACGCGCAGCACAAGTGCCGACGGGTATCCCTGTTGTTCTGCTGACCGGAATGAACTCTGACATGCCTGCGGAAGCTAAGAAAGTGTGGCAGGAAAAACATAAGGAGTGGATTGAGAGAGTTCCTGGCGGCAAACACATTGTTGCGGAAAAGAGCGGCCATTTCATACAGGTGCAAGAGCCACAATTAGTGGTTGACGCAATCCGGCAAGTGATTGAGCAGGGTAACCGCAAGCGTGGCAGTTGAGAGCGCGCGACGAGAACATGACCAGATGATTTTTCCACGATCCTGCGGCATTCTGCTTCATCCGACTTCATTGCCGGGCCCTTTCGGCATTGGCGATCTTGGCCCCGAGGCTTTTGCGTTCGCCGATTTCCTCGCGGCCAGTGGTCAAAGTCTTTGGCAAGTCCTGCCACTTGGCCCAACAGGCTACGGCGATTCTCCTTACGCTTGCTACTCGGCATTTGCAGGTAATCCCTTGCTCATCAGTCCGGAAAGGCTCGTTGAGGATGGCCTGCTTGGGAAAAAGGAGCTCGCCAGCATTCCGCATTTGGCGGGAGAGCGTGTTGATTATGAGGCGGTGCACAAATTCAAAGAAATAGTCTTACACCATGCTCTCGCGGGGTTCAGGAAAACTACCGATACAAAACTCCGGGCTGCGTTCGAAACCTTCCGCCAGCATTACTCCTCCTGGCTCCCTGACTATGCCTTGTTTCGTGCTCTTAAGAATGCCTACGGCGGAACTGCCTGGAATGAATGGGAGCCGCCGATAGTGCGCCGCGAACCAGCAGCACTTGCTGTGGCGCGGGAAAAACTTCGTGAACAGATCGAAGGAGAGGAGTTCAGCCAATTCCTTTTCTTCAGGCAATGGTTTGCCCTGAAGGACTATTGCAGCGAGCGAGGCATAAAGTTCATTGGTGACATCCCGATTTTTGTGGCCCATGACTCGGCCGATGTCTGGACCCATCCTGATCAGTTCAAACTAGATGATGACGGAGCGCCGATTGTTGTCGCGGGTGTTCCGCCGGATTACTTCAGCGCCACCGGCCAGTTCTGGGGCAATCCGCTTTACGACTGGGAGCGGATGCGGGCGGACGGCTTCAAGTGGTGGATTAAGCGCGTGCACGAAACGCTGCAGACTGTGGACATTGTTCGCATCGATCATTTCCGCGGTTTCGTTGCCTGCTGGGAAATACCCGGGGGTGATAAAACTGCCGAACGCGGTCACTGGGTTGAAGCGCCGGGAAGGGAACTGTTCACCGCGATCAGAAACGCGCTCGGCGAGCTGCCGATCATTGCCGAAGATCTTGGGGTGATCACACCCGAGGTTGAGGCGCTACGCGATGATTTCGGATTTCCCGGAATGCGGATTCTGCAGTTTGCTTTCAGCAGCGACTCGAAGAACACGGATCTGCCGCACAACTATCACCGCAACGTTGTTGTTTACACGGGCACCCATGATAACGACACCACAGTTGGCTGGTTCGGCAGCGTGGCCGGCGAAGGGTCTACGCGTAATAAGACCCAGATCCAGCGCGAGCGAAAGTTCTGTCTGAAGTATCTCCATACTGACGGCAAGGAGATTGCCTGGGATTTCATTCGCACCGTGTGCGCCTCCGTCGCTAGTACGGCGATTGTTCCTTTGCAGGACGTGCTTGAACTGGGAACAGAAGCACGCATGAACCTTCCCAACACCATCGGTGGGAATTGGTCGTGGCGATTTCAGGCTCGGGCTCTAACGGATGACCGAGGAGCTCGTCTCAACGAGTTGACGGACTTGTACGGGCGGGCACATGAACGGCCCAAAACGACGCCGGTTTAGGGCGTTGCTTCCGTCGGTGCCTTGGGCACTCAGTTCGTTCATACCGGTTAAAATCACCACTAACTACAGAACCATTTGCGGTAGCCAATGGATGCCAGCACTCAAGTTTCGTTCACTTCTCGATGATAGATTTTCGCGGGAACCGTGGTATTTCAGTTGTAATTAAGTGCCGGGACCCATTGGCGACCGCAAACGGGTTCTGTGTTGCGTGACCACGTCGCTGTCGCTCTGGTCCGAAAACTTTAGAGATAGGATCTTAGCTGAGTTAGGCTGCTTTTCGAAGTGGCTGTTTCGGCACGACCATGCGGTAAGTGAGGAGTCCCGCCTTCTGCATCGCTGACACAATCTCAGGATTCTGCATAAACCATTGCCAGACCTTGCCTGAGTGCATGTTCTCGGCACTGAGCAGAATGATCCCAATATTAATGCCGATCACATCGGCGTCAACCCAACCAGAGATGGGATTGAACGCGTCAGTGAAACCATACCGACCATAGATTCGGTCTCCGTGTTTTTCTCTCATAGTGCGCAGGGTCGCCAGCGAAAGCTCAGGAGTGAACATTAAGGATCCGCCCGCGGCCGAAGGCACGATGGTGCCATCAATGGCCGGATCGCGTGGTGGTCCACCCCAGGCAAGATAGCCCTTGGCGCTGTCTGAAGCCGTAATGCCCCACATCTCTGGCCCATATGTAGGAAAATCTCCGGCCAGGTTGATACAGAATTTCCGGTGCGCGAGCGTTGCTGCGATCGAGTTCTGAAAATAGTCGATCCGGTCACCCTTAATTTCACGCCGATTGCGGAAGTCGACCCAGGCATGGGAGTACTGATGCATGAATAGAGGCACGCCAATCGTCGTGAAATAGGTGTATTTTTCATAGCGATACCGATCGCGCCACAACGTATACCAGGAATGCGGTGAGATCGGATGTGTTGGCGAGCCAATGGCCAGCAGATAAAGAATAGTATCTTCGCTGTAAGTGTCCCAGCGTGATTTTAGAAAGCCTGTCTCTGGTTTCCAACCATGAGATAACAAAACAGGGTGACCATTTAGCATCCAGCGGAAATCGAGTCGTCGGTAGATCGTCGTAGCCAGACGAACTATCTCCGCGTCGTTTCGAAAGTACTGCCGCGCGGTCAGGATGCCGGCGACTAACAACGCAGTATCGATTGAAGAAATTTCGCTCTGCCATCTCCGCTCACCTGTCCTGGAATCCATCCAGTGATAGAACCAGCCCCGCTCTTGAGGAGCTTTGTGTGCAAAGAAGCGCAGCGTCGTGCGCACGCGCTCGCGAGCCTGGTCGGCATCAACCCAGCGCCTTTCCGCGCCAATACATAGAGCGGTCAAACCAAAGCCGGTCGCCGCGATGCTCGCCACGTTGCGATGACTCTCATTTAGTGGCGCGCCATCCATGCGAGCTCGATCCGGGACAAGTCCCGTCTCAGAATCTGCCTGGTCCCAGAAGTACTGAAACGAGCGCCGTGAAAGATCTTCCAGGAAGGCTTGATCTGCTAAAGAAACTGTTGTGGGTCGATTTGTTCCAGAGGCAAAAGTCGCTTTGCTAGTTGAAGCTGCAAGCGTCCCGTTGGCCACTAGAACGCACAGAACCGCAATTAAAACTGCGACTTTGCGGAGAAATTCAGAACGACATTTAACTCTGGAAATTCTGCCGGGTGGCGGCATCATTTTTCGGATAACCATATCCCGAGTGTGGCGGTCACAAAGTCAGAACCGGGAGCGGCGACCGGCCCGATACATAAGCTCAATCGTCCGCTCTCTCCATAAGGGCCAGAATTTGTTGCGGCTGGCATAGCTGAACTTTTGGAAACGACCCGGTCGCTACCGCTCCCGGTTCTGACTTTTGTAGAGATCCAATTGCGTTAGCGGCCAATCACCTGGAAACTCGTCTCAATAACATCGAAGGAATTTGGACCAACCATCACCTTGAACTCTCCGGGTTCAACAACAAATCGCATCCTTGGATCGTAGAAACCAAGGTGCTCAGGCGCCAGTTTGAACTCGACGCGTTTTTTCTCGCCGGGCTGAAGAGTGATCCTTTGGAAGCCCTTCAGTGCTTTCACCGGACGGGTCACGCTGGCGGTGACATCGTTTATGTAGAGTTGCACGACTTCATCGCCAGGACGCGTGCCAGTATTCTCAACTTCAACACTAACTGTTACGGTTCCGTCCGGCGAGATGCTTTCAGCGCTCTTTCGGAGATCAGAAGTTTTGAATTGCGTATAGCTCAGACCATGGCCAAAACGGAAGAGCGGCGTGACCGGCACGTCCAGGTATTTGGATGTGTACTTCTGATCAGTTGGCGGCCTGCCGGTAGTCTTATGATTGTAGTAGAGCGGCAGTTGTCCGACGGCGCGCGGAAAGGTAACGGGGAGTTTGCCGCTCGGATTCACGTCGCCGAAGAGCACGTCGGCGATGGCGTGACCACCCTGCGTGCCGGCAAACCACGTTTCCAGAATGGCGGGCGAGTTCTCGGCGATCCAGTTGATGGTGAGGGGGCGTCCGTTCATCAGTACGACTACGTAAGGCTTACCTGTCGCATGAACTGCCTGCACCAACTCCGATTGCCGGCCAGGCAGATCGAGTGAAGTGCGCGACGCCGCTTCACCGCTCATCTCGGCAGATTCGCCGACGGCGATGACAACTATGTCCGCAGCTTGCGCAACTTTAACAGCCTCGGCGAAGCTGTCCGGACCGGTGGGCGTAGTTGAGTTTCTAGCTTGGTCGCGGGTCTGCGCGACGTTAGTTCCACCGGCGTTACTTGCTGATGGCGAGGGCGCGTCGATGTTGCCGGTGACGCCCTTGCCCTCAATCGCCACGCCTTTCGCGTACAGCACCTTTGTTTGCGGAGAGACCCTGGCTTTGATGCCGTCCAGCAACGTGACCGCATCTTCCGCGCGTCCGTCGCCGGTCCAGGACCCGAGCATATCCTTCGGCGAATCGGCGAGAGGGCCGACGACGGCGATCGTCCTGATTGACTTGTTGAGCGGCAGCGTCGCACGCTCATTTTTCAATAGCACCAGCGAGCGTGCAGAAACACGCCGCGCGGCGGCTAGATGCTCGGCGTTGAGTGTCTCTGAGCGTTCGCGCGTTTCATCCACGTAAGGGCGCTCAAAGAGGCCGAGACGCAACTTGATGCGCAGAACGCGTTTTACGGCCTCGTCAATCTGCATCATCGTGAGCTTACTCGCTTTGAGAAGGTCCGGGCCGTGTTTGTTGAAGAGACGGCTGACCATTTCGACATCCACGCCTGCGCTGAGAGCGGCAGTTGCGGCTCCCTGCTCATCCGCCGCAATCCTGTGATTCAATAGTTCCCTAACTGACTCGTAGTCGCTGACTACGATGCCGTCAAACTTCCATTCATCGCGCAACACGTTCGTAAGCGTGAATGGGTTCGCCGAGGTTGGCACGCCGTTCAGATCATTGAAAGCGCTCATGAACGTGCCGACACCTGCGTCGACCGCGGCCTTAAAAGGAGGGAAGTAAATTTCACGCAGCATCATCTCTGACATATCGACGGTATTGTAGTCGCGCCCCGCTTCCGCCGCGCCATATGCGACCCAGTGCTTGGCGCAAGCTACGATTTTATCCGGCGCACTGTAGTCAGTGCCCTGAAAACCGCGTACGCGCGCGCGCGCCATGGCGACGCCGAGATAAGGGTCTTCACCGGCCCCCTCGACGATGCGCCCCCAGCGCGCGTCGCGCGCGATGTCCACCATCGGCGCAAATGTCCACCGGACTCCTGCTGCAGCAGCATCTTTGGCAGCGATACTGGCTGACAGTTCCGCCGCCGCGGGATCCCAGCTCGCAGCCTCGCCTAAAGGTACCGGGAAGATGGTGCGATAACCGTGAATTACATCGAAGGCAAAAAGGAACGGGATTTTCAAACGCGACTCTTCCATGGCGACGCGTTGCAGTTCGTTAGTACGCGCCGCGCCACGCACATTCAACGTTGAACCAAGTAACCCTTTCCGGATCATCTCACGATGCTCGGGTCGGAAGTTGCCGTTGGCTTCTCCATCGAGTTGCTGGAGCTGCCCGAGCTTCTCACTGAGGGTCATCTTTGCCAGCAGCACATCGATTTGCTTTTCGACATCTTTGGGCGCTTGTGAGTGAGAGTGAGACGCGGGCGCTATTAAGAAAAGTAAAACAAGAACCAGGATTAGTGGCAAGCGGATTGGTTTGGGTGGGTTCATCGCAGTCCTCTCGGAACGCTGACCGAATTGTGTCTTGTAGGCATCGCGGCTTTGCCGCCTCACAGTGCGAAGGCTCTGCTTACCGTGAAAGACTTGAATTTGAAGCTACGCC
>JBPCIQ010000144.1:0-16066 GCA_051006135.1 Pyrinomonadaceae bacterium | reverse complement strand
ATGCAAGATGCGATACATGGTCGAGACCGAGCAGTGATACTGGCCTTCATCCAGCAAAGTGGCCCAGATTTGTCTCGGGGCGTCGTCGCAGAACCGCTCCGAGGTGAGCAGATCCAACACCGTCTGGCGCTCGGCGAGGGCCAGGGCGCGGGCCGGTGGGCGCCGCTCTAAGGCCACAGATTGCATGGGGCCGTTGCGGTAGCGATAGAAAGTAGCGGGGGCCAGCTCGAGCGCGGCACAAGTAGGCCGCACTCCGAGTTCGGTGGCTGTAGCCAGGGCGGCGCTCACGAGTTCACCTCGTCGTCGTCGCTCTGTTCCAGCACCGGCAACGTGATCCCCAGGAGTTGGGAAACTTTTTTTTGCAAGTCGATCATCAGCTCGGCCGTGTGTAGTTTCTTGTGGAGTTGCACGTTCTCTCGTTTGAGCTTGGTGTTCTCTGCCTGGAGCAGCGGATTTTCTGGAGTGGGTTTGGGGCCACGCTTCTTTGGTTCGAGAGCCAGCCGCTCAGAGTTGCGGCGGGCCTTGCGCCAGGTAGTCAGCTGCGAAGAGTAGAGTCCTTCGCGCCGGATGATGCGACCGACCGCTCCGCTGCCGGCAGCAGCATCCACCTCGGCCAGGATTCGGCGCTTGTACTCGGCGGTGAAGCGGCGTCGGACGGCGCGCCCCACGACTTCCGGGTCCGGGGTTTCGGCTCCACCAGCGGTAGCCGCAGTGGAGTGTTCTGGACCATACGATTGGAATGATTCATTGAATTCAACAACGTTGACATGAGAACTTTCTTTCCCGCCCTCGTACATTAAACTATTGGGCAGTCAGTGTCTCATCCATGTTGACACAGAGGGCGGATGCTAAAGCTCAACGCGTCATTGATCGCGGTTCTATTTGGAAGGTGAGTGCTAATTCCGGTCGCTACCGCTCGCGGTTCTGAACGGGCGTCAGCTCCGTTATTGAGCGGGCTGTCATCTCGGTTGTGTCTTCACCTCCTCCCTTAGTTATCTGATCGCTGGTTGCACCTCGGAGCCTTACGATCTATCTTGGAGTTTGCGCTGGGAAAGTCTTCAAGCCCCCAGCCAAACGGATGAACTCAGAGGTTACACTTACCCCAGGGCTCGCGCCGGAACTAGTCGGGTGTCTGAGGCGTGCACTCGCCGAAGATATTGGAGCAGGTGATGTCACAACGGACAGCATTGTACCGGCCGGGTCTACGCTGCGGGGAAGGATTGTTGCAAAGGAAGCAGGGATTGTTGCCGGGCTTGATATTGCTCACAACGTGTTCCTATTGCTCGATCGCGAAATCAGCTGTTCAGCAAATGTTGGTGAAGGCGAACGGGTTGTCAGTGGCGCTGTGCTGGCCGATATTTCTGGTTCGGCGCGAGCATTGCTCACCGGAGAGCGAACCGCTTTAAATCTTCTTGGACGCATGTCGGGCATAGCCACGCTAACGCGCCAATTTGTTGATGCAGTTTCGGAGACAGCCGCAAAAATCCTTGATACAAGAAAGACCGCGCCCGGGCTCCGAATTTTTGACAAGCTTGCCGTGCGGCGCGGAGGTGGAGTCAACCACAGAATTGGTTTGTTTGATATGGTTATGATCAAGGACAACCACATTGATTACGCCGGCTCGATAGCGGAGGCCGTGAATCGTGTGCGCGCCGTGAACAGTAACCTCGAGATCGAGGTGGAAGCTCGCACGTTTGTGCACGTTCAGGAGGCTCTCAATCTGGGCGTGGAGCGTATTCTGCTCGATAACATGACGGTTGAAATGATGCGCGAAGCGGTCCAACTAAACTCAGGACGAGCCAGGTTGGAAGCGTCTGGAAATGTAACTTTGGACACCGTCAGGAAGATTGCGGAAAGCGGGGTGGACTTTATCTCCGTTGGAGCGCTGACGCACTCCGCGAGGTCGTTTGATGTTAGTCTAAAGTGGACTGGGTAAAAGATCATGATAGCAACATTGGGTAAAGAGACTTCAGCCGGGCAGATATATGAACAGCTGAAAACAATGCTCGCCGACGTGGTCCCGGACTTCGAGCTGCGAATGAAATCGGAGTTGGCGGCCGAGATCAATAAGCTTAAAGCGGAAAAGAACGCCGTGATCCTCGGGCACAACTACATGGAGCCCGCGCTCTTTTACTCAATCCCTGACTTCGTCGGCGATTCCCTCGACCTGGCGCGACGGGCCGCCCAAACCGACAAGGACATTATTATATTTTGCGGCGTGAAGTTCATGGCTGAGACAGCGAAGCTCCTGAACCCGACCAAGACCGTACTCATTCCCTCGGAGAAGGCCGGCTGCTCTTTAGCCGCCAGCATTACCGGAGAGGACGTTCGCGAATTGAAGCGCCGCTTCCCTGGGGTGCCAGTAGTTACTTACGTCAACACCTATGCCGACGTAAAAGCTGAATCAGACATCTGCTGTACATCTTCCAACGCGGCGGCGGTCGTCAACTCGCTCGGCACTGACACCGTGATCTTCATCCCCGACGAATACCTGGCGAAGAACGTGGCGCGTGAAACCGGTCGCCGCATCATCTTTCCAACTACTGACCCACGGAAGGTGTCTGATGGCGAGCTGGACTACCAAATGATCGGATGGCCGGGCCGCTGTGAGGTTCACGACAAGTTCACGGTCGAGGACATAACAAATATCAGGAAGCAATTTCCCGACGTGGTGATTCTGGCCCATCCTGAGTGCAGTCCTGAGGTAGTGGCAGCATCAGACTATTCTGGCAGCACAAACGCGATGATCAGGTATGTCGAACAAACCAAAGCGCCGCGTTATTTATTGCTGACTGAGTGCTCGATGGGTGAAAACATCGCGGCAGCAAATCCGGATAAAGAGATGCTTCGCTTATGCAGCATCAGATGTCCGCACATGAATCAGATTACTCTTGAAGACACGCTGGAATCGCTGCAAAAGATGCAATACGTGATTGAGATCCCGGAAGATATTCGCCAGCGTGCTGCCCGGGCAGTCGAAAGAATGATCGCGATTGGTTGACTCTATAAAGGCTAATCTTAAAAAAGAAGGGTTGTTTTGGAAGGACCACCTAACAGGCTGCGGAAAAAAACACGATCCACGAAACCACACGAAAAATTGCACTAAGTGGACGCCTGAATTCGAGTAAATTCGTGTTATTTCGTGGATCGCTCTTCTGTTCGCATTTGTGGTCTTAAAGACTGCCGATCAAGATAGATCGATCACTCTCACTGTGTTGGAAGGACTCCTTTGGCAGAGACAGAAGTCTTAATAATTGGTTGCGGCATCGCCGGGGCAACCGCTGCTTTGCGTTTGGCCCGCAATCCTCAGCGCCAAATCTCTCTCATCACCCGCGCTCCGGATCCCCACGAATCAAACACGCGCTATGCACAGGGTGGAATCATTGGCCGTGGCCCGGATGACGATTCTGAGATCCTCCTCGCCGACATACTTGCCGCGGGGGCCGGGGTGAGTTCCCCCAGTGCGGCGCGTCTGTTGGCCGAGGAAGGGCCGCGAATTCTTCATGAGGTCCTGGAAGAAACAGCAGGGGTGAAGTTCGACAGTGACCCGCGCGGTCAACCGCTCTGGGGTAAGGAAGCTGCCCACTCTCGCCGCCGCATTCTGCATGTGGGAGATGCCACGGGCCAGGCAATAATGAAAGGGTTAATTGCGGCGCTGGGACGCTATCCAAACATAACGATTGAATCAAATGTCACCGCCGTCGACCTGATCACTTTCCCGCATCACTCTCGCGATCCGCTCGACAACTATCGTCCCATAGCTTGTCATGGCGCTTACATGTTTAATCGCCAGGAGCATGCGGTCCATCGACATCTGGCCGCGGCCACGGTTCTCGCCACCGGTGGGCTTGGCCGCATCTATCGCAACACAACGAATCCACCAGGATCGCGAGGTGACGGCCTGGCCATGGCCCACCGCGCCGGCGCAAGAATTGTAAACGCCGAGTACGTGCAATTTCACCCAACGGCCCTGGCGGCACCCGGCGTAGAGAGCGGCCAATTGATTAGTGAAGCTGTTAGAGGCGAAGGTGGAATTCTACTCACACCTGATGGGCGCCGCTTCATGGCGGACTACTCACCTGAGTGGAAAGAGCTGGCGCCGCGTGACATCGTCGCCCGCGCAATACATCACGAGATGGAGACGCACGACTATGCTTATGTGTTGCTCGACATTGCGTCGCGGATGCCGGCCGCCTCGATTCGTGATCGCTTTCCGAATATCTATAGCCAGTGTTTGAAAGCCGGTATCGACATCACGCATGAGCCAATACCCGTCGTACCTGCCGCTCATTACTTTTGCGGGGGTGTGCTGGTGGATGAATGGGGGCATTCAAGCATCGAAAACCTCTATGCTGTTGGAGAAATAAGTTGCACCGGACTGCATGGCGCCAATCGCCTCGCCTCAACCTCACTGCTTGAGGGACTGGTTTGGGGACAGCGCGCAGCACAGCACGTAGAAGAAACTCTTAATAGAACTTCACCTAAGCGACCCGGGTTCAACGACGTGCCTCCCTGGGATGAGAGTGGACTCTTCGCCGATCCGGATCCTGCCTTGATCCAGGGCGACATGCAGACAATTCAAAACATCATGTGGCATTACGTGGGTCTGGTGCGTAGTGGTGAGCGGCTCTCGCGTGCTATTCGTGAATTGCGTCACCTGTGGAACGAGATCGAAACTTTTTACCGAACAACCAAGCTTGCCGATGGATTGATTGGACTGCGAAATGCGATCGAGGTTGCGCTGTTAGTGGCGGATGCCGCACAGCATAACCGCCAGAGCCGAGGTTGTCATTACCGGCGCGATTCAGTCTCAGTTGAGGGAGATCGCCTGATCTAAGAGAATTAGACCTACATGTGCTAAATGACGAGATCACTCAGATGATCATCAGCTAAACCCAAACAGGCTGCTCACTCGGGCCACGGCGGCTCGTAAAGCCCTCACCGTACGCGGCAGCATGTAAATCGAAATTCCAAGAAACACCACGATCAGGATAATAAGGACCACGGGTAGGAAAACAGACAGTAAGATCGAGCCAACGGCAATAACGTCCTCGGTGAGACTGGCCACAATATTTGATACCGGCTCCGGACTCAGGTTGATCGCCGCACGCGTGCTAGCTTTTGTTCCATGAGCGCTCAAAGCGAGGCCACCACCCAGCAGGAAGGCGACAACTTGCACACTGCGGTCGAATTCGCCGAACGCTGTCGCAGCTAGCACGGCTCCCGCAGGGATCCTAATAAAAGTGTGAATCGCATCCCATGTACTGTCGAGGTAGGGAACCTTGTCGGCAAAAAACTCAACTATGTAAAGAGCAGAAGCGATACCGATAATCCACCAGCTGGTCAGGACATCGAGTTCTCCAGGTAAGCGCAAATCAGAAAAACGGCCGAGCAATCCGAGCGTAGCAACCGCGGCGTAAAGATTAATCCCCGACACCCAGCCGGCGCCCATAGCGATCGCAAGAGTGTTAATCAGGTTCATTCCCTTTGCGTGAAGGTGTTATTTCACACTCAGTAGCTCAACCTCGAAAACCAATGTTGAGTTTCCCGGGATCTTCGGCGGCGAGCCTCGCGGGCCATAACCCAGCGCGGGAGGAATGATCAGTTTACGTTTGCCGCCAACCTTCATGGACATCAAGCCTTCGTCCCACCCCTTTATGACCGAGCCAGTACCAATGATAAATTGAAACGGTCTACCACTATCGTAAGAACTATCGAACTTCGTCCCATTTTCCAGTGTGCCGAGATAATTAACGGATATTGTCTGTCCGGATTGTGGGGTTGCGCCCGTTCCCTCCACCAGATCGACATATTTAAGGCCGGAGGCGGTAGTTACTTCATTTCCTGAGTGGTCCCCACGGCGTGAAAGCACATAACCGACTGCTGAGAGCGCCAGCACGGCAACAACCACTATCGCGAGGATTCGCAAGCTGCGGTTTTTGCTTCCCAGGGGAGGCGCCGCTGTCGCTGGAGATCTGCCCTTGGGTCGTTTTTTGGCCTTAGTAGACTTTCGATGTCGGCTTTGCGGCAACTTTGAGTCTCCGTTTTGCTGATGTTTGATTACTAATCTTATATCCTGTTTCCAGGGTAGGTTCAATCAAGCGGCGAGAGGGTGACTTCCTGAACTGAACCAGATTTTGGAATGCAAGTCCGGGCAGCCTGACTGTTAAGGAAGGCTCCATTGGCGCAGATCAAAGCCCTCCTTAACAGTCGGGCTACTGCCCTGGACTCCAACTCACTTTTTCTCCAAACGAAACTGGCCACTACAGAACGAGAGATTCGTTTCTGTTTCAGGGCTGCGACTTACCGAGGAAATATGCCTTTCGGCGCACCATACTTCTTGTCCCACTCTACATAGGGAACGTCTGTAGAGCCAATCACATATTGTACAACTTTCCACTTCGCATTCACTTTGCGTAATAAGGCAACGATGCCATCGTCAAACGCTCCTGCATCCACCGCGTCTTGATAGACGGTGCCGTGGTAGTCCAGGGCGCTGCCATCCGGATGCTGGGGTACGCCGAGCAGAAACGCCAAGTCATTCTGCACTTTGAGATGTTCAATCTTAAAAATGACTGGCTGCTTCACCCCTTTTTCGACGGGAATACGGAGGGCATCAACTATCGCTTTGCGCTCGACTGAGCCTCTCTCGGGAACATGGGGATCGGTTGCGGCTTTTGCTTCAACGGTGCCGCCTCCCTGGGCTGCACCAATAAGTGAGGCACAAAGAATCAGCGCCACAATCAGTATTAGACGAATCATCAACTGAATTCTCCTGTCTCGTGGGATGGGCAGCCTACCATTGGCTGCACCCGCGAGACAAGAGTCATTGGGCGATTGGGAGAAGGGGCGATGGGGAGGAAGGAGACGCGGGGACACGGAGAAAGGGAGAAGGGGCGATGGGGAGATTGGGAGAAGGGGCGAAACAAAGACAGATGTTCACCCACGGCGCCTTCTCCGTGTCTTCCCATCTCCGTGTCTCCCCTTCTCCCCATCGCCCCTTCTCCCCTTCTCCCTTTCTCCGGTCCCCGCGTCCCCGTATCTCCCCATCGCCCTTCTCCCATCCCGTCCGTGGTAAACTGCCCCACCGTTCCAAAAGTTTTACACAACTTCGTTTCAGGAGAGATCCTAATGCCCACGAGGAACCCCCTTGTAATTCTTTGTCTACTCTTAGCGTTGGTCTTAGTTACTGCCGGCCTTAGTTCGGCGCAGCAAAATTCTGCGCCGACAGCTCAGGCAACTCCCCTGGAGCAAGCCCAGTCGGGCAAAGAACAAAGTAAATCACCGGTCGAGAGAGCTTTCGAGCGGCTTGAGTGGCGCAGCATCGGACCTGCCAACATGGGTGGGCGAATAGCGGACGTCGAAGGAGTTCCTGGCGATCCCAATCTTGTCTACGTGGCGTCCGCATCGGGCGGACTTTGGAAAACGACAAATGGGGGAGTCACCTGGAAACCAATCTTCGAACGCCAGGGAACAATCTCCATTGGCGACATCGCGCTCGCACCCGGCAATCCGGACGTGGTCTGGGTCGGTACAGGCGAATCAAACCCGCGCAACAGCGTTTCGTTTGGCGATGGCGTTTACAAATCGACCGACGGCGGCTTGACCTGGCAGAACATGGGTCTGAGAGATAGTCACCACATCGCGGCCATCGCTATTCATCCACAGAATCCGGACGTCGTATACGTTGGCGCCCTGGGCCATGCGTTTGGTCCTAATGATGAGCGCGGCGTATTTATGACGACCGATGGCGGCCGAACCTGGACCAGAACGCTTTTCATCGACAATGCACACGGGGTTTCCGATCTGGACATCGATCCCACCAATCCAAACATTCTCTACGCCGGCATGTGGAGTTTTGAGCGTAAGGCCTGGACTCATCGCAGCGGCAGTGAGAAAGGCGGTGTATTCAAGTCTATCGATGGCGGCCGAACCTGGAAAAAGTTAACCAATGGCTTGCCAAAGTTGATTGGGCGAATTGGTGTGAGGGTGGCGCCCAGCAATCCAAATGTTGTCTATGCAATCATGGAAGCCAAAGAGGGCACGCTTTATCGCTCTGACGATCGCGGTGAAACCTTCAAGCAGGTCTCTCAGGACTCGCGCATCGTCTCGCGCGGTTTCTATTACACGACAATAAGAGTGAATCCGCTAAATGAGAACCACGTTTATGCCGTGGCCTCTACTCTGTATGTTTCGATCGATGGTGGAAAGAGTTTTCGCTCAATCACCGGCAGAACTCACATCGACTACCACGCGCTTTGGCTCGATCCGAAGAATCCGAAACGAATCTGGCAAGGACAGGATGGCGGCGTTGCGGTTTCCCAGGATGGTGGCGAAGCGTGGGAATACGTAAACAACATTCCATTGGGCCAGTTCTACCAGATCCACGCTGATAATCGGCTTCCCTTTTACTACGTGATGGGCGGACTTCAGGACAACGGGACCTGGACTGGACCCAGTCGCACGCGCGAGCCCGCTGGAATCATGAATGACGACTGGCGCATGATCAGTTTCGGCGACGGATTCTACGTGATCAATCACCCCGACGATCCTGAGCGTTACCTCTCGGAATCGCAAGGCGGGAACATTCTGCACACTGACTTTCGCACGCGCGAACAGCAGGCCGTGAATCCAGCGGGACGAGGCAGCGGCGGCGGCCCCGCCACAGGGCAGAAATATCGCTTCAACTGGAATGCCCCGATCATTGCTTCACCTCATGATAAGCAAACGGTTTATTTAGGTGGCAACGTCATTTTTAAGTCTCCTGACTTTGGCAAGACATGGGAACCGATTAGCCCGGACCTGACGACTAACGATCCCGAGAAACAGAAAGACGCAGGTGGTCCCATAGCCATTGAAAACTCAACTGCTGAATATCACACCACCATCATCAGCCTGGCCGAGTCCCCCGTTCAGCGAGGGCAGCTTTGGGCTGGCACCGACGACGGTAATCTTCAACTTAGCAATGACGGCGGCAAGAACTGGGCAAACTTGGTTGGGAGTGTTTCAGGTCTGGGCGCCAATTCCGCCGTGTCGCACATCGAGCCTTCGCGCACAAGTGCCCGGGTAGCCTATGTCGCGTTTGACCGCCACACGCTCGACGACTTTCGTCCCTATGTCTTCAAGACTTCTGATGGCGGCAAGACCTGGCAGAATATTTCCGGCAATCTGCCGGCAAAGGCCTACGTTCAAGTGGTGCGGGAGGATCCGAAGAATGCAAGCTTGCTTTACGCCGGCACAGAGATTGGACTGTTTGTTTCATACTCGGGTGGCGCGGACTGGGTACCACTCAACCTTAAGAACCTGCCCCACGTTGCGATACACGACATCGTGATCCACCCGCGTGAGAACGATCTGATACTTGGGACGCACGGCCGTAGCATCTGGATTCTCGACGACGCCACTCCCGTGCAACAAATGACACCGCAGATTCTTAATGGCGATGCGCATTTGTTCCCGATCCGGCCGGCACTTCGCTTTACAACACGCTTTACTCGCTACGGTATAGGCGACAAGGTTTTTACTGGACCCAACCCGCCCTACGGCGCGCTAATTTCCTATTACCTGAAAGATAAACTCGACGATAAGACTACCTTTAGCATTCAGATCCTCGACCGGACTGGAAAATTGGTCCAGGAAATTGACAAGCCTGCGAAGGAGCAGGGCCTGAACCGTGTGACCTGGAACCTTCGATTCGGTGGCGCGGAGGTACGGCGTCCGCCGAGCGAAGAAGAGACAGCATTCACCGGGCCACCGCGTGGTCCGCAAGTGCTGCCGGGAACTTATACGGTGAAGGTGACAATTGGACCAAAGACATTGGAAGAGCGGGTTGAGGTCCGACTCGATCCGGCGATCAATGTACCGCCAGCCGATCTGCAAGCTCAGCTGGATCTCACCCAAACGCTGCGAGACATGCAGTCAGCTGCTAATACCGCGCTGCGTTATCTCGACAGCATCAAAGATCAGCTCAAGCACACGCAAACCACGGTCAAGACCCTCAACAAAGAGCCGGACAAGGAGCTGATAAAAGCGTTGGAGGATTATGTGAAGCAGGTGGAGACGCTTCAGGATCGGGTGGCGCGGCGTACAGAGGGGCTGGGGCTCGGCGGCTCAGCGCAGGTTGCCGATCGCGTGGGAGGTCTTTTCTTTGCGCTGGAGGGAACGAATGCTGCCCCCACCCCTTATCAACGGCAGTACTTCGAGGAGTTTCGGCCGGAGTTTCGCGCGCGCATGGAGGAAGTTAATAAGTTCATAAGGGATACCGTACCGCAGTGGAATGAGAATTTGCGTGCCGGGAATGCGCCCACGCTTGCAACGCGAAAGCCGGTTGAGTTTTGAGGTTGATTTGCAGTGAGTGGTTTTCAAGCTTGAGCCGCGCTGCGCCGCCCGATGTGAGTTCTATCCAATGAAAATGTTCTTTACTCGTAAACTATCCGTTCTTGCTGTTGGGCCTCGTGTTAGCTTGTTTTTAAGGTTTAAATAAGAAGCTTAGTTCAAAGCTCAAAGCTCAACCCAAAGACCAAAGGCCAAAAGCCAAAGACCAGAAAGAACGACTGACTACTGACAACGGGCCACTGACCACTGACTTATTTCTCCCTTCGCGGAAAAAGAAATTGCAGCATCGGCTCAACGCGCGCGGCCCAGGCGTTTTCGTTGTGCTCGGCGTCGTCCTTTTCAAAGTAGATAAGGTCTCTCCCCGGTTTCCAACCCCTCCCGATGAGGGTTTCCAGCAACAATCTCGCATTGGCTACGGTCTCCTGGGCTTCCTGAGCGGTGCCTCCTTCTTTCGTTCCCGTGTCCAACCAGATGCGAAGGTTTGGTCGCTTCGCGAGCGCCTCCACGTAACGCACGATCTTCCTGTCGTCGAACCAGACCGAGGGGGAAACCACAGCTAAACGACTAAACACTTCGGGATACTTGAGTCCGAGATAGAGCGAAACCAGTCCGCCCAGCGAAGAGCCTCCAAGTCCGGTGTGCCGCGCATGGTTTAGTGTGCGGTAGTTTGCATCGATAAAAGGCTTCAACTCCTCAACCAACATCCTGCCGTAGAGCTCTGCCTTGCCGCCGATCTTGCGTTTAGCATCATGGGTCGGCGTGTACTCGTCCGTGCGCTCGTGACCGGCGTTGTAGATGCCAACGATAATCAGAGGCTCGATCTTTCCAGCGCCGATTAGAGATTGCGCTGTCTCATCAACGCGCCACTCCTGGCCATAAGTGAAAGAAGTGGTGCCGTCGAAGAGATTCTGGCCATCCTGCAGATATAGAATTGGATACTTCTTTCTCTTATCGGTTTCGTAATCGGGAGGGAGATAAACGATCACGTCGCGATGGTTGCGAAGAATCGTGGAGGTAAAGCGTTTGTGTACGTGTATGTGGCCGGTGACCGTGTGGTGTTGTCGCGCGGTCGATGAACAGGAAAAAGAAGGAGGGAGCGGCGGGAGACGTTTCGTCGACTTAACCATGCTTTGGGCTAACTATGGCGGAAGAGCAAGCAGCCTGTATCAAGGACCCAAATCGGGATACTTCGGCTAACTCTTTGGCATGAAGGTCGCTTTTTACAGAACCGGGAGCGGTAGCGACCGGGTCATTTTCCATTTGTCATTTGACATTTTTCATTCACATTTGGGTTTCGATGCACCCCATCACCAAGGATCACTCGCACACATTAAAATGACAAAGGTGAAATGGAAAATGATCTGGTCGCTACCGCTCCCGGTTCTGTAAATTGAGTATTCCGCGCGTTCACCATCGCGAATTTAACTCTTGCCCTTGGCTTGTTCGGCGGTTGTCATCGTGGCCAGCGGTCGTCGCACGACTTAGACGAATATTCCCGTTGATTCCATTTGCCGAGATGGCGTTACCACCAGTGCCAATGTGAGCATAATAACTACCGTGCTTCGCCTTCTCAAGCACAAAATCAGGCAGATCTGAAACCACGTTACCATTCATGCCGTGCGCTTCCAGATTCGCACTCACTCCTTCCCTCAGACGGAGATCTATATTGCCATTAACGCCGTTGATGCTGATTCCCTCTTTGTCGAGCGAGTTTAGGGTGACGGCGATGTTGCCGTTGATGCCATGAAATTCAGCAGCACCGGCGGCCTGCGCGATATCAACCTTGCCATTAACCCCCTCCACAGTGACTGACCCGTCGATTTGACCCGTAATCACTGCGCCATTTATTCCGGCAGCAACAAGTGAGATTTGTCTTGGCAGCTTGAGTGTAACTTGCTCCGAAGGGTTGGAACCAAAAAAGTTGGCAAAGAACCCTACATCACCTTTTTCGCCTCGTATTTTGAGAGATGAGGGGCTGCTTTCAATGGTAACCTTACGTCGCTGCAGCGCCTCAGGGCTCTTTCCAATTTGCTCGATGTAGACCTCCGCTGTCCTGGTGTCGCTCGTCTCTATTTTGAGAGCGCCGTTAATACCTGAAACCTCCACCTGTGCCCCGGATACGAGCTCATAATTCTTGCGGATCTCCTCACGGGCTTCTCCCTTTGCAGCCGAATCGCCACTTAACGCGCTGGGCACCTCGCTGATACTATGCCCTGCCTTTGAATACGACCGAACGATTCCGGCTGCTGCTGCTATCGCTACCAGCAAAAAGAGTATGACGATTCGTTTCATGGGTTTTTCTCCGGTTTTGGGTCAAAAAGGATCTAACTCTAAACCTCTACGATAACAGCAAGGCTTTGGTTCGCTGCAATTGGATCTTACTCTCTTGACTTGCACTTTACACGGGCCATACAGTCAAGGCCGTCCAAATTTTAAGAATTAGCCTGACGACAGTAGTGAATGCCAGATCACTGCCAAACTAATCAACAGCTCCAACATCGATAAATAATGGCTGAGAAAGATAAACCACACTTGACCATCCTGATTGTCGAGGATGTTGATGATACCCGCTACGTCATGAGATTGGGGTTTGAGCAACTTGGATATTCCGTAATCGAAGCAGAGGATGGAGAGACGGCGGTTGAAATCGCCCTTCGCGAACGCCCTGACATTATTTTGATGGATTTGTCTCTCCCGCTGCTGGATGGAATTGCGGCGACCACGTCGATTCGAGGCGACGAGGAGATGCGCGAAGTGCCCATCATTGCGCTTACCGCGCACCGGGAATCGGACCTGCGGACAGAAGCTAAGGCCTCGGGGTTCAACGCCTATGTTACTAAACCTATCGATATCGACTTTCTCGACGGGCTTATCAAAGGTCTTCTAGTCTAACCTTCAGGGTTTCAAGACCCGTCGTGTGCGATACACGCTCCGCTAGTTAATTTTGGATTTGCGATTTTAGATTTTCGATTTTGTGAGAACTCGAAAAAGGTCGCGCGACCGAAGACAAAGCACTAAGACCAAAGACCTCGGACGAAGGATGTGCCGACTAAATCGCAAATCTAAAATCGCAAAACTAAAATCGATTTGAGCCGTCATGGCAAACGCCGCTACGCAAATTCAAATTCGCGAGATTGAAAAGATTGCCGAGCTGAAGACAGTCGAGGAGCTGCAGCGGGAGATCTGGGGCTGTAGCGATCTTGAGGTATTACCAAGCCTGGCACTAATACCTTTGCTGGAGATTGGGGGTGTCTTGCTGGGCGCCTTCGATAATGAGCAGTTGATCGGGTTTGCCCTGGGCTTTCCAGGAGTTGAAGACGCACGGCTCATTCTTCATTCCGATATGCTGGCGGTAAAGCAGGAGTATCGCTCGCAGGACGTGGGATTCACCCTGAAGCTTGCTCAAAGAGAAAGAGCGTTGGCGAAAGGTATTGAGCGAATCACCTGGACCTTTGATCCGCTTCAGTCGCGTAACGCACATCTGAACTTTGCTAAGCTTGGCGTGATTGCTGATCGCTACCGGATCAATTACTACGGCGAAACTTCCAGCTTCCTTCACCGCACCGGTACCGATCGGCTTTGGGTAACCTGGCACGTGAACAGTGACAGAGTTAGGAACCGGCTCCGCGATGTTTCAGCGCCAACGAATGATTGTAGGGGCGTCCCTCCGTGGGCGCCCCCAGGTCCCGAAGGTAACGGTCCCCCGGAGAGCAAACTTCCTAAGCCCTCAACTGTCTTACTTGAGGTCGGCGACAACGATGAACCCGTCAGCAACAAGCGACCCTTTGACAACGAAGCGATCATCGAAATACCTCATGACATCAATCGCATCCTCAGCGACAATATGGAACTTGCGGTACGTTGGCGCGAAGAAACGCGGCAGGCCTTCACAATAGCCATCGACGCGGGACTCTCAGTTCAAGAGTTTTGTAGGCCGGGAAAAAATGAGAGAAACGTTGGCAGGTATTTGCTCCTGCGAAAGCAAGACGATCCACGAAATCACACGAAGCAACACGAAATTGGTTAGTCTGACTTCGTGTGATTTCGTGGATCGTATTTGTTTTGCTTGCGGCTCGGCCGCGCCGTGAAACCAGAGCGCGGAGTCTTATTTTTTTCCGCAAGAACTTTCACGGGGTCGGATTGGACGAAATTCGTGGCGCTTCAGAGAGCAAGGCGCCGATGGAGAGTTACTGCAGTCGCAATGCCCGCCCTGGTCGATGGCCCGTGGCGGCGTTATCACGCCAGACTTCGATGCCATTTACAAAAACTCGCTTGATGCCTTCGGAGGTCAGCTGTGGTTGCGGGAAAGTGGCGCGGTCAATCACGCTCTGGGGATCGAAAAGCACTAGGTCTGCTTTAAACCCAGGTTTAATCAATCCCCGATCCTTCAAGCTGAAGCGGGCAGCGGGGAGCGAGGTCATTTTTCGAATCGCTTCCGGAAGCGATAACCAATGCAGTTCTCGCACAAAGCGTCCGAGCACTCGAGGGTAAGTGCCGGCGCCTCTTGGATGGCGCGAGCCGATTCCCCCATCGCTGCTTACCATCACCCAGGGCTGTTGATAGAAGGTACGGATATCTGCTTCCTTCATTGAACGACAAACGACACTCGCGCCGCCCTCACGCACGATCTTCATGTAGAGAACAACGGGCGTGACATTCTCCCGCTCAGCGATTTCTGCCAGGGTCTTGAATTCGTAATCGGGGTGGGCCTTGCAACTGACTATCGTAATATTAGCTGCACCCCCGACGTCCGCCAGTCCTCGGGCAACGTCATTTGGATCATCATGACGCCCGCTCGGAATCAACACTCTGATCGTTGAACTCCAAGCCTCATACGGATAGCAATCTGCCGTCACATCCTGCCCGCGTTGACGCGCCTTATTAATCATGCCCACTGCCTGGTTCGCTCTTCCCCAAACAGCCACGCTGCCAAGCTTGATATGCGAGATCTGTACCGGCAAGTGACCTTCACGACCGATTTGTATAGCCTCTGCCAGCGCTTCAAAAGTCTTGTCGGCCTCGTCCCGAATGTGGCTGATGTAGATACCGCCGTAGCGACCCGCAATCCGCGCCAGGGCGACGACTTCCTCGGTAGTAGCAGGCTTGCCGGTTTCATATTCAAGGCCGCTCGACAATCCAAACGCTCCCTCGCGCATTGCCTGCTCGACCAGCGCCTTCATCTGCTCCACCTCAGCTGGTGACGCTGTGCGATTTGTGTCCTCTCCCATGACTCGTGAACGGATGGTTGCGTGGCCCACAAAAGTCAGCACGTTGAGAGCAGCGGGAGTGCGATCAAGCTGATTGAGAAACTCGCCTATAGGAAGCTCCGAGCCTCCGTCTTGTCCCACAGCAACCGTAGTAATGCCTTGCGACACCTGAGTTATTGCGGCAGGCTCTGACTCGAGACCGCGATCAGAATGGCTGTGTGCGTCAATGAATCCCGGTGCCAACACCAGGCCACGCGCCTCCATTACCCGCGCCGCGGCGGGGATCTTCAGCTGCGAGCTCTCGCCGACCGCGAGAATTGAATCCCCTTGTATAACTACAGCAGAATTGCTCAAAGGGCGACGGCCGGAACCATCGATAAGGGTCGCTCCGACGATTGCCGTAATACTCTCGCCCTTTGGCCTTTGGGACTTCAGAGTCCGAGGTCTTACAAGCCCGGGCGCGCTTGAGTATGGATAAAACTGAACCAGGGGACATGTCGCCAACAGAAAGCTGGCAACAATCG
>JBPCIQ010000143.1:0-17699 GCA_051006135.1 Pyrinomonadaceae bacterium | reverse complement strand
TGGGCTCGTTGCTGGCCGCGCTGCTGGCGGCAATCAAAGGAAGCGCTTTGGTGACGTATGAAAAAGGAGAGTGAAGAGGGCCATGGCCTAAAGACCGTATCCACCAAAGGACTGACGCATCCGTCAGTGCCAGAAGTCTCACTCCGATTCATATGCCTGAAGAAAAAGAGGGCGGGTGTCCGCCCTCTCAAAACCTAGAGGACATCTACTTTACGCTGTTTTCGCAGCAGCAAGCTTGTGAAAAGTTGAAGTGGCAACTTCAGCCGTTCCCACTCTGGGTGTTCCCTCCACCAAATTCGTGAGGGTCTTCAATACCTCAGGATATCCTGAGAGATCGTAATCCTCCGCCGCCTCTTTCGTGTCCCAGAAACTGATAGCTATAGCTTCCGAGCGGTCGGGGGCGATGAAAGTGATCTCATCGCGGAATCCCTTTTGTTTACGCAGGAGTGGCAGGATCTTGCTCTCAACAATGTCGGTAAATTCGGTGGCGGTATTCGGCTTCAGTTGCAATATGACATGACGTGTAAACATTATTAGCTCCTAAGATGTGGCTGTAGACTTCAGGTGATCCGGATAATTCCAGAGGAGCTGAGAAGAGAGTAAGCGGAACTCGGTTCGGCGCGCACCTTATCACGCACCTGCGCGTTTACCTAACCAGGTGAATTGAAAGGATGTAAATGCGATGAAATCGTCAGGAGTGTGCGCGTCAGATCATTTAATTGGCTTTCCATGTCGACGTAAAAAGTTAGGCGACGATGTCGCTTCTCCAGCGACTGAAGCTATCTACCACATCCAGAGAATATTGTTGATGCAAGATATATCCTACATTTGACATATATCGCACTTTAGCGTAAGGTACGTTCTGAACCGAGTCCAGCTTACTCCCTTCTCAGCTCCTCTGGAATCATCCGGATTACCTGAAACCCACAGCTCCCCATTAAGAAGGCATCTTCCCCGCTCAGTCCCCCGACCCAATTGTGCCGCATGAGCGAAACCTATCGCTCTCCGGTTACTTTCCGGTCAGAGGGCTGGTAGTGAATGAGTTGGGGATGAGAATTGGCAAAGTTGGCATAGGATTTGTTCAACAAGAGTATCAATCTTCCCTGGCCCTAAGCTGTGGGAAGACAACTAATCTAATAAAGGAGAATGAATAGATTATGTCGACAAATATCACGCCCTTGCACGATCGCGTTATCGTGAGGCGCATTGACGAGGGCGAGCAGATTCGTGGTGGCATCATTATCCCTGACACCGCGAAAGAGAAACCGCAGGAGGGTCAAGTCATTGCGGTAGGAGAGGGCAAATATAAGGAAGACGGAACGCGGCAGCCACTGGATGTTAAGGCAGGCGACAGAGTCTTGTTTGGCAAGTACAGCAGTTCCGAAATTAAGATTGACGGTGAAGAGCTGTTGATCATGCGCGAAGATGAGATTCTCGGAATCATCAAACGCGCCGGAGCCGCCGCCAGCACGGGCGGGAGAGGCCCAACCAAGACCGTCAGCGGCAAGAAAACTGGGAAGTAAGATCTGCGGCGAAATGTAAGTGTGGTGGCCCGACTGCCGCTGAAGTGTTACCGACAATTTGATGTAGTGTTACCAACAATTTGATGTAGGAGAGAAAGAGAAAAAAATATGGCAAAGCAAATAATTCATGGTGAAGAGTCGCGTGCCGCAATTTTGCGAGGTATCAACCAGCTCGCGGACGCAGTGAAAATCACGCTTGGTCCGAAGGGCCGGAACGTAATTCTCGGTAAGAAATATGGCAGCCCGACAATCACGAAGGATGGCGTGACAGTGGCGAAAGAAATTGACCTCAAAGATGCCATGGAGAATATGGGCGCGCAGATGGTGCGTGAGGTAGCGTCAAAGACCTCGGACGTCGCGGGTGATGGCACCACCACGGCGACCGTGCTCGCGCAGGCGATTTTCCGCGAAGGTGTGAAAACTGTCGCGGCCGGTGCCAACCCGATGGCCTTGAAGCGGGGCATTGACAAAGCGGTTGAGCGTGCGACGGCGGAGATTAAGAAGCTGGCGAAGCCCGTGAAGGGTGAGATGATCGCTCAGGTGGGAACAATCTCGGCAAATGGCGATGTGGCCATTGGCGAGTTGATCGCGAAGGCGATGGATAAGGTAGGTAAAGATGGGGTGATCACCGTCGAAGAGTCGAAAACGATGGAGACAGATTTGGAATTTGTTGAAGGGATGCAGTTTGATCGCGGTTACCTCTCGCCTTACTTCGTTACCGACGCCGAGACCATGAAAGCCGTGCTTGAAGATCCGGTCATTCTCATTAGCGAGAAGAAGATTTCTTCTATGCGAGACATGCTGCCGGTGTTGGAGCAGGTTGCAAAGTTAGGCAAACCGATTCTGATTATCGCCGAAGACGTGGAAGGGGAAGCGCTGGCTACCCTCGTTGTCAACAAACTGCGCGGCACGCTCAACGTTGCGGCTGTTAAGGCTCCCGGATTTGGTGACCGTCGTAAGGCCATGCTCGAAGACCTGGCCGTCCTGACAGGAGCCAAAGTAATCAGCGAAGACCTGGGTATCAAGTTGGAGAACGTCAAAATCGAAGATCTGGGGCGCGCCAAGAAAGTGACAATCGACAAGGACAACACGACCATCGTTGACGGCGCTGGCAACTCAAACGCCTTACAAGCTCGAGTGAAAACGCTCAAGGCTCAAATTGATGACAGCACCTCGGACTACGATCGCGAGAAATTGCAAGAGCGTCTCGCAAAGCTCGTGGGCGGTGTTGCAGTGATTCGCGTCGGCGCTGCCACCGAGACCGAACTCAAAGAAAAGAAGGCGCGCGTCGAAGATGCGATGAACGCAACTCGCGCAGCAGTTGAAGAAGGAATCGTCCCAGGCGGCGGCGTAACGTTGATCCGCGCAGCGAAGGCGCTCGACAAATTTAAGACTTTCGAGACGGACGAAGACGGCGGAGTGACGGGCGATCAAGACGAACAGATCGGTGTCAATATCATCAAGCGCGCACTTGAAGAGCCCCTACGTCAGATCGTCCAGAATGCCGGCAAAGAGGGTGCAGTGATTGTCGAGAAAGTTCGTCGCGACAAGAACCCCAACTTTGGCTACAACGCGGCGACCGAGAATTTTGAAGACCTTGTTGAGGCGGGCATTATTGACCCCGCGAAAGTTACGCGCTGCGCTTTACAAAACGCTGCGTCAATCGCGGGCCTGATGCTCACCACTGAAGCTCTCATTTCTGAGCTACAGGATGATGATAAGCCCCGGGCTTTGCCCGGGGGGATGGATATGTAACGTATCCTCCGCAACTCGAGAGTCTGGAAAGCCTCTCTTAACATTCCCACAGGGGAAAAGGATTTAGAACTCCCAGAGGGGAGAAAAAGGTACAAACTTATGTCTATGAAACTTTACGTCGGCAATCTCGCGTTCCAGACTTCAAGCGCTGATCTGCAGGAACTGTTCGCGCAAGCGGGCAAGGTTGAGTCTGCTTCCGTGGTTGAAGATCGCGAAACGGGCCGCTCGCGCGGCTTCGGATTTGTCGAAATGTCTACCAAAGAAGAAGGCGCTACGGCTATCCAGCAGTTCAACGGTCAGGAAGTGGGCGGACGAGCATTGAACGTCAACGAGGCCAAGCCGCGGGAGGAACGCGGTGGTGGTGGCGGCCGCCCCCAACGCTACTAACACCTGAGTTCGCTTTTCCGGCGACCCTTGACGCAAAGCCTCCGGCGGAGTATTTCGTCGGAGGCTTTCGGGCTTGCCCACGGATCAGGTTCTATTTGTTCGTTGATAATCAAACCGGAGAAAAAAGAGTATGGCTATTAGCAGCAAAACGGAGAGGCCACTTAGCTTTCGGTTTATAGATTCGGGATCGAAGGTTGTTTTAGAATTGACGAATGGGTGCGACCAAACGCTCAAGTGTGTAGAGATTCTGACTGTCTTTCTGAAAGATGGAGAAATCACAGGCGGTGGGCCATCTCAAGCTCGTATTAAATTTGAGGCCATAGACTCTATCAGGCCTAGCGAGAGCGCAATCCTATCTACTAGAACCTGGATTAACGGTAAGCCTGCAGACGCGGAGCACGACCAGCTGGCACGTCTTAAAGAGATCGCAGGCCAAGTCAAACCCTATGTTTTGGATATTTCATGGCAGGATGCCGAAGAGAAGATGCGCTTTCAACGAATACCGGTTGGGCACTGATCGACTACTTCAGTTATCACGACGAAATGTTCCTCCTAGGATTAGAAAGACCATCGCGTGTTAATGAGGGCACACAACGTTACACTAAAACCATATGTCTGATATGCAAGAAGAAGGACGCTGCGAAGTGAGTATTAAGCAAACAGAGTGGTGCTCCGTTCCGGTCATCATCGACGACGCGACTTCAGAACTATTTCAAATGCCCGCGCCTGATGAAGATCCTGACCAGCAACCTGCGTTTCACATTACCCAATCCACAGCGGACCTCGTTCCGCGGGATTTTGAGCGATACCAGCCCAGCTTGCAGCGCATGGTAGAGAACTGGCGTGAAGACAAAGAGCGCGTGATGCAAGAGAAGAAAGCACAGGCTGGGGAGGGACGGAGCATGAGCAGTCCAGGAATCATATGAGTCGAACGAAGCGGGTCAGTCGAGACATTAGACATTATTTCGTGAAACGTCCTAACCAAATACTTGCCAGTTCAATGAGCTGGAATCAGGTACAAGCGGAACTCCGCGAGAAGGGCAGTGAAGCGGATGAAGCGATGCTGTTTAGAGGGATAGTGACTGATGATGGAACTGAGTATCGCGACAAATACGCTGATGTCAGAACACAAGTGACCGAGCATCGCGATTAAAGAAAGAGGGGCGAGCCGGTCGGGCGTCTCACAATTGAGTTTGAAGAACTCGAGACGGTTGATTCATCCAGTGGTCCCGACACGCACTCAATTGGCGGTTTCCGCAAGGTTCGCGATGGCTGCGACCAGCTCGGTCGGTTCGACTGGCTTTGGCACAAACATATTGAATCCGGCGGAGAGTGCGCGCACACGATCCTCAACTCGCACATAAGCGGTCAGAGCCACGGCGGGAACAAACCTTCCATTCTCCGTGGCTCGTATCTTTGCTATTAGCGAGTACCCATCTTCTCCAGGCATAGCCAGATCAGATACCATCACGTCTGGCTTGTACCATTCAAGCATTTCAATCGCTTCGAAAGCAGAAGATGCCGCCTGAACCTTGGCGCGAAGGTCCGTTAGCAGGACACTAAGTATTTGCAAGGTGTCTTGATCGTCATCCACCAACAGCACCCGCACACCTTCCAGGGAAGGAAGAGATTCGATACTGTTGAGAGTCTCTTTGGGCAGCTGGGCTTCGGTCCCTCTTTTTCTGCCTTTAAAAGGTTTCGCAAGCGAAAGCGGAAGCTCGATGACGAAGACGGCGCCCGCTGAGTCTTGCTTGTTTTCAGCTTTAACTGTGCCACCGTGAAGCTCCACCAGATGCCGCACAATCGCCAGCCCCAAACCAAGTCCGCTATGCCGGCGGGTACTCGTGGAATCCGCTTGTCGAAAACGGTCGAAGATGAAAGGAAGGAAGTCTGGTTCGATGCCCGGACCCGTGTCACTTAATCTGATTTGCACGTTGGAACCAACGCGCTCCAGTTTTACCTCGACTCTTCCAGCCGAAGGGGTGAACTTGATTGCGTTGGAGAGCAGGTTCCAAACAACCTGCTGCAAACGGCCAGCATCACCGGAAATTAGCCGTGCCGACGGGTCAAGGATTACCTCCAGATGAATGTCTTTTGCATCGGCAGCCAACTGCACGGAGTCGACAGCTGAGTTAATGACCGATGCCATATCGACCGGTCCATTATTAAGCTGCAGCTTGCCCGTGATCACTCGTGATACGTCCAGAATATCTTCGACCAGTTGCGCCTGCGACTTGGCGTTGCGCTCTATAGTTTCTAATGCGCGCCCGCGGGTGGCTTCGTCCAGCCGCCCCTTACGTAGCATATGAGCCCATCCAATGATGGCGCTGAGTGGTGTGCGGAGCTCGTGTGAGACTGTCGCGAGAAACTCATCCTTCATGCGATTAGCGCTTTCGGCTTCCGCCCGCGCCATCTGTTCCCGAACTAAGGAAGCCCGAAGTCGTTCCTCGGCTTTCCCTCTTTCCTTAATCTCAGCTTCCAGCGATCTTGCCTTCTGTTGCAACTGGGCGATGGCGCGCAGGCGGGCATCCGGGTTAGGCAAGTCCGCATAGCTCTCCGAGGGAATAACGCGAGAGTGCACGGAACAAACGCCGCTGTGTGGTGCTACTAATTTCTCTCCATTAAAGCCATTCATGGGATAGGCGCAGAAGAGTGAGAAGTTATGAGTTTTCTGCAGATCATTCCAGAGTTCTTCCAGGCGGATCGCGGCCGGGTAATTACCATCCGCCCAGAGGAGCGCCACCATCTCTCCAAAAGCTCTCAGGCGCGGCCGGCCGTTTCGAGTCTTCGCGATAAGGCTGCCGATGACTTCGCGGAAGCGCTTAGGCTCCGGCAACCCGTCAACCATCAACGTGGAGAGAGTTTCAGCGGCATCAATGGACACATAGAGTCCCGAAACACTGGCAGTGGCCACATCCAGACCATTCTCCCTTAACAGTTCGTCAAGACCCTCGCGGTGTGCTTTGGTTGCCACAACGACGGCACCCTCACCGGCGTTGACGGCGGTACCGATGTAGCCACTCAATGAGTTTAGGAGGAACGCATCAGCCTCGTAGAACTGGACGAAGTGCTCAGTCTCACTCATCTCACTCCAATCCGTGCGGGGCGCGAAGTTCAAGATTGGAATGTCGCCGGTGCGGGTTACCTTGTTGGAGATATCATCAGTAATGTTTGCGTTGATCAAAACGACCTCCCGAGACTCGTTTACCAAGTGGTTCTGCGATCGTCTCACATTACGCGCAGAGGCATCCATATGGATTTACCCGACAACGGATGCAAGTTAGGAACTAGAACAGATTAGCAATAACTCGCGGTGCACCGTGGATCGTAGTTTATTTGCACTGGGGGTAAGTTTGCCATTCTAGCCATCTTGTCGCCTTGAAATCCAGCTTCGACAGACGCGAAAATATGTTATTTCTATGTTCGAGTCACACTTGTTTGACCGCAGGGTCAACCATCTGCGAGGAAACGAACTTTACAGGGAATTACAGCGTGAGTTGAGCCCAATAGGCGAACGCCGCGCTTTTTCGTCGGTCCAGACAAAGGACGCACACCTTAGGACTTCTTTCTCGTGCTTGCGCTTTTACCTCTCCTGTTTCCGTTGGCGAACGTGAGGACATCGCCAGGTTGGCAGCCAAGCGCCTGGCACATCTTCTCCAGCGTGGCGAAATTAATACCCAGCGCCTTGCCCTTCTTCAAACGCCAAAGGGTGGTGTGGCTGATACCTGTCTCTTTAGCCAACCAATAGAAAGTTCGCCCGTGCGCTGCCAATAGCTGATCTACTCGAATCTCGATCATAACGTCCTCTCAATTCGATCATAACGTCCTCTCAATAAAGACTATTTACCATATACGAGAACTATTGTCTATATAAGATATATTCTACATTTGACATATACTCACTATTGGCGTAACGTGGTTCTCGCACCGGCATTCCCCCGCTTCCTTCCAGTCCCCCGGAATCGTCAGGAAGACCTGTAGTCCAAAGTTCAACTTCGCCACACTACAAAAATAAGCTAAAGGGAAAAATGAAAAATTTTAAACGCACGGTCTTTGTACTTATTCTAATCACACTGTCGGCTATGGGCGTGGATGCCCAGACGCAGCGGCGGCCAAATCGCCTTGCCGACCGTCAGGTCGCTAACACACTTACCAGACTGGAACAAAACTCTCAAAAATTCCGCAACAGTCTCGACGGTGCGCTTGATCGTAGCCGTCGTGATGGAACGCGGGCCGAGGACGACGTTAACTCGTTCGTGAGCGATTTTGATAACTCTATCGATCAGTTGCGGGAGCGATTCAATGGTCGCCGTTCGGTCGCCGCGGACGTCCAGAGTGTTTTGCAAAAAGCGACGCTGATCAACGAATTCGTGGGCCGTAATCGCTTGAACGTGCAAACCCAGAACAATTGGGCTGCAGTTCGAACTGACCTGAATGCACTGGCGAATGCCTACGGCGTTAGTTGGCAGTGGAATCGTCAAACTATTCCGGCTATATCAAGCCAACCGTACCGGCTATCGGATAGGGAACTCGGTCAACTAATTGGACGGATTGAAAATGGCAGCAGGACGTTCCGCGCAAGTCTTAACGCGGCTCTCGACCGCAGTCGCTATGATGGCTCGAGAAGAGAGGACAACATCAACGAAGCGGTTCGTAACTTCACGAACGCAACAGATCAATTGCGTAATCGCTTCAACACCAAGCGGTCAGTGGCCGCCGATGTCGACCGCGTGCTCGTGCAGGCGACAGCAATCGAAACATTTATGCGTAATAACCGGCTCACGACACGGGCACAGAACGATTGGTCGACCGTGCGCGGTGATCTAGACGCACTCGCCAGCACGTATGGCGTAGCTTCGAATTGGGAGAACATCTCCCCTGGCACATCGGGAACCGGCCCTTATGGCGTGGAGAATCGTCTGACGGGAACATTCAGGCTGGACGCATCAAGTAGCGACGACCCACGCGATATCGCCAACCGCGCGACAAAGAATCTTCGTAACAGCGACAGACAGCGTGTCTATGATTACCTGCTGGCCCGGCTTGAAGGACCCGATACCCTCGCTATCGATCGACGTGGATCAGCCGTGACGATAGCATCCTCGCGCGCGCCACAGTCAACATTTGAAGCCGACGGACGGGCTCGCCAGGAACAGCTTCCCAATGGCACGCAAGCGCAGGTAACTGCGACCTTGCGTGGCGACCAGTTGGTTATTAACTCGTCCGGGACGAGAGAGAATGGCTTCAGCATTACTTTCGAGCCGCTGGAGGGTGGCCGGCGTTTGCGCGTGACGCGTCAGATCTACGCCGGTGGACAGAGCCAGCCTGCAGAGGTCCAAAGCGTTTATGACCGAACCTCCGAAGTGGCACAATGGAGTGTCTACAACGGCTCGGAAACGTCTTCGGCCAACACAGGTTCAATCAGTGGCGATTTTATAGTGCCTAATGGCGAGCGTATAGTGGCATCTCTCAACAACGATCTCACCAGCAACCAGGCGAAGGCGGGTGACCGGTTTACGATGGTCGTGCGCCAGCCAGGGCAGTATGAAGGTGCTGTAATTGAGGGCAGCGTGGCAAGCATCGATCGAGGTGGTCGCATTACTGGTCGGTCGGAGATGTCGCTCAACTTCGACACAATTCGGCTGCGTGATGGCCAGAGCTACAGGTTCGCGGGAATCATCGAGGGTGTGCGAACGTCGAATGGTGAAACTGTGCAAGTTGACAATGAAGGCGGCGTTGCAGAAAGCGACAGTCGTACTCAACAAACTATACAGCGTGGTGCCATCGGCACAGCTATCGGCGCGATCATCGGCGCAATCGCGGGCGGCGGGAAGGGCGCAGCAATCGGGGCTGTCGTCGGAGCAGCAGGTGGGGCCGGCTCGGTTTACGTGCAGGGCCAGGATGATGTCGAGCTCTTGAGCGGTTCAGAAGTGACTATTCGGGCTAGCGCCCCAAGCAGGTAGCCGAAGAAGATCGACTTGAATCACGGGGGACGCCAGCAAAAATCTGTCATAGTGGTTCCTGGTATCCCCCATTTTTAATCCATGAAAATTGTCTTAATCATCACTGTACTCGAGATTTTGGCCGTTGCCTTCTGGATGCTGGTCGGGCATTCTCGGAAGAGGCACTTAGAGATTGCGTCAGGTGGTCTGAATGGCCCCTGGGCCAAGGGGATCGTCCAGTTATCGACTTGCCAGCGCCAGATCTCCCCGATGTTTGATACTAACCGTTGGCACTTCCTAAATGCGTGGCAGGTTAACCCTCAAGCGGATGATAGAAGGCCGATGTTTGGCGGCGTCACCGAAGGTGCCGGTCCACCATCGGTTCGTCGTGCGGTTTCCCGGCGGTCTCACCAGGTGAAGTTCAAGGAATGGTCCAAAAACAGAAGCGCGAGCGGAACCGGCTAGGCTAGCGCTTCAAAACGATTGTCCTCGCCCACATGTCTCCCGTTAATCACTCTGTTAACGGGAGACGCGCAAGATTTCCGATGTTTTCCAGCAGCTGCTACTGTCCTGATTCCGCATCTTCTCAATTGGTGTTCTCCGTGTCTTCCAGTAATCAATTGAACCGAAGATGACACACGACCCAACAACTCCCTCGGTCGTAGTAGCATGAACATGTGTGGTATACTCACAGCGGTAGATAAACCTACTCTCGACATCGGGATAACGCGAGTCGCAACTCTCCTTCGTGCCGTCTGTTGTTTCTTCAAACGCGCTTTAATGCCAAGGAAGATCCTGATGCCTGCATCCATAGATACTCAGATACTCAAAATCCAAGCAGGCAGGCGTTGGACATCTTGTGTGTGTGCTCGGGCGAGATGCCGAGTTTGCACCTCACTTCGCAACCGATCTTTTCGTGCTAAGGAGCAGAATCAGGGAATGAGGCCAACGGGTTGAGCAGTCTTTATGCCATGCAGCGCGCCAACGGAGATTGGTACGCACTCGACGACCATGGAGGTTTCCGAGTACCTGTCTTTCGCAGTAATAGAGAAGCCATGGTGGCGCGGTCGCGTGATTCCGGAATGGAATGCTTCAGACCGGTAGTAATTGACAGTCGTGCGTTCAAGAATCTTACGACGACCGACGAGGGGAAGGCATGTTTCTTGTTTGTCGACGATCCGGCAATGAATCTTAATCGTGGCCGTCCATTAGACCACGCACAGCTTGCGGCGCTGATGCGTGAGGGAGAAGAACAACCAAGGGGCTAATCAGGTCGACAATTACTTGGGCGCGAGTACTATAACTTACATCTCTCACGCTCGGATTGACCAGGGAGTTGAAGCACTTTATGTCAGTGATAAACAAAACAGGAAGAAATGATTTTAGTGATGTTGCTAACGACGGTCAGTGGCCCGGAATAGACTCACGATTCCGGCTGATCATTGTGGCTGGCTTACGCACCAAACAACTTCTCCACGGCTCCCTGCCGAGGATTGAAACCGACCCGTTGAGACGCAGAAATACAAGCATCGCGCTAGAAGAAGTGAGGCGAGGACTTGTACCGTTCACAGTGACGACGAAGCTAAAGTTGAATGGTGCCGGCGAAACGAAGCCCTGACAGAGGGCGCGGCCGCCGCACCGTGAGGTCACGGATTCGCTGCATAAAACGCCAAGCGATAGGAAAGTAAATAGCGGACGAGATGTTGACCGCGGACGGCCACCAAAGGAATGGGGACGCGGATTGTCTGCCTCCGAGGTTGAGAGATGAACGGATTACGAGTCTATATCAAGCCTAATGTCGCGGACCCTGTCGCTCTTCAAAAAGTGTTTTACAGCCGGCGGGGCAATGGCCCTTATTACCGTTGGCTCTACGAGGAGAAGATAGGACAGTGGCGCGTCTCACGCGTGATCTCCACGGATTTCGCGCCCCATTCCCTCTCCATGGCGAGCTGGAAAGCTGTCCCGGCCGCGTTGCAGTCTAAGCTGGGCGAACATTATTTAGAGTAGAAGAGGGAACCGGCAATAGTGGATTGAGCAAAGGAATATGTGCTGGGAGCAAGAAGTTCTTTAAGACCTAAGGAATCAATTATTGGTTACAAACTGCACAACAAACGTCCTCGAACAAAACCCACCTAAATCTTCCCGCTTGAATTGGACTCACAGTTTTCTTGTCGTGAGCTTGCACGTCTGTGGCTTGCTTGCCGTGTGGTTCTGGCCGCGCCCCGTCGATGTGGCCCTCTTTCTGGGCTTGTATCTGTGTACAACGTTCGCCATCGGGATCGGTTACCACCGGCTCCTTACACATCGCGGCTTCGTTAGTCCCCGTTGGCTGAGGCGGATACTAGCATGGACCGGCGCAGCAGCATTGCAGGGAGGACCAGCACGTTGGGTGGCGATTCACCGGCGTCACCATCAGATGGCCGATAAACACGGCGACCCGCATTCGCCGCTCATGGGCTTTATTCATGCACACGTGGGCTGGGTGATGTGCCGTGACGCAATGGATGGAAGTGATTACCGCGAGCTAGTGCCCGATGTCTCTGGTTCGGATCCCTGGGTGCGCGTGCTCGATTATAAAATCTTATTCGTCCTGCCCTGGCTGTTGACCGCCATTCTTTGTTATGCAATCGCCGGCTGGCGTGGCGTGCTCTGGGGCACGGTAGTGAGAACCTTGAGTCTCTGGCACTTCACGTGGTGCATCAATAGCGTCTGCCACGTTTGGGGCAAGCGCCCCAACAATACCCGCGATGAGAGCCGTAACGTGTGGTGGCTTGGATTGCTGACCTTGGGCGAAGGATGGCATAACAACCATCATGCGCGCCCAGCAGCCGCAGTTCATGGCTGGCAGTGGTATGAAGTCGACTTCTCTGGCTATGTTATTCGGTTGATGGCGCGGGTAGGTCTCATCTCGAAGGTAGTAAGGGAGCCGCAGCAGGGGACGGTGGCAAAGGAAGCATCCAGCTGAATAAATCGGCTCTGCCAACTCGCACAGTCAGTAACTCAGCCAGTAGGTTCGTTTAGTTAGAAAAGTATCGCTTCGTCTCTAATGATTCCGTAACACACGCAGCTGACAGATTCCAGCCCCCGGCGATTGAGGACCCTGATGCTGCTGCGACTGGAACTGATTAGTTTGGACCGCTGAAGAGCGCCAACAGCTTTATTGACACCCTCCCGTCTAACTCCCACCATGTCGGACATAAACTGTTGTGTTATAGGAAACTCGTCCGATCTAACACGATCATGCGTCATGAGCAGCCAGCGAGCGAGCCGCGCATCGACGGTGTGGAAGCGATTGCAGGCCGCTGATTGGGAGATTTGCGTCAGTAGGGAATGCGAATAGCGCTGCAGCAAGCGGGGCAGCATACCCGGTTGCCTGGACTCTCTTCGTAGCGCCGCTGACCTCATCCTGGCAGCCGTGCCTGGGCCCTGCACCAGAGCGCGAGTGCGTGAGGTGTCCACACCCATAAAAACTGAAATTCCCGCCATTCCGTCGTTACCAACGATTCCCACTTCCAAAGTCGAGCGCTTCGCCACCGTAGAGAGCAAAGAAATGATGGAGTCGTTGGGAAAATATACGTGACGGACGGTGTCACCCGGTTCGTAAAGGATTTTTCCGAATTCCAGGACGACGTGTTCTAGCTCAGGCAGAAGACGTTGGTATTCTTTCGGGGGCAGGGCAGCGAGCAGTCGGTTTTCAACCGGCACATCTCTTCTAGTCGAGGGCATTTGATACTCCTTGTGCAACCGCGTCACGGGGGACAGCAGACGGCACAAGGAGTTAGCCTAAGAACTACACACGATCCCAATGTCGAAAGATGGCTTGTCTAGACAGATTCGATAGACACTGCAAGTTTAACATGCTGAGTCACCCGAAGCGACCCAAGACCTGGCATAATAGGGAGACCTGACTATACCGGCACCGGCCTCGCTAACTGCGGCACGCGAAAATCTTATCGCTCATCTAAAAGCACCACGCCATCATAAGTAACACTGAAGAGAAGCAGCGTCTGTGCGGGAACACACATACGAGAAAGCTGCAATAGAAGGAGCAAATTAGCTGGCTGCTGGTAACGCGAACAAGCGTTCATGCTCATCTTTCACCACCTGGTAACATTCACAAACCGCTGCCTCCAACCCCTCACGGTTAAGAATCTTAATGCGACCCCGCAAGTAGCTAATTAAACCCTGTTGCTGTAAACGATGCGCAGCATGGGAGACGCCTTCACGACGCACCCCGAGCATGTTTGAGATGAATTCGTGAGTCATTTGTAAGGCGTCGGAGTTCGTCCGGTCGCGGGTCATCAGCAGCCAGCGGCAAAGGCGTTGATCGACGGTGTGCAGACGATTACAGACGGCAGTTTGTGAGATTTGGGTCATTAACGCCTGGGTATAACGAAGTAGGCGATGCTGGAACTCGCCGCCTCGCTTGAACTCATCCAGCATTGATTTCGCCTTCATCCTTAGCGCCGCGCCTCCGCCTTGCACCACGGCGCGGTTTGGCGTCGTTTCGCCGCCCATAAAGAGAGCGATGCCGACCACTCCTTCGTTACCCACCAGGCCCATTTCGGCGGTTGCGCCGTCAACCATGGTGTAAAGCAGAGAGATGTGGGACGTTGTGGGAAAGTAGACATGAGGTATCTGTACCCCGGGTTCGTAAACCACTGCGCCCAATTCAAATGAGACTTTCTCAAAACTGGGCCTCAGCCGCGCGTAGTCGTCTGAGGGTAAGGTATCGAGAATCCAGTTTCCAACCGGTTTGCTAGGTTTGGTCGGCACGACGGGCAAGCCTCCGTTTCACTTTTTAGAGATCCGCACGTTTAAGCACTGACTCAGGCAAAACCTGGTTGGGAGCCTGAATATCTGGGTGTGAGAATGGGTCATCAAAATTATACATCACTATGTGCGATAGCGCACAGATCAAAAAAGCGGAGGTTCGCTATAGTTCCTTTGCCAGGTGACGAATCCGCCTGGTTCACTTAGAGGGGCGAGGAAGGGTGAAGTCAGCATTATCGCTTCACCCTTCGATTCTTGGCATTATGCCCCTATTGAGCTTGTAAGTGAAGGAATTTTATTCCGCTGACTCGGTAACGAACCGAAGAGAGGCCGAGTTGGTGCTGGCGCAACTCTCACCAGTCTTGTTGTAAGAGGCCATTAACCAGCCCCACTCACAATTGGAGCTCTCGTTATGTCTCTAAGCCTATACAAGCCCCTGACGCCCGATTACACCTTTGGTCGTAGAGGGCCACGCCCGTTACAGACCAGCAATCCCGTGGTTCTGATGGTGGAGGATCATAACAATAAACGAGCAGAGATGAAGCGGGTCCTGGAACTAAACGGTTACAAGGTTATCGACACTGACAACGGACAGGATGCGGCCAAACAGGCGAGGTATGTTCATCCAGATCTCCTGCTGGTGGATCTGGATGCGCCGCTGCTTTACGGGATGGTGGCAGCGCGTCGCATTGTCAGAAATGCGCAGTTGGGAATCATGCCGGTGGTGATCGTTACCCGGGAGTCTGACCTGGATCCTTCAGCAATGATGGAAGTCGGCGTTCGCCGGAACGAGTATGTGACGAGACTCTCTGAGTATCAGCAACTAGAACACCTGCTCGATTACTTGTTGCCGGTCGGGCCGCGAGCGGCTTGATTGATGTTTGGCGTATTTGGAACAGTACTGCCAGTAAATGCAGGGAAAAGTTCCCAACCTTAAGGAGTAATGATTTAGCTACTCTCCCCGAACATTTGTTGTTGTTGCGACATGATCGCAACTCAGCAACTGAGTGTTAGCTGTTATGCAAGCACCAAGGCGTACTTCTCGAACCAACGGACTGGCTTTCCGGCGACTGGTTAAGCAGGGCTCAAATGAAATTGCGGAGCATTGGCTGAAAGCCGTTCGTGCAGGTTCCACCAAACCTCCAACCGATAGTGCCGTGGAGCCATTGCTGCTGGACGCAGTACCACTCGTGCTCCACGAAATCCTGAGAGTGATCCAACTAGATGATGGCGAGGTAGAGAGGGAAAAGATCTGCAGCGCCGCCCGACACGGGCGCGAACGCGCGCGCGAGCACGTCGATGTCAGTGAACTTGTGCGAGAGTGTCAACTCTTGCGCGAGAAGGTATTTCATTATCTGGCTAAGCACCTCTCACAATTTGCGAGAAACGACCGGCTAGACTCGGGGCCATTTACCGGCGGGTCGGTCTCGCTCTTGATATGGCGATGCGCGAAACCATGAAAGCCTTCGTCGAAGAACACGTTTTGAAGTTGCAGCATTTGTCCCGCACAGACAGTCTCACCGGTCTCTTTAATCATCGCACTTTTTATGAACGTCTCGGCGAGGAACTCAAGCGGGCAAGCCGCTACGAGACCCCGCTCTCTATTGTCCTGGTGGACCTCGATAACTTCAAATCGGTTAACGATACGAAGGGACATCAGTTTGGTGACCATCTCCTGATCAGATGCGCTGATTGGCTGCGCATGGTTGCGCCAGACCGATATTATCTGCCGCTATGGTGGCGATGAGTTTGGGATCATCCTGCCTGAGACAACTCGCCCGGAAGCTCGCCAAATGATGATTCGCCTGGCTGGGGCATTCAAAGACTTCGGGCCGAATGAGGGCGCACCTACGTCATTCGGCATGAGTTTCGGCGTCGCTTCGCACCCCGAGGATGATGGTTCGGTGCAGCACATGGTAAAGGTCGCCGACGACAGGTTGCTGCTAAACAAACAAAGGCACAGGAAAACGGCTGGACTTATTCCATTCAAAAATTAGGTCAATGCGTAAAAGTGATCCGCGCAAAAGGCCTAGATACCCCACCCCCTCTCATATTTCAACGCGCGACGAGCAAGCTGTAATATCCAGCAATCCCGTTGAGGACATACTGGACAGCAAGCGCCGCGAGGACGATTCCCATAACTCGAGTGGCGATGTGGACACCTCCCTCGCCCAGTCGTGCAATCAGACGCCCGCCGAGAGATAAAGAAACAAAAGCAACCAAAAAAACCAGCGCCAGAGCGACGGCCACCGAGGCAACCAGGCGAAGATCGCCGGCCGCCTGGGAGGTAAGCAGGAGAATAGTGGCAATTACGCCCGGACCCGAAAGCATTGGAATTGCCAGCGGAAAAACGGAAATGTCTTCACCTGCCGCGGGCTGTTCTTCTCGTTCAGGCGATTGCAGCTTGCCGCGTTGTCCGAAAAGCATCGGCATCGCGGTCGCAAATAGTAGTATTCCTCCACTAATGGCAAAAGCATGAACTGTGACGCCAAGATAAGAAAGCACAGCGCGACCAGCGACCAGAAAGAATATCGCGACCCCGAAGGCAATCAGTACTGCCCGCCTTAGAATCGCCCGACGCCGACCAGGCTGCTCGTCCTGTGTGAGGGCAACAAAGATAGGTACAACGCCCGGCGGATCCACGACGACCAGCAACGTCACAAACGCCGCTAATCCAAATCTCAATACCGACTGGTCCATTCTTCTCCCCTCTTAATGATTTGTTTTTGAAATCCGTTCTTACACAGGCGTATCTCTACAATTAGCATTGGACGTGGCTGGTTATAACGTACATGCGGGCCCAGATACGAATGTTTGACTTTTATCTCTCTCGATAATATTGTGCAACCTCTCATAGGGGCTGAATTCTCACGAGCCTGCACGTTGCTGGAAACTCGCTAACTCAGCCGCAATATTCTTTTTTACTGAAGCTGTAAATCATGATCCGCATGCCGGTGGCAAAGAAATGCGGAACATAGTAACAAAAAGTCAGGACCAAAGTTCGTTGGCAAATGAAAACTGAGCGGCATGTTCATAGCACAGGACGGTTTCCGGAATGAGTATAGTGTTATATATACCCAAGGGCTGCGCCCAGCGAGCGCCTGAGAGTATGGGTTGGAGTGTTCCAAGCGATTTAAACTCCGGCATTGAACTGGTCCCTTGATGGCAGTCCTATAGCGCCCGTTGCTCTGCGCGAAATATCCAGCGTGCGACTGGACGACATGCTCCCGGCCGATATCCCTCCTGTTAAAGTGCCTCGGGCTTTTGCGGGGGTGTATGAAATTAGCAACCTTCAGGCTGACACCGCATATACCATAAC
>JBPCIQ010000142.1:0-21737 GCA_051006135.1 Pyrinomonadaceae bacterium | reverse complement strand
CATGCTTGCGGAAATTGGGCTTCGGGTTCGCAATGGAAGCAGCTTTGCTTTTGAAACCACGTTGAGTGGACACGGCTACGCCCGGATGATTCCGGGGTGGCGAGACGCGGGTTACTACGTCAAGCTGATATTTCTCAACCTTCCGACTCCTGACCTGGCCGTGGCGCGGGTTACCGCAAGGGTCGCACAGGGCGGAATAATGTGCCTGAATCTGTTATCCGCCGGCGCTTTGATAGTGGCCTGCGGAACTTCCGGGAACTATACTGTTCCCTGGTTGATAGATGGGAGTGGTACGATAATTCAGCTATCACGCCCCAGTTGATATCAATTGGAGGCAATATATGAGTCGGAATGCAACCAATGCCCAGGACCAGGATACCGGAGCCACACTAAGAGCATTGCGGAGAGCAGCGCGGCGCGCTCGTGAACTCGGAGCCAAAACTGCAACCCCGGTATACGTTATCCAGGACCACCGTATCGTTGACCTCACCAAGCAAGACCGCGCAGTTGACAGGAAGCGAAATAAACCGCGCGAGCCGCGCTAGTCTGAAAAGAGCACTGTGGGACGTAACTACGGGAAAAGAAAAAGCTCTGAATAAGCTCTATTGAGAGATCCAATCCGTAGCCTGTGTCAAAACTCGGGGCGATAGGAAGGCGATGACAAAATCGCACGCGACGTGGTCACACAATACAGAACCGTTTGCGGTAGCCAATGGGTCCTGGCACTCAAATTACATTTGAAACACCACTTTTCCACGCAAATTAACCATCACGTAATTCAGGGAGCTTGAGTGCTCGGATCCATTGGCTACCGCAAACGGTTCTGTAGTTAGTGGTGATTTTAGCAAGCCAAGTGTTGACACTGGCTCAAAGCACCCGCCTCACATCGGGCGGCAAAGCCGTGATGAAGGCTGCGAACTACTTACCAAGAGTGCGCATTGCAGTGGTGCGAAATATTTAGAGATGAGCTGGGACGCGTCGGTTTGATCACCGCGAGATGGTGACGCGCTGGGCGGTCTCAGCCGCACCAAGCAGAGACGTCTTAATTCACTCGAGGTTCGTGCGCTTGAGAAGATCTTTGAAGCGGGGATGGTCGCGCAGGCGATTCCAAAGGGGCTCGGATTTGATGAATGCTGCCAGTAGCACGTCGCGAGCTTCATAGGCACGATCGAGCCAGCGAAAGGTATTGTCGCAGTGAAGGAGAATTCCTACTGCAGTTCAGAACTGTGCGAGAATTCCGTATGGGATGATTGGGCCTGACTACGCGATTATGTACAGGTCTGGCCAAAGACAATGAAAAACCGGGCAGCAGCACTTTATTGACTTAGAAAATCCTCAGGGTGCAGCTTGGATTACCTGGCGGGATAGGGTGAGAAGTTGAGAATAATTGCCGGCAAATACAGGGGAAGAAATCTGAAAAGTCCGCCCTCTATGCAAGTCCGGCCAACTTCGGATCGATTGAGAGAAACCCTTTTCAACGTACTGGCGCCGCAAATCGCAGGCGTGCGTTTTCTCGATCTTTGCGCCGGCTCAGGAGCCGTTGGTATTGAAGCACTATCGCGGGGCGCTGCCCACGCCACGTTTGTCGACCGGTCCCGGAAAATGTGCGCTTTAGTCGAGTCAAATCTGGACCTCATTGTTATTCCCGAGAACGAAACCGAAGTTGTGCAATCGGAGGCAGGTGAGTTTTTGCGGCAAGCAGTAAAACGCGGTCGTGGTCCATGGAACATTGTCTTCTTCGACCCTCCTTACGTCACAGACTACCTGCCTGTGCTCGAATTTTTTGGACTTCATTCGAACACCTCGCTGCCGGACGGGGGTTGTCTGATAGTTGAACACCATCACAAGAATCACTTGCCGGACGAGCTGGGAAGGATTCAGCGCCAACGAGTTCTCAAGCAGGGCGACTCCGCTCTGAGTTTCTACCGGGCAAGTGAGTTGTCCCACTCGGGGTAATCAGAGGTCTCCAGCAGGTCGAACGTGCGTTCACCATGTCTCCGCTCTATACAAGTGGGGAGGTTTACCATTCTCAATTGATCCACGCTTCAGGGCATCGGCTCAACACTGTTAGAATCTATATCGTGCTCGTACTCGGAATCGAAACCTCCTGCGATGAAACAGCTGCCGCGCTTGTTCGCGACGGTCGCGAGATCGTGTCGTCTGTTATCGCCTCACAAATTGCCCTCCACGAACGCTTCGGTGGCGTGGTGCCCGAGCTGGCTTCACGTGAACACCTCGACAAGATCGTCCCGGTAGTTGCCGAGGCCTTTACGCGGGCCGCGATCGACATGACAAATATCGACGGACTGGCAGTTACGGTCGGGCCAGGCCTGGTCGGCTCGCTGCTGGTCGGGGTCTCGTACGCCAAGGCGATGGCTTTTGCTCTGAACAAACCGATTGTCGGCGTCAATCACATCGAAGGTCACATCTATTCAGTGGCCTTTGAAAACCCGCCAGTTCAGTACCCGGCACTCGCCCTGGTTGTTTCTGGTGGCCACACGAACATCTTTCATATCCCTTCACCGGGCAAATACAAGGTGGTTGCGCGCACACGAGACGACGCGGCTGGCGAGGCGTTTGACAAGGTCGCAAAGATGCTTGGCCTGGGCTATCCCGGCGGTCCAATCATCGAACGACTGGCGCGCGAAGGTAATCCACAGGCCGTTCGATTCGCAATTCCAAGGATGGGTGATGGTTTGCCTGATTTCAGTTTTAGCGGTTTGAAGACTGCTGTTACGAAGCACGTGCGTGAAACGGGAGTGCGCCCGGTGCAGAACGGTGAGCAACCATCACAGGCCATCAAAGACCTTGCTGCCAGTTTCCAAAGTGTGGTTGTAACCTCATTGGTGGGAACACTGGAACGAGTCGCGCCAGACTTCGGGCCGAGGACGCTGATCGTGGCCGGTGGTGTTGCCTGCAATGGCGCCTTGAGAGAAGCTTCGCGGATAGCAGCGGAAAGTCTGGGAGTGCCTGCTTATTTCCCTTCGCCGCATTTGTCGACAGATAACGCGGCAATGATCGCCGCGGCCGGGACCGTCAAACTGGTGGCGGGCGAGCGGGCCGGCCTTGATCTTAACGCCGACGTAACGCTGCGATTACAAAATCTCGACCTCGAAGAAGAAGCGAGCAAGCGAGCAGGTGTTCGCTACCGGTTATAGGAATGGATCAGTAGCTTAACTTCAACGCTCTAAACCGGTCCAAGCGCCCCTTTTTGAGCGCTCGCCATCCCTACTGATGATTTCAACCACACGGCTTTTTCCAAAGAAAAACAATCTCAGTGTCGATTGCCCGTCGTGACACGGCGGGTCTTTTCGCTCGGCGCGCTGAGACTCTTACACCAGACCAGCGCTGTCCGCTATTCTGGAGTTGAGGTGATGATTGTGGGTCATCTTTCATCCTGAGGCATAGAAGAAATGCTGGAGTCGGCGCGTTTTTATGAAGCAAAAGCCGAAGACCTCGGTCAAGACTTCTTAGCGGCAGTCGAACGCGCCACTCAACGGGTTCGAGATTTTCCTCAAGCGGGTAATCCTGTACAAGCGCGGATTCGCAGACGATTAGTTACGCCGATCATCGGTTTTATCGCCAGAATAGCCCGAATTGCGGTTGACAACCGGCTTGGTCAACTTGTAGCCTTTGGCGTAAAGGGGTAAAGAAGCCAAGCAATGCATACCAGTAAGATTTCAAGCAAAGCTCAAATAACGTTGCCGCGAAAAGTGCGCGAAGCCCTGGGCGCGAAGACCGGCGACCTGATTGTCTACGAAGTGGAAGGCGACGTAGTTAGGCTCAAGCGCCTTGAACCTTTCGATGCGGCTTTTCATCATGCGCTCTCCAGCACGCTCGATGAGTGGGCCACTGAGGAGGACGAGGAGGCGTTCCTTGAACTATAAGCAATGGGATGTCGTGGTCGTTCCATTCCCTTTTAGCAATCAACCTGGAACGAAGCGACGGCCCGCCCTGGTCCTCAGCGACCACGACTTCAATATCCGCGGCCATACAGTTCTCGCCATGCTCACGACTTCCGGTCGTCGTTCGTGGCCAGGCGATGTCACCCTCTCCGACCATACGGCGGCGGGACTACACCTGGGTTGTATCGCGCGCTTGAAACTCTTCACGCTTGATAACCGCCTGCTGATGAAACAGATCGGCTGTCTTTCGGTTGGGGGAAATACATCTTGAATGGAACAGCCTTCAGCCAACGCCCAAAAAACTCAGCCGCCTAGCGCGAAGGCTGGGCGGCCAGTTTCCTACCTTACCGCACAAAAGAAGTTCAACCGAAAATGTCGCGCACTTTGTCGACGAGCCCTTTGTCCTCGAGGTCTTTATTTTCGACTGTGGCCAATTGTTCAAGCAGCCTGCGCTGTTCTCGCGTCAAGGATGTGGGTGTGATGACGGTCACTGATACGAATAAATCACCGCGACCACGTCCTCCCAGCATTGGCATGCCCCTGCTCTTCAAACGAAACACGGTGCCGGTCTGCGTGCCGACGGGAATTTTCAGCTTCTCTTCGTCTTCAAGCGTCTTGACCGAAATCTCTGCCCCGAGCGCGGCTTGAGCAAAAGATATTGGAACAGCCGCGTACAAATTGCTTCCCTGCCGCTCAAACTGCTCGTGCTCCACCACGTGAATCACAACGTAGAGGTCGCCCGCTGGACCGCTGTTGGTTCCAGATTCTCCTTCGCCCTGCACGCGCAAGCGAGATCCAGTCTCGACGCCAGCAGGGATTTTCACTTCCATCTGCTTCTCGCGTTCAATACGGCCAGCCCCCCGACAATCGGTGCACGGCGTCTTGACCATGCGACCCACTCCCCGGCATCCGTGGCAGGTTCGCGCTACGGAGAAGAACCCCTGCTGATAGCGAATCTGACCAGTTCCACTGCAGGTAGTGCAGGTTTCCGGTTGTGTACCCTTTGCTGCTCCTGAGCCTTTGCAAGAAGCACAAGTTTCCAGCCGCGGAATACGCAGTTGTGCGGTCATTCCATTAGCTGCTTCTTCCAGCGTGATCTCGAGATCGTATCGCAGATCAGCGCCACGCTGGGCTGAAGAACGACGCGAGCCGCCGCGCGCTCCGCTGAACACGTCACCGAAGCCAAACAGATCTCCCAGGATATCTTCAATTCCTCCAAAGCCAGGCGCACCCCAGTTTGGACTAGAGGCGCTTGAGACTCCCGCATGACCAAAGCGATCATACCGTCCCCGCTGCTCTGGTTCAGACAGTACGCTATAAGCCTCAGCTGCCTCTTTGAACTTATCCTCAGCGGTCGCGTCGTTAGGGTTCTTGTCCGGGTGGTAACGCACGGCCAGACGTCGATAGGCGGCTTTTATTTCTTGATCCGTAGCTGCGCGGCTAACGCCGAGCACCTCGTAATAGTCTCGTTTATCCATCCAGCGTAATTACTAACCTCTCGTTTGATTTTGTTCCAGAACTCGGCCTTCAAACGGTGCTGTTTCTTGCTAGTGCTTGACCTCTTCCGGGGTGACTTCCTTGGCGGGTTTCATCATAGCAGCCGTGAGCTGGGCAGCCATTCGCTCCAGACCGGTCAGCGCTTTGTTTATTTGTTCCAGGTCGCTGGTTTTGATCGCGGCCTCGCCTTCACTAAACACGCGCTCACTAATCTCCTGATCGTTTTCCGAAAGCAGCATTCCGAAACTGGTATATGATTTCCGTGTGTTTCGCAACAACGATTCCAGCTTGTTATGAAGCTCAACCATCTCTTTGGTATCGCGATCGGTATCGGCGAACTTGTCCGCCTCGCGAATCAAACGGTCAATTTCGTCTGGCGCCAGGCCCGATGTGGGAGTGATGCGCATCTGCTGTTCACGTCCGGTGGCCTTGTCCTGCGCTGAGACAGAAACAATTCCATTCGCATCCACCTCAAAGGCAACCTCAATTTGCGGGGCGCCACGGGGGCTCGGAGGTATTCCAACCAGTTCAAATTTTCCCAGGGAACGATTGCCCTCAGCCACCTCACGCTCACCCTGCAAGACATGAATTTCAACGGATGACTGGTTATCCACCACGGTAGTAAACGTTAGGCTGTTACGCAAAGGTATGGTGGAATTGCGCTCGATGATTTTGGTAAACAGACCACCCCTGGTCTGCAATCCCAGGCTTAGGGGCAGCACATCCAGCAGAACGATGTCCTTGACGTCTCCCGATAACACGCCACCCTGAATGGCCGCGCCCATGGCAACCACTTCGTCCGGATTGATCTCAGCCGAAGGTTTTTTGCCAAAGATCTTTTCAACTGTACGCTCAACGATTGGCGATCGCGTTTGCCCGCCGACCAGGATCACTTTGTCGATATCGCCGGGTTTGAGCTTTGCGTCCTGCAGTCCCTTTTCACAGGGCTCGACCGTCTGCTCGATCAGATCTGCTACCAGAGCTTCAAACTGATCGCGAGTAAGCGACTTGTTGAAATGTTTTGGACCGCTGGCATCGGCGGCGATAAACGGAAGGTTGATGTTGGTTTCTGTGGCTGAGGAAAGTTCACATTTTGCGCGTTCGGCTACTTCCTTCAAACGCTGCAGCGCCAGACGGTCCTGGCGAAGATCGATTCCGGTGTCGGCCAGAAACTGCTCGGCCATCCAATTCATGATCCTCTCGTCGAGGTCTTCGCCGCCCAAGAAAGTGTTGCCGGAAGTTGAAAGCACCTCGAAAACACCTTTATTCATTTCGAGAATCGAAATGTCGAACGTGCCGCCGCCCAGGTCATAAACCGCGATCCGCTCTGTCTGCGACTTTCCGAGGCCATAGGCAAGCGCAGCCGCAGTCGGCTCGTTGAGGATTCGCTCGACCTTTAACCCGGCAATCTTGCCTGCGTCCTTGGTTGCCTGACGCTGGGTGTCATCGAAGTAAGCCGGAACCGTGATGATGGCATCGGTAACTGATTCCCCAAGAAAGTCTTCGGCAGCAGCCTTGAGACGTTGCAGAACGATCCCTGATAATTCTGGCGGGCTATAACTCCTGCCCTGCACGCGCACGCGTGCGTCACCGTTGGGCGAGTCTACAACCTCAAAGGCAGAAGTCTCGCGCATCCGTTGTAGCTCTGGCGAGTTGTATTTTCGCCCAATGAGACGCTTCACGGCGTAAACAGTATTAGCCGCATTCGTCACGGCCTGACGCTTAGCAATCTGGCCGACTAGACGCTCACCCTTGTCGGTAAAACCGACTACGCTGGGTGTGGTCCGGCCACCCTCTTTATTGGGCACTATTTGAACTGCTCCGCCTTCCAGAACCGCGACGCAGCAGTTAGTCGTACCTAAATCTATTCCGATTGCTTTGCCCATTCACTCCCTACTTTGCAATTTACTTCCTTATAGCGACTTTTACCATTGCGGGACGAATGAGTTTGTCCCCCAGGCTATAGCCGCGAGTAATTTCCTGCATCACAGTATCAGGTTCGTAATCGTCTGTTGGCTCTGAAACAACCGCTTCATGAATATGCGGATCAAAGCGCGCGCCAACCGCGACAACAGGCTTTACGCCCATCGTGTCGAGCACGCCGCTCAGCTGCTTCAAAATCAGATCGACCCCACTAAGAAAATGCCGAAACTCATCAGACTCGTTAGATTCAACCGAAGATTCCGCATCCAACGCCCGTTTCAGGTTGTCGAGAACCGGAAGTAGCTTTGCGGCAACCTCTGCCACCACTCGCTCATGGGCAGCGGCTCGTTCTCGCTCCACCCTCTTGCGATAGTTCTCAAACTCAGCTTGTCGGCGCGCCACGCGATCTTTAAGATCCGTAACCTCAGCTTCAACGCGTTTAAGCTCAGCTCGGGTCGCAACGAGCTCCGCTACCAGCGGGCCCCCAGCCTCAAGATTGCCGGTTGAGACAACATGGTGCGGGTTTTGAAGATAGAGTTCAGAAGGTTCATCCTCGATCTCTATTTCAATTTGGCCTATCCCATCTGGATTATCCGGCAAAACAAACTCCACGTCGGAAAGATCTTTCGAAAGGTCTTCTTCGTAAACATCAGTGCCTGTACTAAGGTCCTCAGACGCTTCGATTTCGGCCTCCACACTTTCAGGTTCAGCATCTACGAACCTGACGGGAATGACATTTGATTTCTTACGTTTCTTATCTGAGGCCATGAATAGGGTTCCAAATCTCGTAAACGGATCTTATTAACCGGCGCGGTTATAAAGGGTGGTTTCTTCATTGAGCCGCCGCTCGATGAGCCGCGCCATGTAGTTTACCATAGCCATGATGCGCGAATACTCAATTCTCATCGGCCCCACCACTCCCAGAGTCCCAAGGCTTTCATTGATTCGATATGGAGCTGTGATTAGAGTACACCCACGCATTGAGGACGTTGGATGCTCACGTCCGATCATTACATTCACTTCTCCCAGGAAGGCTGGCTGATCACGAGATACACACTCGTTAAGAATTTTGATCAGCCGGGATTTCTCTTCGAAGGTCCTGAACAAGTCGCGCATCCGCTCGATATTTGCAAAATCTGGCTTCGCCAGCATGTTGGACGCGCCATCAACATAAACATCCCCTGCGCCCACCTCTTCACCTTCCAGACTCATCTCGCACAGCAGGATCGCATTCCTCATCAGTCGGTCGTAAAGCGCCTTTTCTTCCTTCATCAGTTCCAAGATCTCAGCGCGAATGGCAATCAAACTCTTACCGCTAAATTCAGTGTTTAGATAACGAGCGGCACTCTCCAGTTCGTCCTGTGTTAGGTTGTCCTCGATCCGAATAATCTTGTTGTGAATGATGTGAGAACCGGTCACCATCACCACCAGTATCCGTTTATCCGAAAGCTGCAGAAACTCAATATGATTCAACCGGTTCTCAGCCAGAGATGGCGACACCACTATCCCAACGTTCTCCGAAAGCTCCGATAAGGCGTGCGACGCCTTCTCCATCAAACGTTCGGGAGAGGTAGTAGAACCGAATTGACTGGAGCGTAAGACTGAATCCATCGCTTTCAGATCCGACCGAGATAGTCGCGTTTCTCCCAGGATATTATCGACGTAGTACCGATATCCTTTGTCGGTCGGGACCCGGCCGGCTGAAGTGTGGGGTTGTTCGACGAGGTCCGCCTCTTCCAGTTCTGCCATTACGTTTCTTATTGTGGCGGCGCTCCAGCCATGACCATGAGAAAACCCATCTGACAAGACTCGCGAACCTACGGCCTCCCCTGTGACGAGATGTTCCTTAATGATGGCAGCCAATACAGCTTGTCCACGGGAGTCAAGAGTGTTCTTTTCTGGGGTTTGGAGGCTGGAGCTGCGACGAGGCATCAGATAATCGTGTCTCAAACCGTCCCACTGGGAAGGACGACTCTGGGCTTGCTGCAAACTGCTCTAAACTACCGAAGGGGCGGGTGAAGCCCCTACTGTGGCAGTATAAAGGAATCATCAAGAGGCTGCAAACAATTGACTTAGCATGACGGTAATGTCACTTGATCTGTGTCGAAGAGACAGCATGTGTTTTCCGTAGGACTATCACCTTCAGACCCCTCCCGCACTGCTTGCATGAGCTAACTATTGCAGATACTATAGTTACCGCCCCAAAGAAAGGGACTACAAGTCACTGGCCTGTGAGCGGCAGCTGTTACAAGCACTTTTGCGGCGGTTTTTCCAACTCGCTCCAAATCAATTGACGGCCCGCGGCTAAGCTACTTAAGATAACTCCATTCTCAGAGCCCAACCCAACATTCGGCCTTGAGTGAAAACTCAAGTCAGAGGGATCGGATCGAACTGAATCTGCCCAGGAAGGCCTGCTTGAGCGAGAACTGGGAGCACGGCGATGAATGACCCGAAAAAGTTTTTTGTTGATGCCTTTCGCCATATGGGAAATACTCGCGCGGTGCCGGAGATTGAAGTTCGCTTCTATCCCTACGCTGGCCTGCACCATACGATCAGGCTGCGTTCAGGCCGGGTCTATGTTCGCTTATCAGATATCTGCAAAGAGTGTCCTCCAGAAGCCCTGCGTGCTCTTGCCTTCGTACTGGTGGCCAGATTGATGGGCAAGAGAATCCCGGAAGTACACAAGCGCGTATATCAAGACTATTCCGTGACGCCTGAAGTGATGCGCTCCTCTGATCTCGCGCGTCGCCGCCGCGGTCGCAAAATGATCTCCTCGGCTCAGGGCGAGGTCTATGATCTCGATAGGATGTTTGCAAAACTGAACCGCCGCTTCTTCTTTGGCGAGTTGGCCAAGCCCGCGCTTACCTGGTCGCAGCGCCGGACTCGCAATATCCTTGGTCATCACGATCGGGTCTACGAGACTATTACGATTAGTAAAACGCTCGATTCCCCGGAAGTGCCTGACTGGTTCGTCGAGTATATCCTTTATCACGAAATGCTCCACGTGAAGCATCCAGCAAAGTTAATCAACGGCAGACGTTATTACCACACAAGTGCTTTTCGCCTCGAAGAGCGTCGCTTTCCAGCATACCAGGAGGCGCAAAAATGGCTTGAGCGCATCGCTCGCCAGCGGCGCGTGACGCGCGCTCATGCAGCCTGATTCTTTTTGGAACGTTTCCAGGGAAGAGACGTTTAGAGAACTGAGGTAGGTGGGCTCCTCAAAAAAGGCGGCCGATCCGAACTGTTAAAGGTTTGGTGAGGCTGCCTTTTTGTGACTTTTGCCGCGATAGGACAAGTGCTTGCTCCAGGGATTCGACATACGCGCTGGACAAAGAGCTAAAGGCCTCGCTAGACTCGCGTTTCGCTGAAGAGCCGCGAAGCTCACCTTAGAAGTTAGCAAAGCCCGGAACAACAATTTGTGAGGACCGAAGTATTTTATGTCTATTGCAGCCACTCAAATTAGGCGCGGTATGGTTATCGTTTTTGAAGGACAACCCTGCAAAGTTATGGAGTTTCGTCATCATACGCCGGGCAATTTGCGCGCAATGGTACAAACTAAGCTCCGGAATATTCGGACAGGCTCATCTTTCGAGCACCGCTTCCGGTCCGCCGATACGGTTGAACGCGCAAGCTTAGAGCAGCACGAAATGGAATACCTCTACTCCGACGGCTCCCATCATCACTTCATGAATACGGAGAGCTACGAACAAATTGCGCTCAGTGAAGAGGATCTTGGCGACGCGGCCCAATGGTTGAATCCCGGACTCAGGTTGCAGACAGAGTTCTACGAAGGCGCTCCGGTAGGCATCGACCTTCCGCCGTCCATGGAGCTTACCGTAACGCGCACAGAACCCACGATGAAGGGTGCAACCGTGTCTAACGTCAACAAGCCTGCGACACTTGAGAATGGGGTGACGATCACTGTGCCGCCCTTCGTTAACGAAGGCGACCGGATACGAGTGGACCCCACCGAAGGGCGATATATTGAACGGGCAAAATAAGTGCTTTCCTGCCAGGTGATCAGGTGATTAGGGATCATCAGGGCATCTGCTGCCCTTAACTATCGTCCATCACCTATGTACTTTGTTTACAGCCTTCTGCTAACTCTCGCCTTCCTGGTACTACTCCCTCATTTTCTGATCGACGCAATTAGACATGGCAAGTACGTCGCAGGGTTCCGCGAGCGCTTCGGCACGCTTGCGCCATTCGATAGCAATGGAAAACCGGTTGTTTGGCTTCACTGCGTCTCCGTGGGTGAATCGCAGGCTGCCAGGCCACTGGTGCAGGGAATCCGCAAACGCTTTCCAGACCATACGCTGGTTGTATCGACGATCACCTTAACGGGCCAAAATTTGGCGCAGGAACTTTTCGGAAACGACGCAGCAAAAATATTCTTCTTTCCGTTCGACTGGCGTTGGACGGTTCGCCGGGCACTAGCAGTTATTAAGCCCGCGGCTGTTCTAATCATGGAAACCGAAATATGGCCTGGGTTTTTAAGTGAGTGCCGGGCCGCACAAGTCCCGGTCGCGATCGTAAATGGGCGGCTCTCCCTTCAATCGTTTCGCCGGTATAAATGGATAAAGGGGTTTATAGCGCGCGTGGTCAATTGCCTTAGCCTGGCAGTGATGCAAACGGCAGCTGACGCTGAACGAATTCATATGCTCGGACTTCCAAGTAGCCAGGTCTTCGTATCGGGCAACTTAAAATTTGACGCCGGAAGGATGCCTGTTCGCAATTCCCGGGCCAGCGAATTCCGGGAAAGATTTAAGCTCACGGACACAACGCCTCTGATTATCGCCGCCAGCACGCATGCTCCTGAAGAGCGTCTTATCCTTAAAGTCTTTCAGGAATTAAGGGCCCAGTCGGTTCCCACACTCCGGCTCCTGATGGCGCCGCGACATCCCGAACGTTTCGCCGAGGTTTCTTCGCTACTGGCCACATCTGGACTCGCCTGGGTGAACCGAAATTCGACCATCTCGATCCTCGATCGTCAGTGCGATGTGATTCTGCTCGACACAATCGGAGAATTGCAGGCCCTTTATCCATTAGCCTCCGTCGTGTTCGTAGGCGGAAGCATTTCCAAATCCGGCGGACACAACATACTCGAGCCGGCCGCGGTCGGAGCTGCCATCGTGACCGGTGCACATACACACAACTTCGACGCTATCGTTAAAGCCTTTGTGAAAGAAAGAGCGATTATTCAGCTACCATCACTTTCGGATGACGAACTTCAAATTAAACTGAAGGACGCCTTCACTGAACTGCTCTCGGACATTTCGCGACGACAAGAACTGGGCCAACGTGCAAAGACTCTTGTTGAACAGAATTTAGGAGCAACGGAGCGTACCCTGGCGTTGCTCGATGCCATGATCTCCGGTCAGAACACACCCAAGCGGCGCTCAGGTGCTGTTAGCGCAGAAGGCCTTTACACCGCATGAGTTCTCTTTCCACCCTCATGCTTCCGCCCCTCAGCGGTGTGTATTCAGCAGTGACACGCACACGGCTGGCTGCATACCAACGAGGTTTGCTTCCTATAACGAAGCTCGATGCTCCGGTGATCAGCGTAGGCAACCTAACGACCGGAGGAACGGGTAAGACCCCTTTAGTCGAGTGGCTCTGTCGCGCGCTGGCCCGGGAAGATAGAAGGATCTGTATTCTCACACGCGGCTATGGCCGAGCGAACCCCAGGACACGGGTTCTGGTCTCCGATGGCACAAAAGTTTTATCAAACCCCGGTTTAGCCGGAGATGAACCTTTTTTGCTTGCTCAAAACTTGACCGGGATCGCCGCCGTCATAAGCGATCCGGATCGGGTCGCCGCCGGGCAGTGGGCCATACAGAAACTTGGCTCGCAAGTGTTTGTGCTTGACGATGGCTTTCAATACCTGCGACTGGCGCGTGACCTGAACATCCTAACAATCGATGCTACAAATCCATGGGGAGGCGGCTATCTTCTCCCTTACGGAAGAATGCGAGAACCCAGGAGTGGCGTATCCCGCGCTGATTGTGTGGTGATCACCCGATCGGAGCAGGGCGAGGGTCTTTCTTCTATTAACACGGAGGTGCGAAAGTTCCTGGGCACGCGCCCGATACTCGTGTCGCGGATGAAGACCAGAGGCATCAGAGAACTCCCCTCGCCATCGTCAGAGTGGGCGTCAGAGCGGGCGCCAGAGCCCAGCGCCATACTCGATCAGCCGGCTGCGGCGTTTGGCGCTATTGGAAATCCAAAGTCTTTCTTCGATCACTTGCGGCGCGAAGGACACAAACTCGTACTCACCCGGGCCTTTGCCGATCATCACAACTATAACCAATCAGATGTCGACTGCTTGATTAAGGATTCGCAGAGACTTGGCGCTCAGCGTCTAATCACAACGAGCAAAGACGCTGTAAAGTTACAAACGCTTAGTTTTGCAGTTCCTTGCCACATTCTGGATATTGAGATCTCGTTCGCAGACAAAGCCCAGCTTCTTGAGCTCATCAACAAGGCAGTTTCTATCCAAGCTTCTTTCAGCCCTACCTGAGTGGTCTAACCCGCTGGAGTCTCTGGAGTCGGGGACGCAACCGGCGGGGCCGTCGGTTTCGGCTCGGGAACTTTAGCGCCGGGTGGTGGCGCCGGTGATTGATTGTTCGTGTTCACCTGGCGGGATGGCGTTGGCAGAGGAACAGTCGCAGCGGGGCGGGCGCTGTTGGCATTCTGATTTGAGTTCTCATTACCCTGGACATTGGCGTTCACGTTTCCGTTAAGATCTTCGGGAGTAGGCGCCACCTCACTGTTCGCGTTAGCGTCGACATTTGCGTTTGCGTTGACTACCTGGTTCGTTGCCGCACCACCTGAGCTTATTCCTACTTCCGGCTTGCCGGTAGCGGGCGGTGAGGGCTCCACAGGTCGGCTGTTCGGGTCAGCCACAAGCGCAGGCTCAGAGCGATTAGTGTTTGCAGTGTTTGAGTTACCCGTGAACGCATAAACAACAGCAAAAACTACTAACAGTCCCGCCAGCGATGGAACCAGGATTTTCCAGGGGTTGAAGGTAGCGCCTCGTGTCGGCCTCGCTGCGGGCGTAAATGCTGGTTCAACTCCGGGACTGGTGTTCACTCTTGGCCGAACCATAGTTTCTTCATCAGCGTCCACGACGTTACTGGCTGGCGTGGCAACAACTGCCTGGGTCGGGACAACTATTCGATTCCCGCCAGTGACCCGAGTTGCCGGAGATGCGCTCGGTTCCATGCCCGCTGCAACGGTCAAATCTTCAACCATTTCTCTGACACTCAGGTAGCGATCGTCTGGTCGCTTCGCCATTGCTCGCGTCACGACGCGGCCGACTGCGGCTGGCACATCGGACCTTTTGTCGAGGATCGAAGGCGAAGCCTCCTGCAGGTGCTTCATCATAATCACTGTCGGCGATTCGCCGGTGAATGGCACCTGTCCCACAAGCATTTCATAAACGATTACGCCCAGCGAATAAATATCGGACCGCGCATCGATATCCTGCGACTGTGAGCACTGCTCCGGCGACATGTATTGGGGAGTGCCTATGACGAGATTCGGCGCGGTCAGACCCGGGTCATATGTCCCAACCGGCTCTATGATCTTGGCGATCCCGAAGTCGAGGACTTTGGCATAGTCTGGAACATTTGTACCTAAGAGCATGATGTTCTCGCTTTTCAGGTCTCGGTGAACTACGCCCTGCTCGTGGGCGGCGTCCAGAGCGCTTCCAACTTGCCGAATGATCTCCACGACGCGCGCCAGCGGCATCGGGCCTTCGTGCCGGATGATCTCTTTGAGCGTACTTCCGCTCAGGTATTCCATCACAAGAAAAACGACTCCGTTTTCGGCTTCACCGAAGTCGGTGACGCTGAGCGCATGTGGATGGGAAATCCGGGATGCAGCTCTGGCTTCTCGGGAAAAGCGCGCCACTATCTTTTCGTCCGCGGCCAGCGAAGGAAGCAGGACCTTAATGGCTACAGTCTTGTCCATCAGGACATGCGTGCCGCGATAGACGGTGCCCATGCCGCCTGCATTCAGACGTTCTTCAATGCGATATTTGCCGGCGAGAGTTTGGCCCAGCAGGGCATCAGTGGTGGTCTCGAGAGCAACGCCGTCAGAGGGGCACAGGGTTGTGGTGTCCGCATACTCAGATCCACACTTCGGACATGTTTTCATCGGACGGTGGCCTCGCTGCTTTCGTTTGGGGAGATTGCTGTCAGCCTATCACACAGCTTTGAAGGCAGGCAAAGAGAGTGAAGAAATGAAATAGAGATGCGAGCGAGGCTTTAGGGCCAACGCTCGCATCTTTGCAACACAGGGCTAATCAGAGGCGCTTAGGTCTTAATGAACACAATCACAAGCGCGAACAGAACCAACGATTCAATCAGCGCCAGTCCCAGGATCATCATCGTCTGAATCTTGGCGGATGCGCCTGGATTGCGAGCCGCGCCTTCGCAAGCAGCCGCTGCGACGCGTGATTGACCGAGAGCGCCTCCCACAACGGCGATTGCAAACCCGATTCCCGCCGCAAGAGCCTTGAGCCCGACGTTATTATCGGCCTCCGGCGCCGGCGCTTGCGCCAACACTGGCAGAGCGGTCATTAGAACGCCCACCAATGCGAAAAATACTATGCTGAGTTTTCTCATTTTCTGATATCTCTCCTTCTAAGGCGGGAGCCTCAGAATTATCGGGTGCGGGAGTCACAAGAGATAGAAGCCGCATTGGCGCGTTATGATTTCGCCCGCATCCGGTATCCACCGCCCCTCGAACAACGGCGCTCCTGCGAGACAGACATTCTTGCTTCAAAAACCGAAGCGATGATCGCCCGGCTACTTTCCCCTTGTCGCACCATCAAGAATCCTACGCGTCAACGTGCGCGGGCGCGTGTGCCCGCGTCGCTCGAGCGCGCGTTTCGTATTAATAAAAATCACGTCGCCAAACTGGGAAGTTCTTCGCTCCCGGGACCATGAACCTGGACATCCCTTGCTGCGTGCTCACCATGTTCGGTGATCTCGGTATGCTCAGCTTCGGTATGCTCATCATGGGGAGCATGCGAAACCTCGCTCAAATACAATTGCGATAGAAGAATAAACACAAAGGTTTGAACGAAGGCCACAAAGACGCCCAGTGGCATAAGCAATACGGGAACAACCCAGTGCGTGACGCTTGGATAAAGACCCGCAACCGTGCTCACCACCTGCTCGTCCGCAAACAAGTTACCGAAGAGACGTATTCCCAGGGAAAATGGGCGTATGAGATTACTAATCAATTCAATCGGGAAGATTAGCCAGGAGATCCACCAGATTGGTCCTGCCAGATGTTTAAGGTGGCCAATGATCCCGTTCTCTTTAATGCCGATGTAGTTGTAATACAGGAATGAGCTAATTCCAAGTGCGAAAGTCACGCTTACGGCAGCCGTGGGCGACATGAACAGCGGAAAGAGGCCCATCAAGTTGGAAACCAGAATCAACACCGCGAAAGTCATGACAATTGGGAAGTATTGCAGTCCGTGCGGTCCGATGATGTCTTCAAGCATGTCGCGCACGGCGAGCACGCCGAGTTCGAGAGTTTGTTGTCCGTGCCCAGGCTCTTCTACTGAAAGCCTGCCCTTCAAAATCCAGATAATGGCTACGCTGAGAATACAAGCAATGACAAACATCACCGTGTACCACGGAATCGCGGTCTCGGGACTGTATGGACCAAACACCGCCTCAGGCGTCGTATCAAACTTGGCAAAGAACGAGTGCCATAACGGGTACGTATACTTCATCTGCAGCTCGTACACCGGTTGGCCAAAGTAATGATTTACCAGTTCAACGATGATCGGAGTGTGATGCGCGGCTTGCTCCTGCGCTTTTTCACCGTGCTCAGCAGCCTTTGCGGTCTCCAACAACCAAAACATTAACTAATTTCCTCTCGTCGGATGATTGCGAAATAGAACTCTCTAAAAGCTTCGACAAACAATGCAACAACGAAACTACACAAACCGGCTAGAGTTGCGGGTAGTGACACGATGTCGAGGCGGTAAGCGGCGTAAACGGTTGCGCCGATCACAAGATAACGCAAAACGTATCGCGCTATCCTGATGCGGGGTCTCGCTCCACCCGATGCCTGATCGAAAGCCGCTGAGACAGATGTCCGCATCCAGTGGTGATTGAGCAATGAAAGAAGACCGCCCACCAACAAGCCCGCCGTCACTCGCCATGTCGCAAACGGAAAGCTGCCGAGCACGGTCAAGGCCAGAGTAATTACCATGGTGCGAAAAATACGGGCGTCAATGCCGTTCTCGGTCGAAGGCGCACCCGTGCCTGGATTGTTAGCAGTTTCGTTCATTGGTAAAGCGGAGGATCTTACACGGGACGTCGCTAAATTGTCGAGGCAAGAGGGATCGGGGTAGTGTCACGTTTTCAGTATCTACTTGTCTCTTCGCGGACGCTCCGGGAACACGATCCACTAAACGACACGAAATCTCACTAATATTCGTGGTGGTTCGTGTGATTCGTGGATCGTCTTCGATGAAACTCGAAGTATGACACAACAGGGATCGGCGCTTCACGAGAGTTTTGAGGTTAGCCTTACAAATTGGTAAAAGCCTGCCGCAGCGCCGAGTATAAGGCCGCCTGCGAGCAGCCAGGGATCGGTCCCTAACCAACGGTCCAACAACCAGCCAATGCCGGAAAATCCCACCACCGAAACAAACAAGTTCAGGGCTGCTGCGTAGGCAATCCCACTTTTACGATTGGTTTCCTGGTCTTCGCTATTAGCCATTTGGCGTTTTACCAACTCTCGCGTGTTACGAAGTTCTTCGGCAACTCGTATAATAACGCGCGGCGCGAGTGGCGCATGGAGTCGTGAATAAAGCACACATGCGTGCACCAACACGCCTTTCCGCCGTCAATCTCCTTCAACTCTACCTGCCGCTCATGCGCTTCCCAAAGCGCGTCGAAGTCGTAATCAAAATCAGCGAGCGTCGCAAACTTCTCGCGCAACTCACACGCACGTACGTCACCGTTATAATCGATCACGGCCGTCGTCTCACCAGCCGTGCAGGGGAAGGGCCACGGCGTGGACTGCTGAAAGTTTGCGTGCTGGGTACGATAGTGAGTCGTGATCGCTCCCACGTAGGCCACGGTCTTAAGAAAGCGCCTGCTAGTTTCGTCGCCGGCAAACATTCGATCAGCGTAGCGCTTGGTTAACTGGGAGACGAAAGCGTACATGCCCGGCAGTGATTCAGCCGGTACCTCTTTTATTGCCGCGCCTACGGCAGTTTCACCTCTGACGATGTTGAAGTACTGACCGTCGAGTTGAAAGTTTTGCCACATATGGTCCGCCAGCTTCTCAATCTCCGTGTAATTCTCCGCGCACACGACTGTGTTCACATTCAGACGAAAGCGATCCGCATATTTTTCTTTCAGCGAGTAGAGCGACTCAATGCAATCGAGGGCCTTCTCCCAGTTTCCAGGCACTCCCCGAATGCGATCGTGAGTTTCGCCATAACCATCGAGCGCGACGTTGAGATAGAGATCGAGTGTCGGATTTCTTCCCAGCGCCCGGTCAACAATCTCGAAGACCCGCGACTTGATTAGTCCATTGGTCGGAATGATTACGCGTTCGACACCGTTGTTGGCAATGAACATATCGATCACTTCAGGCACGTCGCGTCGCAGCGTCGGCTCACCGCCAGATAGCCACAGGTCAGTAATAGGTGGCATTGTCCGCGAAACCTTTTCAATCTGCTCGAAGGTCATGTCGCCGGGCTGATTCAGCTCTTCGTGGTAAAAGCAGGTTTTGCAAAAGGCGTTGCACCGCGAAGTTACGAAGAGGATGACCGTACCGAGACGCTTCTCACGTTTCGTTGACCGCAGAAGTTGAACTAGCTGTAAGGCTCTGTTTGGCATCAACGTTACAAAACCAGGATTACCTACTTACGCGAGATAATGACAGCTTCAGTAGGTGATTTCAATTCGTAGGTTATGCCTCGCCATTCAATTTGACGAGATGCGCCTGCGGCAATTGCGTTGTAAAGATAAAGCAGTGATGCGATGGGCCAGAGAAAAAGATGAGCCGGCAAACTTCTTCGTAACTGAGTGCGATACCTTGCCAGGGGAACACTGACCGCGCGCAGGCGCAGGTACGCCTTCGCCGAACCCAGTAAGAAGATCGCACCAAGCAGCGTGAGCAAAAGTCCTGACGAGAGGCCGAGAGCCGCGCGCACCACAACTAAGGCAAGGCCACCGAAAAATACTGAGCTAAAAAGCAAGCTGCCAATCAGTACAGGTTTCCACAAATGCGCAGCGTAAACACGAGTGATCTTCAGTTGCCGGCTTGTGAATTCAATCAGTTCCGCAAAACTGCAGTCTTCAAAGGACGCTATCAGACATGCTGGAACGAAATGTATTGGCAACTTTGCCTCGTGCAAAATCCGGGTCAGAGTAAAATCATCGGAAACGGTGCCACGCCAGCGTTCACCGATGGACAGGCGTTCAAATGTCTCGCGCCGGATTGCAGTTGACCCGCCCCAGCAGAAGTTTTTCTGGCCTCGTTCGCCAAGCGCTGAAGCAATTGAACCGTTCCAAACTGAAAGCAGGGATGATGCAAGGCCGCCACGTACGGGAATAAACCAACGATAGCCGGTTGCAGCGCCAATTTCCTGGCTTTGCAACGGCGCGACAAGCTTACGCAGCCACTTCTCATCCGGCCGCGCATCGGAATCGACAAAAACCAGGACTTCGCTCCGGAAAGAGATTTGGCCCACCGCGACACGCAGGTTATGGACCTTCTGGCCGCTGTCAGGCGCCTCGCCGGCAATAAGCACATGCGCGGAAACCTCTTTACCTTTCGGCGCAGATTGCCTGGCTTCCTCAATCACCCTTAGCGAAGAATCAGTAGCACTGTCTGTCACAAAAATTATCTCGTACGCGGGATAGTCTTGCTGGAAAAGTGCGGCGAGATTGTCTCGCAGGCCCTGATCCTGGCCGCGGCAGGGCGCGATAACGGACACAAAAGGCGTGAAGGCCGCAAGATGCCGGGCAGTCTCGCGCCGGATATACTTTGCGAAACGTACACCATCGCGAAGGGAGAGGATTCCCAGTCCCAGGACAATGAGAGCCAAAGAATAGAATAACCCCATAAGTGTCAAGATAAGCCCTCATTCGCGCAATTTCGCCGCAGAGCAGTTGCGTACCCCTTTTGTCGTTGCCTGTCCAACAATAACCACATGGGCCAGCCTGATCAAAACAGCGTGAGATAATCGTCGGAGACGACGCGATCCACCTGAAAAGAATCGATGCACTAAATCACACGAACCAGCACGAAATGTTTTTAGTGTAATTTCATGGATCGCGTTTTCAATTCGGCTGGCTCCGGCCCTGGCCCCGCTCTGCCTGTTGTGTGACTGTTCGAAAACTCACCAGCGAGACCGGGAGTCACAGAGGACGCACAGAGAGGCATCGGAAATATGACCACGAACCTTCATTAAATCTTCCCAGAACGGTTGGAGGTATGGTATAGACCAAGCTTCCCTTTCGAGTGATCATGATTGATGTAACTGGATTAGGAGGTCTCGTATCCTGACGAGCAAAGGTGCATCCATCAGCACAGCAGGCTCCCTCGCAACCGTACTAGCGTTGCTTGCCACATTCGCAAGCAGTTGCCTGCCGCAACCTGCATCCGAATCCGGCGGCATCAATCTGACGGTCTATGGTTTCTCCATCATGAAAGAGTCGCTGGAGAAGTCCATCTACCCTGGCTTCGCGGCCAAATGGAAATCGGAACATGGCCAGGAAGTTCGGTTCACATCCTCATTCGCCGGTTCTGAGACAGTCACCAACCAGATTCTACAGGGAGTCAAGGCTGACATTGCGATACTTTCCATTGAACGCGATGCCGACAGACTCAAGCAGGGAGGCTTCGTTACCTCCGACTGGCATACGCTGCCGCACAAAGGGATTGTCAACAAGACACCTTTTGTGATCCTTGTGCGCCAGGGAAATCCAAAGGGCATTCACGACTTTCCCGATCTCGCCAAGCCCGGTGTTAAATTGATTCATCCCGATCCTGTCAGTTCAGGCGGCGCCCAGTGGTCAGTCCTGGCGATCTACGGCTCAGAGCTGATCAAGTCAGAGAAGCAATCGGGCGAGCCAGATCAGGCTGATGCTCTTGAGACGCTCAGAGCGATCTGGCGCAATGTGATTTCAACACCAGGCTCTGCGCGGGAGGCGCGCACTCAATTTGAAACGGGATTTGGGGACGCTCTGATTACCTATGAGTTAGAGGGACTGTTGATGAAGCAAGCGAAAGCTCCAGCAGAGATCGTAGTTCCAAAGGCGACAATCTTCAGCGATCATCCCGCAGTCGTCATCGATCGAAATGTTTCAGCGGCCAAGCGGCCCATAGTTGATGCGTTCATGCAGTACCTCTGGACCGACG
>JBPCIQ010000141.1:0-11872 GCA_051006135.1 Pyrinomonadaceae bacterium | reverse complement strand
GTGGGAACTGAATTCGGATCGTCACTCGGAAAAGTCGGGGCGGTCGTACCCGCAGGCGGTGTTCGGATTACACCAATAGTAGGCAATAACGGAACCTGTTGCTCCGATTGTTCCCGCGCGATTCGTTCGGTCTCCTCCAGAGTGTTATAGCGTATCGGGTATACGACCACTCCTTCTTCATCCAAGCCCCGCAGTGTTCCCTCGAAAGATGCTGAGTCGCTATGCCAGTCTACGCCATCTGAAAACAACACGATTGCCTTGCGGCCTGGGATTCTTCTGATTGAAGTGAGCGCTAATTCGAATGCGTCGTAGAGCTTTGTGCCCTGGCCCGATCGAGTTTTGAGAATAGCCGAACCGAGAGCGGCACGATCATTGGTGAACTCATTGAGTTCTTGTCCTGAATCAGCAAACGAGATCACTTTCACCCGATCCGCACTCTGTAATTGCTCGATAAACGCGACTGCCGCCCGTTGAATCAAGCCTAACTTGGCTTGCGTGCTGGCGCTGGTGTCCAACATCAGGACGACGTGAAAAGGCACATTAACCGTGGCAAAGAACGTGTTCATGACTCTTTCGAGAACGAGAACCCTGGCCGCTATTACTAACTGGAATTGAAATAAGAACCAGCGCGAGCAGGAAGAGGCGCGGCAGTCTGGTTAGCATTGACTCTCTCCTATCAGGGAAACAAAAGCGTTTCTGAATCTCTTCTTGCAGAGTCTGAGCTACATTGTAACCGTATCGTGCTTCCGCGCGAGTGGTTCATACAACTTCTCAAAACAATCTGGATCTGAATATAGTTGTGAAATAGAGTTGTAGCAAGCCAGTGCGATCGTTGGGTAGTGTGCCAGTTTGAATTAGCGCCGGCGCACCGCACATTCAGCTGCGGATAAACGCGAATGAACGCGGATCTGAAACAGAAGGAGTAGGATCAGCCAGCCTTAGAAACAAAAGTTAAAATGACTTCGGAAAGTCCGTCGAGGGTTGGCGATCCCCTCGTCTACTATCGTCAGTAGATGGTGGGCTTAGCACGGTTCGTGTTCCGGCATTGGATCCGTATTAACGGGCGCGCTGGCGGGGATCGAGATACTCACGCAGACCGTCGCCAATGAAATTAAAAGCGAGCACGGTTAGGGCTATGACGAGTCCGGGGAAAATAAGTGCGTGTGGCGCAGCCTGCAGAGTTGACAGATCCCGCGCCTCTTCAATCATAACGCCCCAGGATGGCGCCGGTGGCGGCACCCCCAGTCCCAGAAAAGATAGTGAAGCTTCGGCCAAAACAGCGCCTGCCATTCCCAGGCTGGCCTGCACGATTAGCGGTTGAATTGCGTTTGGTAGGATGTGGACCAGAAGTATGCGCGCGTCACTCGCTCCCAACGCACGCGCAGCCTGAACGAAGTCGTATTCGCGCACTTTCAAGACCTGCCCGCGAATCAAACGCGCGTAGCCAACCCAGCCAATGATGCAGAGGGCGAGAATGAGCTTGTTCAAGCCTGCGCCAAGAAACGCCACCATTGCTATCGCTAACAGCAGGCCGGGAAATGCCAGGAAAACATTAAATACGTAACCGGAGATGATTCTATCTATCCAACCTCCGTAGTATCCAGCGAAGGCCCCGAGCAACATGCCAATCACGGCGGAAACGGTCACTACAATGAGACCAACCTGGAGCGAGATGCGAGCGCCAAATACGACGCGGGAAAATATGTCGCGTCCAGTGGAGTCGGTGCCAAACCAATGAACGGCCGAGGGTGGCAGATAGCGAAGGGAAAGATTTGTTGTACCAACATCATGCGTAGCAATCCACGGCGCGAAAATAGCTACAATAACGAGGATAGCTACGATTATGAGGCCGACGATACTGAGACGATTCATATAGTTTAGAACTTAGAACTTAGAACTTTGCCCTTTGACTTCAAGCACAAAGCACAAAGCACAAAGCACAAAGTACAAAGTACAAAGTACAAAGTACAAAGCACAAAGTTCACCCTCTCACGAAACGCGAATGCGTGGATCCAGCCAGCGATAAACCAGGTCCGTCAAAGAGTTTGCGATTATGTAGGTGAGGCTGATCACGAGCACGCATCCTTGCACGACACGGTAATCGCGTTTTCCTATCCCATCGTCAACAAGCAGCAGGCCCAGTCCGGGCCAACTAAAAATCTTTTCGGTGATAATGGCGCCCGCGAGCAGCACGCCAAGTTGCAAGCCGAGAATAGTGACTACTGGAATCAAACCGTTTTTTAAAACATGCTTGTAGACGACTGTTGTTTCACTCAACCCTTTCGCACGAGCGGTCCGAACATAATCCTCGCTGAGCTCCTCAATGACTGAAGAGCGCACCATACGCGTGAGGATGGCTGATAGTGCAGCGCCCAGAGTAAATGCGGGCAGAATAATATCGATCCATTCGAAACGGCCGGACGGGGGCAACCAGCCGAGCTTCACTGCAAACACATAGACCAAAAGGGGGCCAATGACAAAGCTGGGAAGACTAATGCCAATCAGGGCGACGACCGAGGCTACATTATCGATCCACGTGCCGTGGTTCTTTCCCGCCACCACGCCGAGAGGAATCGCGATCACCACCGCAATCAACAGTGCCGCTACAGCCAGTTCGATGGTTGCGGTATAACGCTCGAGAATCAGGTCTACCACCGGTCTATCATTGCGAAAGGAAAGGCCCATGTCTGCGTGCAGAATCCCGCGCCAATAATCCACATAACGATTATCGGCGCCATGCCATTGGAAATGCCTGGAATCCCCGGAATCGCGTGGGAAGGAGAAGAAAAATGGTGGCCGGTCGAGGCCGTGTTTTTGGCGGAACTGTTCGAACTGCTCGGGAGTGGCCTGCTCGCCCAGCACTGCTACGGCCGGGTCGCCCGGAACGAGTTCAATAAGGATGGTGACAAGCGAAACGACGGTCCAAACAACAAGGAGCAAGATGGCGATGCGCCTCAGGGCGCCAAAGATTTTATACTTTGAAAAGGGAGGCACTCTGGCGAGTCTCAGATCTGGCAAATGAAGATAGAATTCGTGAGGATAATAGCACAGCCACTGCGACCGGGCATGTTATGCCAGACTGAATTGGTCATACAGAGTCACAAAAAAAGAACGCAGCCGGAAGAAAACCTGGAATGAGTGTATGGCCCCGACAACCGCACGCTCAAAAGGCATCCCACCGACTGCGTTCTTTTTCGGTCGCATTCCAGTCGCTGGATTGCAACCAAGCCCTTGAATTATTTTGGGCGCTTGCCCAAATGCAACGCCGCGATTCCTCCCGTCAAATTCTGGTACTCAACCTCGGCGAATCCAACCCTACCCATCACGTCAGCCAATTCCCTTTGGTCAGGAAATCGCGCTACAGAATCCGGCAAATACTGATATGCACCCCTTGACCCGCTAATCAGTCCTCCGAGGAAGGGCAGTAATTTCGTAAAATAAAGGCTAAAGAGAAAGCTAAAACCTGGCACCACCGGCTTCGAAAACTCAAGCACTGCGAGACTGCTCCCTGGCTTGAGCACCCGAAAGATTTCCAACAGCCCTGCTTCCGCGTTGGCGAGGTTCCTCAGGCCAAACGCGATGGTAACACCGTCAAAGGAGCCTGCAAGAAAGGGTAGATGCATGGCGTCTCCTTCGATTAATGGTATTGCCGGTTCACAACCCGCCAGTTTCCGTGCGGCTACTTCAAGCATGGGACGGCAAAAGTCGGCGCCAATAACTCTAACCGCTCCGGTTTCAAATAACGTTAACGATAGATCACCCGTGCCACAGGCGACATCAAGAATCTGCACGGGCCCGGTTGGAAGACGTCCGCGCAACTTTCTCGCAGTCAGTCTCCTCCATCGTGAGTCCATGCGACCAGACAACAGGTGGTTTAAAAGATCGTAGCGAGCAGCGATAGTCCCGAACATCTCGCGGACGCGTCTTGCGTGGTCGTGCTCTATTTCACTTCTCTTGTCGGACACAGTTAAGCGAAAAACCGTAAAAATGTGGTTGCAAGTAGATTGCGAAAGATTTGTGATTAGTCGGGCTTAGCGGTCGGGCTCGGCTTTACTGTTGGCTTCGATTTGGAGTTATCTGGTTGCGGCTGTTCGATTACGCCTATTAGTTCGACCTTAATATGAGGTTCCAGTTGAGCTTTCAATTGGTCTGAATTCCCAACCGCAACTGAGGTAATCGCAGATTCGCGAAGCAAGCGCGTAGCCAACCGCTGAAGATCAGCAGGTGAGACGCTGTTCAACGCCAGAATCTGCTCGTTAATTGGTGGAAGACCAAAAGTATCGATATCGAGCCAAGCCTGGGCAATTCCTTCAGGTTTGGCTAGCCCCGGGGCGCTGGAAGCGATCACTTCAGTTTTCGCCTGTTGTAGATCCGTCGTCGATACCGGCGTGTGGATTCGAGACTTGAGAGCATCCCGCCCCGTCTGTAACGCCTTGCGAGCCATAGAAGTGTTGACTGACGCGCCCAGGACAAACATGCCAGGCAGAAAATGGGCTTCATGTCTGGCAAAAACTGGGGTTCGAGTTAACTCGGGCATTAGTTTCTCCCAGCGTCTGCGAGCTATCATTGCGAGGATGTTAGCAGCCCCCACGTCGCGATCTGAACGAGACAAGCCTCTGACAGCCAGTCTGATCTCAGCGCTCTGGTCAGCTGGAGCGTTGATTATTAAAGTGCGGACGTCTGGTAGGTCAGGTTGCCTGAAGGTTGCCGGCACGACTTGTTCGCTCTTGCGCCAGGACCCAAGCAGTTGGCGCAGAGCACGAATAGCATTCTTTCTTTGCACGTTGCCTGTTATAGCAAGGGTCGCATTATTGGGGTTTAGGAAGCGTTCGCGTGCAAGAAGAAGATCCGCGCGGTCGACACGCGCGATACTCTCGGAGGAGCCCGATTGGGGTCTGCCATACGGAAACTCCCCCAAGAGCCGAGCGGCGATTGCACGATCCGCCAAAACCGATGACGAAAGACCCGTTTCCTTAGCAATTTTTATCCGACCATCACGAATCTTCGCGACGTTGTCAGGCGTGAGTTGCGTAGCTACTAGCGCTGTCCGCAAAATCTCCACCATTCGTTCAAAGTCGCTGGCTCGGCCCTGCATGGTGACCGTGATTGAATCGTAGTTTGTTTCTACATCCAGTCTCCCCGCCATTTCATCTGTGAAATACTCGCGTGTCGCCGGGTCGGGAAAAAGAAGGTCACCCAGAATTGCCATCCCACCGCCTTTGCCTGACACGTCAAAAGCTGCTCCACTGTGAATGCGAAGCTTGATCAGGACATCCTGGTCAGCTGGGCGAGGCCAGATCAATACGCGTAAGCCATTGAGGAGTTGTTCGCGGAGGGGCTCGGGCGTGACCTGGCCGGTAACGGGAAGACAGCCAGCGGAGTAAACGATGCAGAGAGCGAGAACCGCCCTTCTCAGCAGTCTGTCATTAAACACTAGGCTCATAAAGTTCAGCTATATTGACCATGGCCAAGATAAGGGCTGCCAGGGCACTGATTCCAAGGCGTTAGTTCCAACGTTGGGTTAGCGAAAACATCTTAGATGCGCGATATTTGTCCGTCAACCGTTTAGCGGGTAAGTGCATCAAAGGCTAGGGTTTGATCTCAGGCCAAGGCTTGAATGCCAAACCTTGCAGGTAAAACGTTAGTATATTTCAGGTACGGCGCAGGTCTTTGAGTCAACTCGGCAGCGACAATCGAAAAAAGTTGAGCAAGGGCGTACCTTTTGGCCCTTTAACGGTAATTAAGGAAGGAAGCAATTCCGACAGAATCGAGTGCTTGATTGCCAGATAGAATCACAGACGAACTTTTGCTTGAAAGGGCAGAAGACGGCGACCAAGCAGCTTTCGTCGAGCTATACGAGCGACACCGGCACGCAGTCTTCCGTTTTGCCTACAGACTCCTGGGAACCGTTGAAATGGCCGAAGACATAACCCACGACTGCTTCTTAAGCCTGATCAGGCGGCCTGGAAATTTTGATCCGGCAAGGGGTTCATTGCGTACGTATCTTTATTCGGCGGCACGAAATCTGGCGCTTAAATACTTTCGTAATTCCGGTAGAGAAACAGCAATCGACGATGTAACCGAAGAACCATCGATTCCTGCCAGGGATCAGCCACTGCCGAGGTTGTTGGATGAGGAACTCTCAGGGAAAGTGCAGGAAGCTGTCGCAAGCCTGACACCTTTGCAGCGCGAGGCACTTGTCCTGTTTGAGTACGAAGAATTGACGCTTAGCGAGATTGCTAGCGTAGTCGGAGCAGACATTGGGGCCGTAAAGGCACGGCTTCATCGAGCGCGAGAGCGACTAAGAGATAAGCTTTCGCCTTATTTGAATAGTAGCAGGGAAATTGTTACTTTGGAGAAGGCTTAAGATGAGCAGTATTAGCCCAGAAGAGCAGTTTGGTTCGGATAAAGAATTTAAGAGCGTGCTCGAGCGCTGGAGCATTCCGGAGCCCTCGAAAACCCTCGATCAGCGGGTGTCCAACAGTTATCAAATGGAGTTTGGAGGCGCCAGCTCTGAGGCCAGTGCGAGGCCATTCCCCCAAATGCAAAAAGAGGTAGCAGCGATGAAATTTTGTTCTACATGCCAGGAACAGTTCGCCGACAAGTTCAGTTTTTGTCCGGTGGATGGAACGCCCCTGAACGGATTTGTGCCGCAGGTTGATGAGAGCGTAACCCGAGCCTCCGGGCGTGATGAACTAAGAGCAAGCAGCGAACCCGCTTACGCTTCCGCTCCCATTGGAGTGGCGGCGGGAGCTGCGGGGGTTTCCGCCGCAGGTCTTGGCTCCCGAGGGGACTACCATCTGACCTTTATTGATGATGCTGGTCTCACTCATCGTCTGCTCGTGGAACTCAAAGAAGTCGCTCACGAATCAGAACTGACCTGGCCGGAATTCAAACGCGATCCCTCTGGCTTTTCGAAGAGAATGGTGACGGGCTATGGCCAGGCCGGATGGCGTGCTCTGTCTCAACCTCACGTAGCGACGGGCGTTTTGACATCGTTGGTGCTCGTGATGACCGTTGTGCTGGGCGTCATTTGGTTTGATCGCTTTCAAACACGAAAAGCCAGTGAGCAAGCTGCCATTACCGAGGAGGTGGTCGATCAGCTCATCGACATTCCTTCTGAGCAGCCGACACCCGACCCTGGTACGGCTGGTTTGAACAAAGGCAGTGGTGGAGGCAGCAAGCCAAAACCAGAGAAAGCGGCGGGCGGTGGTGGTGGCGGCCGTGAAGAACCTAAGCCCGCTTCGTTCGGCAAAACACCTCAGGCTTCTTTAACGGTGCCGCAAGTGGTGGCTCCAGATCCGAAACCGCCCACAATTAAGAATCCATCGTTACCCGTGGCGGCTACTGTGGTAGCTGATCCGCTTTTAGTTCCGCCTGATGCGCGCGTCCTGCCCTACGGAGATTTTAAGTCAAAGAGTAACGATCCCTCCTCCGGGGAAGGTACGGGAAATGGTATCGGACAGGGCAGAGGCGGGGGAATCGGGCCGGGTGAAGGTGGCGGTATTGGCCCGGGTCGTGGGGGCAACATCGGTGGTGGCGATAGAAACGATGGTGGCGGCGGCCCCGGGGGGCCAGGCGGCGGCGATTACAACAGAGTGTTCAGCGGCAAAGAAGTAAGTTCGAAGGCTCGTGTGCTCTCTAAGCCTGAACCAACTTACACGGAAGAGGCACGAAAGAATCAGATAACGGGGACCGTTGTCCTGCGCGCCGTGTTTACCTCGGGTGGACAGGTGACAAACATCCGCTCTGTCTCTGGCTTACCTTTCGGATTGACTGAACGAGCAATCGCAGCTGCACGGCAGATTAAATTCGCACCAGCCACGAAGGATGGCCGTCCGGTTTCCATGTACATTCAGTTGGAATACAACTTTAACCTGTACTGAGCGATTCGCCTGAGGGGGAAGTGAAAAGCGGCGCTGATTGAAAAATCAGCGCCGCTTATCTTTTCCCCCACTACTTCGCGCAAACGCCTTTTAATTCAGTTTCTCCGCCAGGCGCTTAATTCTCTTGACGCCTTCCTGCAACTGCGCCATGGATGTAGCGTAAGACATACGGACATAACCTTCACAGCCAAAACCGACACCGTCGGTGACCACTGTCTGCTCTTCTTCCAGTAACCGCTGGGCAAACTCTCCTGACCTCCCGAGCCCACCCTTCAAGCAACCCCGAACATTCGGAAAGGCGTAAAACGCTCCTTCTGGTTCGTTGCAGGTGATTCCCGGTATCTCTTTTAGGGCCGCAAGCAGCCACGCGCGTCGTGCCGTATATTCCGCGAGCATCGCTGCCACAGATTCCTGTGGACCATTGAACGCCTCGGTTGCAGCTCGCTGAGCAATGGAGTTTGCATTGCTGGTGGAGTGGCTTTGAACCTTTAGCATCGCCTGGGTCCATTCACGAGGCGCAAGCGTATAGCCCATGCGCCAGCCTGTCATGGCATACGTTTTTGAGAATGACCCTGCAATGCAAAGACGGCTTCGTAGTTCTATTGGCAAACTGGCAGCACTAAATACTTCGGCGGGCGGGTAAACAAAGCGTAGATAGCATTCGTCTGAGATAGCGTGGATTTTGCGTTCATACAGCAGTTCCATGATGCGCTTAAATTCGGCCGGGTTAATCACGCGACCCGAAGGATTACAAGGTGAGTTGAGAATAATCAGTTTGGTGCGAGGCGTAATTGACCGCTCAATTTGTTCCGCGCTCAGCAAGAACCCAGTTTCCTCAGTCTCAATAAAAGCTGGAATACCTCCCGCGAAAACAACTATCTCAGGGAAAGTTACCCAGTACGGTTTAGCCATCAGAACCTCATCGCCCGGATTAATTAGGGTCACCACGGCATTGAAGATTGCCTGCTTGCCGCCGGATGTAGCCATTACTTCCGGGCGCTCGTAGGTCGCTCCGAATTCTCGCGCATAGAAATCGATGATCGCCTGTTGTAGTTCGCGCGTGCCGGCAGTAGGAGTGTATTTCGTTTGGCCGGCCCGCATGGCATCTGCTGCCGCCAGCTTGATGTTCTCGGGCGTGTCAAAATCCGGTTCCCCCGCTCCGAAATCCACCACGTTGAGACCGGCTGCCCGCATTGATTCTGCAGCCTGCATCGCGGCTAGTGTGGATGATGGCTGCATCTTTGCCACATTTTCGGATACGGTAAACAGGGAACCAGCGGGTTTGGTCATCATTAATTTCTATTCCTTGTCAGAGGGATTTTAAAACCTTACCTGGGAACTATGGCTTCAGCTTACCCTGATACTTCTGCTTCATTCGCGTTTCAACCAAAGGCGGCACAAGTCCATCCAGTTCACCACCCAACTGGAATACTTCCTTGACCAGCCGCGAGCTGACGTATGAGTAAGTCTCGGCAGGCATCATAAACACAGTTTCAATACTAGGTTCGAGCCGACGGTTCATTAAAGCCATCTGCAACTCATATTCATAGTCAGAAATCGCCCTGATACCCCGCACGATGGCATCTGCCTTCTGAGCCAGGGCGTAGTGCACCAGCAGACCCTGAAAATTATCGACTCGCACCGCACAACCCCCGCGATCAATCTCTGTCAATACCTCATTGAGAGTCTCGCGTCGTTCTTCGATGGTAAAGAATGGCTGCTTCTCCGGGTTTACGAGGATGGCGATAATGATTTCATCGAAGAGCTTACAGCCGCGCTCGATGATGTCCAGATGGCCGTTGGTAACGGGATCGAAAGAGCCAGGATAGATCGCGCGCCGCATGGATGTGAATGGTAAATGGTAAATGGCAAATGGTAAATGGCAAATCGTAACGAAACTTCAGTCTTACAAGTCAGCTTGCAGCCAGGGTTCGAAAGAACGGTAAAGGTGTGGCTTTCGATTCTTCGACCGGATTCACACTCCCCGATGGAGCGATAGTGTCTGCTGATGCGTCGTGGATAAGACGTAAAGATGGGATGCCTTGACTGCAGAGGACAGGAAGGCTTGCCCCCTATCTGTCCGGATTTCCTTGTCGAGCTGAGGTCGGACTCTGATAGCCTTTTTCCTCTTTAGCCGACGACGACCTGCTGACTGGCATCATTGAAAGTGACACGCTGGCCCGTGTGCAAGGCAGCAATAGTCATGCAGAGCGCCACCGAATGGTTGTAGCCCGCGCGGATGTCCGCGTTAGGCGTCTTGCGCGAGCGAACACACTCCATCCAGTTCCTCACGTGGGCCGAGGTGGTGCTATCCGCACCGGTGTTAGCCGCCGTCTCCGCACGCGCCAGGTCCTTTCTCGACTCGTCCACCAGCGACGACTCGCCCAGCAAGTTTGACTTCATCCCCATGTCGGCTGCCTCTTTCTCACGTAGACCGCCTTCCGAGGTGATTTTGTTAGTGTCCAGGTTGAGCATCCCGGCGTTGGAGTAATACAACTCCTTGGTCCCCCCTGCCGAGTTACTCATGCGTGATGAGTAAACGACCTGGAGGCCCTTCGACGTGTCGTTCAACGGGCCATAGTCGAAGACGGCGGTCATCGTGTCGAAGTTCGTGCGGCCGTCATGCCACTGGTAGATGCCGCCGTTGGCGACGACACTGCGGGGACGCGGCAGGTCTGTGAACCAGTGCACGGTGTCGATCTGGTGGACCATCCACTGATCTGGGATGCCCGACGAATAGGGCCAGAACAGCCTGTACTCGAGATACTTGCGCGGGTCCCACGCGGGCTTCTTGCCGCCTTCTCGCCGGTTCAAAAGGAAGCGCTCCCAGTCTGTCTCCTCTTTGCGAATCTGGCTGACGAGCTGCGGACGTCGCCAGCGCCCCGGCTGGTTGACGTTCCAGGTCATCTCGACCATCACGATCTGGCCGAACTTGCCGGATTTAATAAACTCGTCGGCGCTCATGTAGTTGCCACCGCTCCGCCGCTGGGTGCCGATCTGGACGACCTTCTTCGTCTCATCGACCGCTTTAAGAATCGCGCGCGCGTCCTCCATCGTGTTGGCGAGCGGCTTTTCAACGTAGGCATCGCGGCCGGCGCGAACCGCCTCAACGCCGTGCAGGGCGTGCTGGAAGTCGGCCGTCGAAATGATGACGGCGTCGACGTCTTTGCGTGCGTACAACTCATCGTTGTTGCGCGCCTGCTCGATGACATGGCCGGCCGCCTTCCTGAGGAACTCCGCGCCTTCGTCGCGGCGGCGGCTCCAGATGTCCGAGATGGCCACGAGATCAAAGTTCAACTCCCTGGCGTGCATCATGAAGGACGGTATCAAGGCTTGCCTGGCGCGGTCAGAGAAGCCGACGATGCCAACGCGTACGCGGTCGTTGGCGCCCCGGATTCTCGCGTAACTCGCAGCCGTCGGACTGAGCACGAGGCCAGCGACGCCGAGGCCCGCGGTCTTGATGAAATCTCGCCGTGAATTTTTGTTGTCGGTCATCTCTTTACTCCTTCATCAAAGGGCGTTATTAGTGGTCGGTTGTCAAGGGCGCCTGTTTTCGATCTTCGGTCTCTGGTGTGTTTTGTGTGGGTTCGTGTCATTTCGTGGATCGTTTCGGAGCGTCGGCAACGAGGCTATCCCCGAAATCACACGAACCTAAACTAATGACTACCAGAAGTCTCATCCCGACGGACCACTGACCACTGACCACTGACCACTAGATTTTCATCCCCAACTTCTCTTCGAGATACTTTTTGCTGATCATGGCCGCCTCTTTGGGCGTGCGCGTTTTGTCGGACACGCTGTCGAGTTCGACGACGGCCCAGCCGCGGAATTTGACATCCTTGAGCGCCTTGAAGATCGCCGCCAGATCAACCTTGCCGCGACCGAGTTCGACGAAGCGGTACGGGCGCGACTGTTCGCCTGCCGCCGCGGGCACAGGACTCTCCACGTCCTTTATGTGCAGGAAGAGCAGCCGGTCACGGTATTTC
>JBPCIQ010000140.1:0-6787 GCA_051006135.1 Pyrinomonadaceae bacterium | reverse complement strand
GGCCAGCAATGGTCATTCCTACTCCGACCTCTTGGGCTGAGTGGTTCTTGCAGCTGGAGCGGGGACCGGGTCCGCCTTCCTTACCTGAGAGGTTATTGGAGTTAGCATGTTTTGGCTAAGAGCGATGGCTTTCCGACGCGAGCGGGGACGCTCTGCTCAGCCCACTTCTTTACCTGCAAATTAAGGTGGGGGCCTTTTGGGTTTTCACACGGTCTACACTAACTAGTGATTTCTTTCGGGCGACTGATACAAGAAATTTGGGACGAGGATGTCTTGAGGGTTTTTACGATCCCAGGATCGACGAGTCCGCAAGCCGGAAAACATATTCCAAGTTGACCCTGAAACGGCTTCGCCGCCCTTTGTTGCCGGCTTGAACTCCAGCTTGCAAGCTGCCCGGATCGCGTTCTCCGTCAGGCCAAAGGGCAAACGGCGCACCACCCTGACGCGTGTGATCTCTCCGCTCGACGAGACCGCAACTTTTAGAATCACGTATCCCTGCGCGCCGTTGCGACGCGCTTCTTTGGTGTAGCTCGGTTTAGGCTTTGCGCTGGTTACGGCAAGCGTATCAACTTCTTTAGCGGATAGTATCTGATCAGTTTCGGTTTCGAGAATTCTCGCCAGCGTACCATCGTCGGTACAGCGGTAATCCTGATTCCGCTCCGCAGTGACCGGTGGCGCCTCCTCAGGCGTTTCAGGCTTCGCGACTTCTTTCGCTGGTTCTTCAACGGCAGGCGTAGGGAGTTTCACCTCTTTCACTCTGCGGCCGGACTGGGAAAGAACTGACGAACTACCGGCCAGAATCAAGCTGAAAATTAGTAAGTGGTACTTTCATGATCTACTGAGGGAGAGATTCTCTGATTCTACGCCCAGCGGAGCACTAGCTGTCGGGCGAGGTTTTGAGTTTTGGAAGAGTTTAGCGCGGTAGCAGAGTTTCGGCGCGGAGACGGAAACGTTAAAGCCCTGGCATCACTCCTCTGGCCCAGTACAGCCTGGTCCGTGAAGGGCGGGAATCTTCTGGCTAATGACTGGATACTTTGGCGCTTCATCAATATTGATTTGCGTCCAGTGCGCATAATTCTCGGGCACGTTGGTGTCGGCGAAAATAGCTTCCACAGGACACTCCGGTACGCAGGCGTCGCAATCGATGCAAGTATCCGCATTGATGTACAGGCGATCTGTCAATTCATGAAACGCCTCCACAGGACAAACGGCTGCACAGTCGGTGTACTTGCAATCAACACATAACTCAACTACGACATATGTCATCGGGCAAAAGCTCCTTTCGAATGGCAAATCTTTATTCTGTAACGCGAGGAATGTCAACAGAAAATTTTATAATGTAAGATGGGACATCTCATACCGCAGCATGTCTAATCAGGAGTTGCTTCCTTGATGTGTTGCTCAGTAGCCCAAACAATGTATTGGATCATTGCTTACATTGTGCCGCCCCTCTTTTTTCCTGATCGGTTTAATAACCGCCGGTGGCATCACAACTGTCGGCGATTTCGCGATCGATAGGCTTTGGAATGTTTCGTCACCGGACGAAGCGAGGCTAGTTGCTTTACTCGCGGATCAGGCTCTTCGACGGGCACAACACTGATTCAAGCACCACCTGAGTTTCTCTTCTGGACCGAGCCAGGGCCATTGACGCTCTGCTTGAGATCCGGGTCGCCGTCGTAAATCACTGTGGATGGACCAGAGATGGTAACGTTAAGCTGATCGCTGGCAAAGACTTCGACTCTCGCCACGCCTTTCGATTCCACCTCGGCATTTGCCGCGCGCAATTTGTGCGCGTCGATTTTGCCCGCTCCGTTCGCATCGATTGCCAATGCTTTTGTTTCGCCCGACACCCTGATCGTTGGAGCGCCGTTGGAATCGATCTCGAACTTGTCGTTTTTCACCCCCGAAATTTCGATCGTCCCGGCGCCATTTGCGGTGACCCCGTCGATATTTGGAATAGAGATCTTTATCCTTACTGGCTCGTTAGTTGAGTAGCCACGAAGATTCTTGATGCGTAGCAAGCCATTTGAGACATCGGTCGCGACTAACGCCAGGAGATTATCGTCCCCCGCGATCTCCAGGCTTTGCGGCTGCTGAGAAACCACCTGCACATCGAACGCACCGTCAGTCGAGATGTAAGTAAATGCGCTGAGGTCTCTTTTTTCCGTCTTGCGTATCCCCGAGCCGGTAATTCCGTCGTGCATGCCGGAATATTGACAGCTGCTAAGCAGCAAGGCGGCGATCAAAATAGGCGCAAGTTTTCTCACTTCCTCCTCCGGCCCAGCGATCGGCGATTGTCGCGGCGATTGTCGCTAGGTGCGTGATTATCTGTTGCGTTCTTCGTGTGAGTATCCAAGCGTTCGCGTGGTGTTCTCTGTAACGCTCGAGAAAGGGACCGGTTCTGCTAACGTGCGAGGCTGGGGAACGCGAAACTCGGCCAGCGCAGGTGCTACGGGAGGCGCGAGAAGCTGATTCTTCTCCCTGGAAGCGGTGAGGCGGCCTAACTGCCGGTAAAGGAAGATCTCGGTAAGAGATGCAATAAAGAAAGAAAGGAACATGAAAAGGACTATGAGCTCCTCACCAAACTGGCCTTCCTTCTTTAACGCGATCGGTCCCCCCAGCATGATTCCCATCCCGCAAATCGCAATCACTGTCATCGCTATCACCAAAGCACCCACGGCTACTGTGTGTTTAGAACCGCCTGAACTGCCTGACTCCTTCAAGCTGGTGCCGCAGCGATTACAAAAACTGAGACCTGGGGCGATTGGGCTACCACAGCCTGAGCAATACATTTGTTACTCCCTCTGAAGAAAGACTGAACTAAATGGCCCGACGCCATCCCTTGACAACTAGAACGGCCCAAGACGAGGTTATGTTCCGGCCAACTGCTTGCCACAAAGAATCTGCTAACGGCCAGGCATATAAGTGAGCCAGAAATAGAAAGCCTGTCCGACGCCGATAAAGAAGCCGATGATAGCTCCAAAAAGCTCAATCGTTTTCAGGTGATGCTGAGCCACTGACAAGACCAGCGATTCGAGCTTTTCAATGGGATACTCCGAAACCTTTTTACGCACGAGGCCCCCAACATCAAACTCTGCTATAGCAGCCGGCAGGCGTTCGCGAGCCGCGGAGGTTATGCGTTCGACCAGTGCCGCTCTTGCCAGTGTGAGTGAATCGTCCGGCAAATGATCGCCCAGCCGGCCCATCGGAGCCACGAGCAGCCGCTCGATTTGCGAACTCATGATGGCGTTGATGGTTCGCGCCGTATCTTCTCGCGCCAAGATGTTCAGCAAGCCGCTGGTGAGAAAGCGCTTTATTCGGGAGGCTGATTCAGGATTGAGGCGCTCGAGCGCGGATCCAAGGGTTTGCGGCCGCAGCCGTTCCAGTCCATCGGCAATGTAAGCAGATATGGAACGGGACAATTCAGGACTCTGGACCAGCTCAAGAATCCGCTCCGCCACCTGCAGCTGGATCATTTTCAGTTTCTCGGGTTCTATTTGGCCGATAATCTCATTCAGTGGACGAGAGGTCAGGTTATCGATAGTCGAATTTAGAAACGCCTCGGCTTCTTGCTCGAATGCAGGACCCCGCAAGTATTCTTCGATGCGATTGGGCAGCGTCTTGTTTACCAGCTCATCCACTTCGCGATGAATGCGCTCGCGCGAGATGAAGATCTTTTTGAACAATGAGAGCTGCTCGTAATAGTCGTCAACCTCGCGTTTTATGAGAGCGCCAATCTGCTTGCGCGTGTTCTGGCTGGTAGCAATATCAGCTAGATGTTGAACGATGGGTGGAACCTGTTGATCGATGCGTTCCTTGATGAATCTCACCGTTTCCGGCGTGAAGGTTTCGGCGAGCGTAGCATTACTGTGCGCGAGATCGTTCAGGCGACCCGCAACGAAATCGCGGACTTGTTGCTCGAACCCTTCTTCCGTGACTAGCTGCTGAAACCGTTCCTCAACAAAATGCAGGATTTGATTGAACGCTTCATCACTTAATGTGGCGTCAATTCTGCGCTGCAAGAGTTCATCAACCCGGGCGTCGACGAATCGTGCGATCGCTGCGGCAGTCTCTTCACCCTTGAGCATAGTGGCGATGTATTCAGCCAGCCGGTACTGCAGCGCGGAAATTGTGTCAAGAATGGGGGCACGCGCGCCTGCGGGCAACGCATCGATGAATGAGGGATAAACCGTGGCCAGCAGCTCAGAGGTGTAAGCATTAACAAAGTCTTCCACCTTGCGCTGGAAGAAACTTGTTTCGAAAAGGGCATTGAAAACAGTTTCCTGCGAAACGAGTTCATTCCCGACCGCATTGCCGATTGATTCGGCCAGTCGCTCCCGGTGGCGCGGGATCATGCCCTGGGGCCAAACGGTAATCCCGAGAACTTTGACCGGCTGGTAAGGATGAAAGAGCATCCAGATCGCCAGCCAGGCTGCACCGTAACCATGGATCGTGGCAATGACAATGATTGCAATGCTGATGAGAGTTTTGAATGTGAAGGGATCGATGGCTACAACCCATTAATCGTTAATCGCGACTAGATTGATAACTGTCAAATGGAAAATGAAAAATTCTTTTCGCCGTTGCCGTTTATTTAGGACTCGAAGCACAGCCTCGCTAGCTCTCTACCGGATACCCTGCGGCGATCCAGGAGCCTGTTCCACCGGTAACATTCAACAGATTAGAAAAGCCACTCTGTTGCAGAATGCTGGTGGCCGCGCTCGAACGATAACCGCCGGCGCAGATTACCGCTGTCGGTTTCTCGGGGTCCATCGACAAGCCGCTTACATTCTCTTTCAGGTTAGACAACGGCTCCGCAATGGCTCGCGGCACGTGACCGCTCTGGTACTCAGCGGGACGCCGCACGTCGAGAATCTGCAGGTCGTCTTCTCTCCGGATCAGATCATGCAATTCGGCTACTGAGATTTGGCGCACGGTGGCTATCTCTAGATCTGCCTCACGCCAGGCGTCCATACCTCCGTTCAAATAGCCGGTCGCGGTTTCAATCCCTACTCGGGCAAGCCGCATTACGGCTTCATCAACTCTTTCCGTTGATTCGGCGACAATCACGATCGGCGCGGTCATTGGAACAAGGCAGCCGGCCCAAATCGCAAACTGTCCGCCCAGACCAATGTTCATCGAACCCGGAACATGACCTCCACCAAATTCTACTGCTGAACGAACGTCGAGCACGATATGACGCAAGCCCTCAACATGCACAAGTTCCGTCGCTAACTGGTTTACCTCCAGCGGTGAAAGCGTTGCCGGGCGATCAATCTCTTTCAATGAGCCCGCGCCCGTCCGATTGATCTCGGCATCGCGCGAAAAGTACCCGGGGGCTTGGGGAAGGTCCGAGGTCATCATGCGAACAAACTCGTCTTTCGACATCGGCTTGAGCGCGTAATTAGACTTCTTCTGCTCACCGATTGTCGAAGAAGTCTCCTGCGACATATTGCGTCCACACATCGAGCCAGCGCCATGCGCGGGATAAACTTCGGTCTCGTCTGGAAGCCGCGAAAGTTTCTGATGCAGAGTGTCATACATCATTGCGGCCATCATTTGAGGTGTGTAGCCTTGGCCGCCCGCCAAATCAGGGCGGCCCACATCACCTACGAAGAGGGTGTCACCAGTGAGCACCTTCTGCGGCTGATCGGAAACGTCGCTGTCGATGACCAGGACGGAGACGCCTTCCGGTGTATGACCTGGTGTTTCTATAAACCTGAGCAAAACTTTTCCCAACCTAATTTCGTCACCTTCTCGCACGGCGCGATGAGGGAAAGTCGCGCCGGCTTTTTCACCGATAACGATTTCCGAACCGGCGCGCTCCGCGAGCTCTCGATGGCCACTAACGAAATCCGCATGCAGATGGGTTTCGATCACATACTTGATCTTTAGTCCTTGTGCTTCAGCTTCCTCAAGGTACTGGTCTACATCGCGTTGCGGATCAACTACGGCGGCTTCGCCCTTGGAGCCGATAATGTAGGAAGCGTGAGCGAGGCAACCAAGATAGTATTGCTTGAAGTACATGTGACCTCCTGCTCCTATTTCCCCGTGAGCGATATCGTCATGAGGAAAAGCCCCAACATCGTTGATTTAAGCAGCGCGAATTATGGGACTTCCGGCGACCTGGACTGCTCTGGCAATTTATAAAACTCGCGCGCGGGTTTCAAGGGCCGCAGCATCCAGTATGGGCGGCGCGTGCCGTCAGGAGAAAACTTGTCCGCCGGGCGCGTCATCGCCAGCCATTTCTTATAAACCGCTCGCGACTTGGTTGTGTCCACCGAAATATCGCCGTATTTGTCTTCCGGATCGGCTTTCTTCACACGCACCGCCTGGTGCCAGCAATGCATTCCCGAGATCGGATCGGGATGAACGGGGAACGTCAGATTCTGATGCACGCCGACATCACTCCACCAGATCCGCAAAGTATCAGGATCGCTCGATTCGTACGCTTCGACGCCCTTTTCCCGTTGTAAGCCCCATTCGTTTGCTTGATGGTCCAGCTTGACGGTTGCCATCATCTGTCGCGCTCCCTGCTCGTGGGTTTTCCAGCGGCCCATGTGATGGCTGCAAGCAACCACATCGGGACGAATGCCTTCGGTGACCCACGCCGGCACAACAAAATATCCAATTTCGGTTTCCACCCGAACTAGATCCCCGGTGCCGACGCCGACGCGCTCGGCAAAGGAGGGGTGAATCCAGAGCGGATTCGTGTGCGCTATTTCGTTTAGCCACTTAGCATTCGAGCTGCGCGTGTGAATTTGCATTGCCAGGCGGAATGTGGAGA
>JBPCIQ010000139.1:0-14759 GCA_051006135.1 Pyrinomonadaceae bacterium | reverse complement strand
AGGCGGACCCTGTCCCCGTTGAAGCTGCAAAACCACTAAGCCGCAAGTCACCTTCAAACTTAGTAATTTCTCAGGTCAGGAAGCAAGAGGTGACTTGCTGCTTAGTGGTTTCCGAACGAAGAGGCGGGGACAGGGTCCACCTTCCTGACCTTGAGATTACTACTGACCTTGAGATTAACTGACCTTGAGATTACTAAGTGACCTGCAAATAGCCGGCAACTGCTACCGTTAAGACGGCAAAACCGTGAGCCCGGTTGGGTCTTCACACAGTCGTCGGTAGCAACCGTAAGCCGGGATGCAACTCCCATTCTATTTCTCAATCTTCTTTATTAACCGCAGTGCGTGATTGCGGGCGATGAGCGGCAGGTGCTCGTCTGTGCTGATTTCTTTCAGCAGTGGGATCAATTGCCGGGGATCTGCCAGCCAATTTCTTTTCAATGCCGATTCAAGGTACTCCATTAACTTTGGCGCGTTGAGAGGCTGGTTTGCACGCGCGACAGATACATCGAAAACGAAAATGGCCTGATCTGCAACGCGACGGTATTCGTTGACGAGGGCTGAGGCTTCGGTCTTGTTCGTCCAGTTAAACTCGGCCGTCCGCTTACGCCCACCCTGCTGCATCGTAATCCGCATGGTGCCCAGATGTGGAAACTGCTTGTTGGATTGATAGTCTTCCTTGGAATCCAGGAAGAGCAGTGCTCGCCAAAGCGCAGAGATGCGATCTACTACAACGGGTGTGAGTTCAAGCTGTTCCGTGAGAGGCTCTTCCTCATTCAGACGTTCAAATGTGATTTTGCCGATACCGTTTGCGTCGTGCTGGATCACGATATGGCGGATGTAGAAATTAGGCTGCGAGAATTCGTAGGAATAGTTAACTGGCCCAGCATCTGTTTTTTTATAGTCTGCTGCCGGAGCGGTTTGAGTGGATTCTCCGGAACGAACGTTGGGTTTGGTGGCTTTTAGATCGGGGGCTTGTTGCCCATTTACCTGACTATAGAGCAGAGCGTTTCCATGAAGACACCGAGAGCAAGGAGTTACGGAAGGTAAAATCGCCGCGCCCAGGATTAAAAGCGCAGCGGCCAACTTCTCTTGCATAGTATTTCACCTGATATTCACTCAAACCTTACGGAGACAAGCTTCGAAACGCCAACCTCCTCCATTGTGACGCCATAGAGAGCCCGGGCCATTTCCATGGTCCTCTTGTTATGTGTGATCACAATGAACTGCGTATTCGCCGACATCTGCGCTACCTTGTCAGTAAAGCGCCCCACGTTCGCTTCGTCAAGTGGAGCATCGACTTCATCGAGCAGGCAGAAAGGCGACGGTCGATAGTGAAAGATTCCCAGGACCAGCGCCAGCGCCGCCATGGCTTTTTCGCCGCCGGACAGCAATAGCACATTTTGCAATCGCTTACCCGGCGGTTGGGCAATGACGTCTATCCCGGATTCGAGCACATCGTCGCCGTCGATTAGACTCATCTCACCGCGTCCGCCGCCGAAAAGCTCCTTGAAAAACTCGCCAAAGTTCTTGTTGATCTGTTCAAAAGCCTGCCGGAATCGTTCGCGCGACCGCCGCTTGATCTCTCGCAGCGCTTCTTCAGTTGAAGAGATGCCATCAACAATGTCCTGGCGTTGAGCCGTAAGGAATAAAAATCGCTCTTCAGCTTCAGTCAGTTCTTCCAGGGCCATCATGTTTACCGCGCCAAAGCCTTCGATCCGGGAACGCAGTTCTTCAACGCGAGCGTGCCCGGACTCAAGATCGAACTCCTCCTCCAAAGGCTGTTCCCGCGCCAGTTCCTCGAGCGACTGATTCAATTCCGCAGCGCAATTTTCACGGACAAAGCTGAGTCTCGCTTGCGCTTCTGCCCGCTGAACTTCAATAGCCCCTCGCGAGTCACGCATTTCGCCCGCCCGGCGGTTTAGCTCGGAGAGTTCCGTTGAGAGTGCATCAGCTTGCGTGCGTGCGTGTTCGAGGCGCGCGGTGAGAGCAGCAATCTCTTGGTCTTCCCGGGCCCGCTCCTCATCAACGGTGCCAGCCTGGTGCTCAAATTCACCAATTGAAAGGCGCAATTCTTCGATCCGATTTGTGGTTTCAATTAGCTCAAACCTGTGTCGCTCAATCCTGGCTGCAACATCCGCGTACTCACCTTCCATGCGCCGCAGTTCGCCGGCCGTAGCGCGTCTTCTTTCAGCGGCTGCAGCGGCGGTCGCGCGCTGTACGGCGAGCCCTTCGCTTTCCAACTCCGCCTCTCGGCGGGCCTCAGCTAGCAAGGCCGACGCTTTGATTACCATCTCGCCCGAGCCGAGTCGGGCGCCTTCCGCTGCTTCAGCCTCTAGCAGCGCCTTAATGCGACGTTGCTCCACCTCTCGTCGCTCCCCTTCCCCACGCGCGGAGTCCTCAGCAACCACTCGCATGTGACGTTCGGCGCGTTCTATCTCGTGGCCCAGCCCCGCCGCAGTCAGTTCGTGCGTCATTATTTCGCGCTCTTCACGGCCATGGGCTTCGTTCAGGTAAACTACAGCATCTTCCAGTCCGACGAGGCGAGTGCGAGCAAGTTTTGAGGCCCGGTCGGCCGAATGCAACTCCGACCCCAAAACCTCTGAGCGGGCTTCCAGCTCGCGCAGCTCTCTTTTGAAAGCCAGCAAACCGGCGCCTTCTTCAAGCGCTCGTGCATCACCGGCACTGACAAATTGCCCGCTGGCGATCCAGTCACCATTTAGCGTCACATAGACCTCTCCGGTAGTCAGAGATCCAGTCATCGCATCATCAAAATTTGCCGCGAGCCGCGCATTCATCTTTTGCGGCATCGTCTTTGACAGAACCGAAACCAGTTCACGCGGCGCTCCGAGCAGATCGCTGATACGCAGATCGTTAAGATCTTCACTGGAGTAAGAAAGTGACACCGCCGGCCGTTGCTGCAGCCTGTAGTCCAGTGTGTCCGTTTCGTCGCTCGCCCCATGCAGACCGGCAACGAGAAAACTAGCGCGGCCCCCATTGTTCTCCCGCAGCCATTGGGCAGCGCGCGCCGCATCATCTGGCGTGGGAACAACAATTGACTGTAGCGATGCGCCCATCACACCCTCGACCGCTCGCTCCCATTTGGCATCGACGTTGAGCGCATCAGCCAGCGTTCCAATGAAACAAAACTCACGCGGCGCCCCAGTCTCGCCAAACAAGAGTTGGACCGACGACGAATAATAGGCTCGTCGCTCGTCGAGTTCTTTCAAACTTTCGAGACGGTGTGTGGTACGTGAACATTCATCTCGTACCCGAGTCAGCTCTGCGTCGCTGTCGCTAACTGCTTCGTGTCCCTGGACGACAGCATGCACCGCTGTTTCACGCTCGCTACTCAGTTTGGCGATGCGCTCGCGCGCGGCGTTGATCACATGGCCAAACCTTTCGGCTTCCGCTTTGCGCTCAGAATGCTGGACTGTGGCCCGCTCGCCTTCGCGCACCAGGCCTTCCGCCTGGACCATTAAGCGCTCGATTGTGCCCTCAAGCTGGCGCGCTATTTCGCGCAGGCGTTCAGCCAGGGCCGTGTGCTGAAGCAATTCGGCCCGTGCGCTCTCGATTTCCGTTTCTGCCTTCGCGGATAAGGCCAGCTTCTCAGCATAAGCTTCCTCTGCCGCGCGCAAGGACGACGCGCTTTTATCAGCTTGCGCGGTGAGCGTGGCATTCTCATTCTGCAGACGTCTGCATTCGGCATCTACCAGGATGAGGCGGTCGGAGAGCGCTGTGATCTCCGACTCTACCGCAAGTTTCCGTTTTTCAAGCGATCCTACCTGCTCTTCCTGATAGGCTCGCTCGCGCATTTCCCGGTCGCGACGCAGCAGAGCTTCCGCGGCTGCGGCCCGTGAGGTAGTCAATTCGTCTTCAATATTCCTGGCTTGCTGCGTTGCCTGGCGAGCGTCTTCCTCGCGTTGAGCCAACTCTTCAGCCACGTTGCGTTCAAGCGAGGAAACTTCCCGTAGCTTAGTGTCTGTATCTGCGAGCAGGTTGGTAAGTTTCCGATCTTCGGCAACAAAAACATGACGAAGGAGTTCACGCAACTCCTCGCGGTTAACCCGATAACGGCGCGCCTTTGCGGCTTGTCGCCGAAGACTGTTCACCTGCCGATCTATCTCCGAGATGATGTCGGATATGCGAGAAAGATTTGCCCGGGCGGAATCCAGCCGAGTCTCAGCTGCGCGCTGGCGCACGCGAAACTTTGTGATCCCTGCCGCTTCTTCAATGATGGTGCGGCGGTCCATCGGCTTAGCGGAGAGAATCTGACCGATGCGTCCCTGCTCGATGATGGCGTAGTGGCCGCCAGACAACCCGGTCCCAGAGAAGAGATCCTGAATGTCACGCAGGCGGCATGCTCGGTTGTTCAGCAGATACTCGCTCTCGCCTGAGCGGTAAAGCCGGCGTGTGACCGCCACCGATTCTCCCGGCTCAAATTCCAGCGCCAGATTCCGTCGTCGCCAGTGGCGCTTGGGTTGGGCCTTCGATGCCGGTGAAACTTCGGGCGCGGCGTCCGCCGAAGTCTCTGCGGTGACCAAAGCCTCCACGTTCGCTGGGGCCGTCTCATTTGCGTTTATTTGCTCCGAACTCTGCGCATCAGCCTCGGGTAAGACCGCATCCAGATTGACCACACGCTCATCGATCTGCTCGAGAGTTGAGTCAATGTCCTGAATGTCAGGCTCATGCTCAATTGCCTCATCGCGCACCATGTGCATGACCACTTCCGCCATGCCGCTTGGTTTCCGGTTTCGGGAGCCTTGAAAGATCACATCCTTCATTTCAGCGCCACGAAGATGCTTCACGCGCTGCTCTCCCAAGACCCAAGCAATGGCATCAGCAACATTGCTCTTGCCGCAGCCATTGGGTCCGACGACGGCTGTGATGCCGTCTCCCGTGAAGAGAATTTCTGTGTAGTCCGCGAAGGATTTGAAGCCGGTGATCTCTAGCCGTTGGAGTTTGAACATGCGTACAAATCGTATATTCGGCCGGCCTCCGGGTCAAAAGCGCAGGTGACCGCTAGCAATCTACGAGTGAGCCAATATAGATGCGAGTTGCTTAGAATGTCAACTAAAACTTTAAGCTAGCGTAGTTTAATGAAGTGAGAAGCAAGGTTAAGGCACGTGCTTAAGCTGGAGTCTGACCCGGAAGGTCGGTTAGCGGCAAAAGGGTCTACAGAAAGACTGCCAGCAAAATCACTTGAGCCGCGACAATTTACAGGTTGAGTTCAGCGTTATTGCTTGTGGTCCTGCTGGATGGCCACTCACAGCTTAATCGGGTGGCTTTTCGGAAGTTGTTCCAAGCGCGTCGCGGCGCGCGTAAAGAAGCAGATTCACGCCAGGCCTGAGCGCATAACTACCCGCTGCATTGAGTCCAGAATGCACCTGTTGGTAGCGTTCGCCAAAGGTAGCTTCCATCTCAGCACCCTGGCCTTCTGAAGCGACGATCAGCGGCTCAGTTGAATTGCTCATACGCCCGAAGTAGCCTACCCGTCCGTATTCGCGCAAATACCACGGCAGCGGCCAATAGTCGGTCGATACAATTGTTATTCCAATCTGTTTGCCCTGACCGGTGCGTGTGGCAATTCGGTCGAGCTCATAAACAAGTTTGAGTGTCTCCCTGCGAGTGTGGGCGTAGACATAAACATAATATTGAGCGTCATTGTCATAATTGAAAAAATTCAGGGCGATGGTTTGGTACCCACTGATTCCGATAGCAACCACCATGACGCCAGCGATTAGCCACTGAGGGCGCCAGCCTAGTTCGTAAATCACTTGCAGGGCATAGCCGCCAATCAGCGCTAAGGGAACAATGAAATTAAGGGCAAGCCAGGGCGTTTTGTATGGAATCAGCGAATAAGCGGCGAGAATTCCAAACGCCCATAACGCTGAAAACAGCGCGAAGCTGGTGCGTGGCTTCCAGACAACAAACGCTGCGCCGATCGTTCCGAGGACTAAGACTGGCGACTCCTGTTTAAGGAGCCACCAAATGTAGGTTTCAAATGGATGGACGTGTGCCGCTTTGCCCGTCTTCGTCCAAAACTCAAAAGTCTTCAACGCATCGTAGATGCCCTTTGGAAAATTCGTGAAGAAAGAAGAGTACAAAATGACGTTTACGGCAACAAACAGCGCGACCGCTCCCGTAACCGAGATCGCCAACATCCTGGCGCCTCCGTACTTTTGCAGCACGTCTGGCCTTTGGGCCGTTCCAACCTGGCGCTGTGAGCTTCGTTCTTTGCGTCTTTTTTGGCCCGCGCCGGCGGATTTTCTTCTGAGCCACCGATAGACAGCAGTTAACAGAAGGGCGATTAAGAGAACCCCCGCCGAAATCATCGCGGTCTCTTTGGTTGCAAAAAGCAGTGCAGCCGAAACTGCCGCCAGTATCAGGTAAACGGGATGCCCGTCTTCGTAGTACCTCAATCCGGCCACAACCAGCGCGAGGGTGAAGAAGACAAACAGTGTTTCGTGGATATAGTAGCGCGAGAGGTAGACTGCTCCGGGCGAAACAGCAAGTAGGGTAGCAGCTGAGAGCGCACCAATCGTGCCCAATCGCCGCCGCAGCAGCAACACTAACAAAACAGTCGCCAGGCCAAAGAGCGCCGGTACTAGTCTTACGGTGACAGTGTGCAGTCCATAGTCATTCTGCGCAGAGACACCGAAGAGAAACCTGAGTGTCCAGGGGATAATTGCTGAGAAATAGTAGAGAGTTGGCCCATGGTAGTTTGCCGGATCGTAGTGATAAAAACCTTCCCGCACTAAGCGCACGAGAAAGTTACCATTCACACCCTCATCATGGTGGAATGGCACCAGGTCCAGGTGGTAAAGACGGAGAAAAGCGGCGACTGCCAGGATGCAGAAGCTACTAACAAGCCAGGTCCGTTCGGTGACATCACCCGGTGACAATTCACTTGAGCTGGAAGGTTCAGCCACAGTTTTGCTCGCGGCGACTTCGGCTTTTCGCTTCCTATGGCTGCGTGATTTTGTAGAGGCGGTACTCACCTATTTCTCCAACCTTCGCGAAACGCGAAAAGAATTGATCGTTCACGCTGGTGACATTTCGTTCATGCGGACCAACCACGGCATATGCGATGCCATACTTGCGGAGGAGGGCCTCCGCATTGGGAGCGCCGGCGTATATACTCTTGATCTCACGTTCACGTTCAACGAAATCAAGTCCATGGGTCCAAATGTGTCCTGGATAACCTAACAGAGATCGCCGGCCCGTCAGGAAAATCGGATCATTATGGACCGGGGCGTGCACAACCAGGGCACGTGGGTCTGTGCTTCGTTTGACTAGCTCGGCGAACTGGATTCCGCTGGGGTCAAACAGTTGAAATTTTCTCGGATTCAAAACGATGGAAGCGACATCCAAAGCTCCCGCCAGGGTCACACAAGCAAAGATCATAACTGCCAGAAGCCGGCGCAGTCTGCCCTGATGCCAAAGGCGAGCAAGCAACATTGCCACTAGCGGCGCAGAAGCCACCCACCAATAGAACAACACTTTAATATTGTCCCACACCCATGGCGCCAGCTTGATCAAGTTCGGAATAATGAAACACAGCGTGAAGGGCAGATAGAATAGCAGCACTCGCCGTGAGACTAGCGAGTTCTTCCCGCGCCAAAGAATGGCAGTAACTATCAGCGGAATGAAGAGGCCGGTATTCTTAAACCAGAACCACACAGCGTTCTCCGTGCCACGGTCCCAGCCAAACTGCCAAGCAAAGAAACTGGCGGCCTTTACCGAGCTGCCGTGGGTTGACCACAACATCTGCGGAACGGCAATTAGCGTGGCGACAATGAAGAATGCAAACCAATCGCGCCATCGTCGCTGAATGAGTGCCAGGCAGCCGCCCATTGCCATAACCACTACGAAACTGTGGGCGTGCACGAGCGGCAGCATTCCAGCGACGATGCCGGCGGCAATCATCCGATGACGAGACGAGAGGTGGAGACGGGCGGGCGTGTTAACGAAGGGTTTTCTATCCTTTTTTCGAGACGCCTTCTTTGCAGACCTCTGTGCCTTCGCCGGGTTTTTTTCTTTCTCGGCCTCGCCACGTCCCCGCGTCGCCGTGTCAATTGCCAGCCACCATTGTGTAAAGACAATGACTGCGAGCGGTAATCCCATCAGGATACCCCGCTGAGGAACCAACAGCGCCGAAAGTGCGTTTCCCCAACGCCAGGTGGAGCTCGGAATTACCGTGTAAGAAGGCGCGAGATTATTAAGACTTCCCAACAGCTCCGGCCACAGACTCTTAAGCCTTTCCCACCAGCCCTGGTTGTTCTGCGTTGGTTCCGCCCATAAGAGAACCCAACCAAAACCTCCATTCAGCAACACCAGCAACGGTGTGATTACCGCCGCAAGACGATCTTTTACCATCGCCAAAGCCCAGCGATGAAGCAGTCCAACCAGTGAGATCGCCAGGATATAGTTCTCGATGAACATCGATTGGCGCAGGCTCGCTCCGCACTGCACGAAGATCGCAGAAACAAAATCGGAGAGAAAGGGATACGTAAAGCGCACGCCCGCGTAGGTCGGATCTTCTGGCGGAAAATTGTTACCGTAAGCAAAGCTGGTGATCACACTCAGGTGGAATGGAAGATCGCCGAAATTATTTATCAAGCCAGTGTAAAGACCATCCGGCAGTTCCATCATCGCGCGGCTGAAGACCTGCCAAAGAATGATGGAGACGACCGCATAGAAAAGAAAGTAGCCGATCAAGGTTAGACTCGGGTCGCGGACTGAGCGCTGAACGCTTTGCAAGGTTATGACTAATTCCCGAGTCAGGTTTTCCTTACGGGTTGGATCCAGGAACGCTAAGAAAGGAAGCAATAAGACAACCGCTGTGAGAACGATTGCTGCCGACGTCAGACCCAGGAACGAAGCAAATGCGAATCCGATCAATCCCAAACCTGCAAGGCCAATACACGCTCCGGCGCAAAGGCGTGAGGGGAAAGAGGCGCCTTCGTCGTAATAGTAGGTAGTAATGGTGCCGCTAGCGATGGCGAGCGACGCGAGCACGAGGGAAATAATCATGCGCAGGAGCGGCGAATGCTGGAGTGGTGCTTAACGATTCCCGCCTGGTCCTCTTTCTAGTGTGCGGCGATTCTGAAACGACATGCTGGAGCGGAATTATACGCGAACCCTGGTGGATCTCAGCAGTTCAATCGCAAAGGCCCTAGTCCTAATTTCGGAATCTAGCGCTTGTGGTTTGTTAAATGGTCAAAACCGATCCACGAACTCACACGAAGAAAGCTTAGTGTTGCTTAGTGTTATTTAGTGGATTGTTTAATCGTTCGTCACCAGTCGGAAGCCCACCTCGTTGCGTCGCTGGATGTGATCGGTTAGTTTCACCTAAAGAGAGGTACGGGGCGCCCTGTGGGTCAGTCTCGTTAAGCTGTGACTAAAATAGTGCTTCGAGAAGGTGTGACTAAATAATGCTTCGAGCAGGTATTGTCGGCTTGCCTAATGTTGGCAAGTCTACGCTTTTCAACGCCCTGACCGCCCAGACAGCGGCGTTGGCGGCAAACTATCCCTTTGCGACTATCGAACCCAACGTTGGCGTTGTGCCCGTACCTGATGAACGGCTCGAGCCTCTGGCCAAGCTGGTTAAGACAAGCGTTATCGTTCCCGCGACAGTTGAATTTCTGGATATTGCCGGGCTCGTGCGGGGCGCGTCGAAAGGTGAAGGACTTGGCAACCAGTTCCTCGCGAATATACGAGAGACCGATACGGTGGTTCAGGTGGTTCGTTGCTTTGCGGACGAGAGTGTAATTCACGTCGAGGGTTCCATCGATCCACAGCGGGACATTGAAACAATTCAGATTGAGCTGGCCCTTGCCGATCTCGCTACTGCTGAGCGCCGGCGCGACAAGGCCCTGAAGAACGTGAAGGGCGGCGACAAAACTGCGCGGGCGGAATTGGCAGTGCTCGATAAGATTCAGCCCACTCTCGAACAGGGCTTGTCTGCCCGAACGGTTTCGCTTACTGACGAAGAACGCGCAGTCGCACGTGGGTTTTTCTTGCTGACGATGAAACCCACGATCTATGCAGCGAACGTTGACGAAAAAACGCTGGCAAATCCGGACGAGAATCCGCGGGTACGAGCTGTGCAACAAATCGCCGAACAGGAAGGTGCTGAATGTTTGGTTATCTGCGCTCAACTGGAAGCTGAGCTGGTTGCCCTGCCGCCTGAAGAGCGTCTCGACTATTTGAAGAGCCTTGGAGTTTCAGGCAGCGGCGTCGATCGCTTGATCAAGAACGCTTATCACCTGCTGGGCTTGATGTCATTTTTGACGGCGGGAGAAAAAGAAGTGCGTGCCTGGACGATTCCCCAAAATACTCGCGCCCAACTGGCCGCAGGCGTGATTCACTCAGACATCGAACGTGGCTTCATCCGCGCTGAGATCGTCAGCTATGCCGATTTAGTCAGGGTTGGCTCAAACGCAGCCGCACGCGAACAGGGTCTAACGAGACTCGAAGGAAAAGACTACCTTATGCAGGAAGGCGATGTGGTGAATTTTCGGTTCAATGTCTAAGTTCTTCGCGAGCCCGATTCAGGATTAGTCCAGCCTTAAGTAAACCTTCTTTCGTTTCCGAGTCTTCCGGCCGCTCTTCCGACCATTTCGCGGCTTCATACTTCGCGGCTTCATACTTTGTCAGTGCGTCCAAATAGAATTTCAGTTTCTTGGTTTGTTTGCGCGACGCTTGAGTTGCACGTATCGCGTCCTCATACACGGGGCGTGCGATCCGCTCCCATTGATCGTATTTCTGTTCCAGTGTCATTATTTCAGTGTTCTTCCAAGAATAGCTTTTAGCCGACAAAGTAAATAGTCAGGTTACCTAGTGACGAATAACTTAGCGATCCGCTCTAACCTGTCGAGTCTTTGTTCTGGGGTCATGCTTTGCCCTTTCGGTGACTGTCTGTCGATGACACATCATCGCTCAGGCTTCAAGAATTGGTCAACAAACTAAGAACGGCCCCAGTCGGGGCCGTTTTAGAACCATGCTGAACGATGAGATTTCGGACGTGAGGTTGGTTGCAACGTTCTGCTGAAAAGAGGATCAGCGCAACATCGCTCGAATTCCGACGAGGACCAAATAACCAATAGCGACCACGACCGCGAGTTTGATAACGATGACTGCTAACTTAAATAGGATGCCAATTATACCCAGAGCCACACCCGCAGCAGTCAACACGAGTGGTACACCAACAACTAAGACAAACAGGCCGAGTAGTACTACTCCGCCAATCCGCAAAACGTCCTTTGCTTCCTTCATTTCAATCCCCCAATTTCAATTCCAGCCCAGCTGAATCGCATGATTTCCGCTCTTGCCTTCGGGTATACGAAGATCGTCAGGCAGGCGTTCCGTTGAAAATGCCTGGATCTAACCTGAGCAAATAAGCAGTCGGCGAATTGTGCTAAGCTTCACTGGAAAGCTTCTGTTGTTCTCTTTTATCGTTTGAGCATCCTCTTTTCCGGATGTTCGACGATACGCAGGTATAGCATGGCGCATCCATCTACCGGAAATCTCTTCGGTGAATCAACCGCTGAACCCAGCGAGACCTTGGATCCAGCCCTGGCGCCTTTGGCGGAACGCATGCGGCCTCGCTCGCTGGATGAGTTTGTCGGTCAAGACCATCTCGTCGGCGAGGGCCGCATCCTGCGGAGATTGATTGAAGGCGGGGGGAATTTGCCATCTCTGATTCTCTGGGGCGCACCCGGGACGGGAAAAACTACGCTGGCTCGCTTACTAGCCAAAAAGGCGAAGGCGCGCTTCATCGGTCTATCGGCAGTATTCTCCGGCGTAAAAGATCTGCGCGAGGCAATTACCGAGGCCCGGCACGAGCGAGGGTATGGCAACCGCACAATACTTTTCATTGATGAGATCCATCGCTTCAACAAGGGCCAGCAAGACGCGCTCCTGCACGCTGTCGAAAACGGAACTATTACCCTGATTGGCGCTACCACTGAGAATCCTTCGTTTGAGGTAACGGGCGCGTTGTTGTCGCGTTCGCGAGTCCTGGTGCTCAATCAACTGGCGGAAGAGGAAATAGCGACAATTCTCCAACGCGCGTTGCAGGATAGCGAACGCGGGCTGGCAAGTTTTAAAGCGGAGATCTCAGATGAATTGATCAGCAGGATTGCTCATTCCGCCAGCGGAGACGCGCGCGTCGCGCTGGCGGCACTTGAGGCAGCTGTCGAATCCACTAAGGCTGGAGAAACAGGCGCGCGCACGATAACCAAAGAGACTGTGATCGAGGCACTCGGTCGTACCCGCTACGCTTATGACAAAGGGGGAGAAGAGCATTACAACCTTGCTTCCGCACTGATCAAGTCGTTACGCAATTCTGACGTTGATGCCTCTCTTTACTGGCTGGCGCGATTAATAGAAGGTGGCGCTGATCCTGTATTCATTGCGCGCCGGCTGTGCATTCTGGCTTCGGAAGACATCGGCCTGGCGGACCCACAGGCAATGGTCCAGGCTTCGGCCGCAGCCGAGATCGTCCAACTAATCGGACTACCCGAAGCTCTGTTCCCGCTCTCCCAGGCCACCATCTATCTCGCTAACGCTCCGAAATCCAATGCCGTAAAACGCGCGTACCACGCAGCCGTCGCCGATGCAATGGAAACTGCGCGAGAGCCCGTACCCCTGCACCTTCGAAACGCGGTGACACCCCTGATGAAACACGTCGGCTACGGTGAAGGCTATCGCTATGTACATAGCGATCCCGACGCTAAAGACGAGATGCCTTGCTTACCCGAGGGACTGCGCGGGCGCAAGTATTATGAAGAAGAATGATTACACACAGATCAGAAAAAGAGTTGGCATTCCTGCACGACCTGTTTGTTTCTACTGACTGGGGTGAAAGATTTTCCCGTCTGGTCGATGAACATATTGTGCTGCCGGAGAAAGGCCGCGCCCTGTATTTGGCGTCCGGGACCGGAGGTCATGCCATTGCGCTGCAGGAACGAGCGGGTCCCACAGTGGAGTTTCTCTGTATTGACGAGCAGGAGGAATACCTGGCGCTGGCCCGTGCTAAAGCGTCTGCGTTGAAGGATCCAGCAGAGTTTCGCCATAGTGCACTGGACCAGTTAGCGCTCCCGAACAACCACTTCGATTTTGTAATAGGCGACGGTTCCCTTCTGGCGCCTCATCGATTACCGAGGATGCTCGGCGAAATGGTTCGCGTAGCGAAACCAGGTGCGGCCGTGGCACTAAGTCTCCCGACCGCCTCAAGTTTTGGCGAGTTCTTTTCGATCTACTGGGAAGTGCTTCACAACTGCGGTCTGGTGGACCACGCAGCGGCCGTTGAGAACCTAATCACAGAACTTCCCACTGTCGCTGAGATGGAGGAAATGGCCGAGCGTGAGGGACTGGAAGACGTTGCAACGTGGTCACGTATAGAAGAGTTTGATTACGAAACAGGAGAACAGTTTCTCAACTCTCCGCTAATCTCGGATTTTCTGTTGAGGCACTGGCTCGACTTTGTCCCGGAAGGGCACAGCGAGCGCATCGATAAAGAAATCCCGCGCATGGTAAATGAGGAGCGACACGAAACTGAATTCACGCTTTCAGTGAAGGCCACTTTGCTGCTCGGTAGAAAGGGCCGCAGTAATTGAGTGTTATCCGGGACGTGCGCGCCGCCAGAGAGACGATCACGGAGCGGCGCGCAATGTGTAAGGTGGGCTACTTCTCGCTTGCTTCTTTTCGTGCCTCGTTTTCGCCTTCGTCCAAACCCTCTTTGAAGGCGCGCTTGCTTTGACCGAGCGATTTTGCAAGCTGCGGCAGCCTCGTAGCTCCGAAAAGGAGAAAGATCACGACGACGATCGCAATCAGCTCCGTAGTTCCCAGTCCAGCGATTGCCAACATTGACTGATTCATCATTGCCTCGTTTTCAATTGAGTGCCAGCCATCTTACCGCCAGCTTACTCACCATTATTGGATTCGTAAAAGAGATATTTCCTCCACGTCTCGTCAGCCCGGCCCAGGTAGCGCATGATCTGACGATTAACGTGGAGAGAGAAGCCTCGCGGCCTACGCAACAAGTGCATGCCTGATTCTTCAGGCGTGCGGTTTCCTTTTCGATGGTTGCAGCGCTTGCAGCATGCAACGAGATTGTCCCAGGCTGATTCACCACCTCGCGAGCGAGGCTGGACGTGGTCCAGCGTTAGCTCCGACGGTGGATGCTGTCGGCCGCAGTACTGACAGGTTGAATGGTCTCGCAGCAAGATGTTCTTACGAGAAAGCGACCGCCGCTCAAAGGGAATGTGGATGTACTCTGTCAACCTGATAACCGCAGGAGCATGGATGGCGAGTCTTGCCGAGTGGAGCATGTGACCATTATGCTCCTCGACCCGGGCAACGCCCTTAAAGATCATTACCACCGCGCGCCGTTCAGTGCACACGTTAATGGGCTCAAAAGAGGCATTTAGAACTAAAACCCGGCCGTTCATCCTGAGGCTGATATTACGCGAGCGCTGGAGATAGTGTCAAAACTTTGCTCTCGTAACCGTCGCTCTACCCAGGTTTTTGCCTTATCCCGCCTCTGCGCGGATGGCGTGGGAGAGCCATCGCTTTTGGCCAAAACCATTACTCTAATAACCTTTAGGAAGGAAGGCGGAACCTGTCCCCGCTCTTAGGCTGAGTGACTTTCAAGCTTGAGGTCGGAGTAGGAATGGCCATTGCGGGCCACCCCCTCCACAGATCCGGACGGGCGCTACTAACGCATCCGGCTCCCGCCTCAGGTGATGACGCCA
>JBPCIQ010000138.1:0-15384 GCA_051006135.1 Pyrinomonadaceae bacterium | reverse complement strand
ATCGATGTTGAGTTCGTTTGCACCGCAGACGCACGTTTTGCCCAGACCCCGCGCCACCACCGCCGCATGGCTTGTCATGCCATCGCGCGCGGTTACAATCGCCTGAGCGGCCACCATTCCGTGAAAGTCGTCTGGGCTGGTCTCCTGCCGAACCAGGACTACCTTGGCCCCTTCTCGCGCCAGCTCTTCCGCTTCGTCAGGACTGAATACCACCTGACCCTGGGCGGCGCCGGGACTGGCCGGCAACCCGGTCGCCAGAACTGTCGCGGTGTTCTTTGGATCCACAGTCGGATGAAGTAGTTGGTCAATTTGTTCTGGCGTCACGCGCTGAATCGCCATTGCGCGATCAATCAACTTCTCCTGGGCCATCGCGACTGCAACCCGGACCGCAGCAGCGCCGCTGCGCTTGCCGGTGCGAGTTTGCAGCATCCAGAGCTTGCCTCGCTCGATGGTGAACTCTACGTCTTGCATGTCGCGGTAGTGACGTTCCAGCAGATCGGCGATCGAGGCAAACTGGGTATACACCGCAGGCAATTCCTTCTTCAGTTGGCTGATCGGCTGCGGTGTGCGAATGCCCGCCACCACGTCTTCGCCCTGAGCATTGAGCAGATACTCGCCATAGAGCTTCTTCTCGCCGGTGGAGGGATTGCGCGTGAAAGCGACCCCGGTGCCGCTTTCGTTACCCATGTTTCCGAAGACCATTGCCTGTACATTGACGGCCGTACCGAGCGAATCAGGAATACGATTTACGCGCCGATAGTCGATCGCCCGACGGCCCATCCAGGAATTGAAGACGGCGGCGATGGCAACGCGCAGCTGTTCGTAAGGATCTTCGGGAATAGCGTGTTGCTCGGCGTCGATGATTTGCTTCTCGGCCGCGATGATCTCACGCAGGTCATCAGCTTTCAGATCAGTGTCACGGCCGCCTGTCGTCTGGGCTTTGAACCGGTCCATCACCCTTTCAAATTTTTCGTGAGCGACGCCCATCACGATCTCGCCAAAGAGCGAGGCAAAGCGCCGGTACGCATCAAGGGCGAATCTGAGGTCGCCGGTCTGCGCCGCCAGGCCCTGGACCGTCTCTTCATTGAGACCGAGGTTGAGCACCGTGTCCATCATTCCCGGCATCGAGAATGCCGCACCTGAGCGCACCGAAACCAGCAGCGGGTTCTGCGGGTCGCCAAAGCGTTTGCCAACCTTCTCTTCGATTTGGCGTAAGCCTTCCTTTACCTGATCCCACAGCCCATCCGGAAATTGTTTTTGATTGGCGAAGAAAGCGTTACAAGCTTCAGTGGTGACAATAAAGCCTGGCGGTACTGGTAGTCCTGCACGAGTCATCTCAGACAGCCCGGCCCCTTTCCCACCCAGCAATGACTTATCTTCGCCGCTGCCTTCTTCAAAAAGGTAGACCCACTTTTGTGCAGTTGCTTCCGTGGGGGAATTCTCTTGCGTCAAGACATTCGCTTCTTTCACTTCGATTCACCTCGAGGGATATTCAATCGTGTTGTTTCTGGCAACATGACATCCGGCTTTGCGGACTTAGTGTTCAGCTCTGGTCATTCCACGATCATGTACAAAGTTTGGGCTGCACCTTATAACATGTCAAACTCTAATGAAAGGCTCAGGGCTTGCCGGTGTTTTGGAACTGGTTCGATGAGCGTGCTCCTTAACATTTGAATTGATGATCGATCCCGAAAGAGGAAAGACTATGGCAAAAGACATAACATTACGTTTGGCAGTGAAAGACGTTTACGGTCAGCCGATCGCTGAAAAGATGGATATCATTCTACGTCATCAAGTGTTAAGCGAGGTTCGTAAAGTAAGCCCCAATCCGGCAAAGAAGATTGACATAATTGGGTTGCGCGGCGCCCCACAGGGACTTTATAAAATTGAGGTCGACCCCCCCTCATATCAATACGTAAGCCAGTTCATCAACCTGAAGGCCAGCGGAATCACTCTACTGACACTTACATTTCCGATAGACCCCGGAAAAATCAAGAAGGTCAACTTTCCGGCCTACACAAAACTTCACACGGACCTTGGAGCGTTGTTGGAGCGTAGTGACAAGGTATTGGCATTTGAAGGTAAAAAGGGAAAGACCCTCTATGAAGCCTTCGACGATTTTCGCAGGGCGGGCCTCCTAAACATTGCCGCGAAGACGGGAGCTACGGGGCTAAGCAATAAAAAGAATGTGCTTTCATATGTTCAGGAGTTGAAGGAACTGCGAGGCGATCGGTTTTTTGCCGTCGTACCCAAAGAGTTGCGTGAGGAAACAAAAAACAGTCTGGCCGAAGGTCTTTTCCATTCAGTTGACGGCAGTTTGCATCATCCTCCCCCTGGTTTCACATCCGCGGGAAGTTTTAAGACCTCGGATCACTATGGAAATCTGCAATTGACATTCTTTATGAAGGGTGATGATTGCGTTGCGGACATAGACATCGATGATGCCGGTGGTCTGGAGCATGTGTTTCAGGTTGTTCGCAATAAACTATCCGGACAGCCTACGCATCCTTACAACATTCATGAGATTCTGGTCAGCTTCCAAAAAATCGATCCCGGATACACTTTTGCGGTTTAGTGACCGCCTGAATGAAACCGCCAACAATCAGGAACCATTCTCATTGCGCGGGCTTGCCCGTCATAGGAACGAACCGCACCGGGATGGTGCGCCGTTCTATCACGCCCGTTTCGCTTTTAGTGATGATTACCATCTCCTGGAAGGCGGATCCTACGGGGATCACCATCTTGCCCTTGACAGCCAGTTGATCAACGAGTGCCTTCGGAACCTGTTCAGGCGCGGCCGTAACGACTATCGCATCAAACGGCGCGTGTTCGGCCCAACCTTCGTACCCGTTTCCGGCTTTCACCTCCACATTCCGATAACCCAACTCGCTTAACAGAGTGCGTGCACTCTCGGCTAAAGGCGGGATGATCTCAATGGTATAAACCACCTTCGACAATTCAGCCAAAACCGCGGCCTGGTATCCAGAGCCAGTGCCGATCTCCAGCACTTTCTCGCCTGGAGTCAGCTCTGCCGCTTCGGTCATGTAACCGACAATGAAAGGCTGCGAAATCGTCTGGTCATGAGCGATGGGCAGGGGACGGTTCTCGTACGCAAGGTGGCGGTACGAGAGGGGAACAAACCGGTGACGTGGAACCTTAAGTAGCGCATCGAGTACTATCTTACTCGTGATCCCCTGGGACTTGAGCTGCTCCACTAGTTCCCGTCTCTGCGCAGTTAATTGATCCTCGGAACGTTGTTGTGCGGCGGCTTGGTCAAAACGCGACTGCTCAGCACATGCGAACAGGAAAGGGAGCATCAGAGCAAACAGTAGGCACTTGAGGGTGATAATGATCTCCTTTTCAAATGACAACACGTGTTTACGACTCGCCCTGCGATTGGCGAGTCAGGAAGTAAAGCGGTATCCCAGCCAATAGAACCGCAACGCCAACCAACGCCCCAATGCCGGTAGGGGAGTCACCTGTGCGATATAGCCGCAAACTGTAAACGATGCTCGACTGCAGCATATAAAGGCAGCTGGCGCAAAACAGAAGTGGCATCAAAGGGTATAGCGGCACTCGGAATGGACGAGCAACTTCTGGCTCTTTGATCCGCAGCACCATCAGGGATAAGCCGACCATTAAAAAGAAGAACCAGAACACAGGTGCAGTGTATTCAACCATCGTCGCAAAACCGCGGCGCGTCAACGTGCCGATCAAAACCAGCGCTAGTGCAATCGTGCCCTGGACCAGCAAGGAATTGGTGGGTGTGTTGGCGCCCTTTTGCCAGCGCCCGAGAAATCTGAACAGTCGAAAGTCGCGACCAAACGCGTAATTCGTGCGTGCCCCGGTAAAGACCGATGCGTTTGCCGACGTCAGAGCAGAGATTGCGACCAGGACACTGACAAACAGTGCTCCGTTCCGGCCGACTGCTCGTTGCATCAAGTCAGCAGCCACAGCCTCGGAACCTATAACCCCCGAAAACCCAAGCGCGCGCAAGTAAGCCCAATTCACAAGCAAGTAGAGTCCTGTGATGATGCCGATGCTCAATAGCAGCGCTCGCGCAATTTCACGGCGTCCCTTCATTTCTGCGGAAATGTAAGCGGCTTCATTCCAACCGCCGTAAGTCAGCAGCACGAAAACCATTGCCAGTCCGATCGCGCTTTCTGATTGCTGTGACACGGAGGAGGCGGCGGGTGCAATCAGAGGTGCCGCCGATTCGACCAGAATCAATCCAGCAACGATCACCAGAATCAAACTGAACACTTCCACTACTGTCAATAGATTCTGTGTGCGCGTGCCCAGGTGGACCCCGATTACATTCAGGCCCGTCAACATCACCACCACGATTGCGGCATAAATTGACGGCGAATGTTCGCCGAGGCGCAATAGCTGCGAGGCGTAGTCGCCGAAGACAAAAGCCAGCAGAGCAACCGAGCCTGTTTGAATAACCGTAATGCGCGACCAGACGAACAGGAAAGAGAGCGGTCTTCCATAGGCCCGTCTGAGATAGTGATAATCGCCGCCCGTGTGAGGATAGGTAGTTGTGAGTTCAGCGTAACAGAGGGCGCCAACCAGCGAAATCACACCTCCCGCCAACCAGAGCAGGAGAGTGTTCAGCTCGCTGCCGGCGTTTGCGGCTACCAACGATGGTGTGCGAAAAATGCCCGCCCCGACAACGATCCCCACGATCATGGCCAGGGCGTCTTTCAACGAAAGCGTAGGCACCGGCTCCGCAAGTTCCGTGGACTTGACGGCCACGCTTTTCACCACTTGGATGTGCCCTCAGTAATATAAAATTCCGCAGCGCGGCCTCGCCGCAAACCAAAACATTTCACGCAAAGACGCAAAGAAAAGAATCGGCTGGACTTTGCGTCTTGCTCCTTTGCGTCTTTGCGTGAAGATTCTTCTTGAGGAAACAAGAATGCTGCGCTTGTTTCACAGATTAGTAGTCAGGATCAGTTCTTGGGCGCGGCCTTCTCGGGAATCACCCAGTAGTAGATGACCCGTCCTTCAATGTGCTCCGTTCGCTCAGGCTTCCAGTCACCCATGTCAAAAGCGTGCGAGACAATGCGGGTGCCTGGTTTTAGTTCGCTCCAGAGTTTTGGCCGCAGCTTCAAATTAATGTCTGGTAGAAGGTAGAGGGTCACCACCGTCGCCTCTTTGAAATCGGTTTGAAAAAGATCCTGCTCGAGGAATTTGACCCGCTCGGTAACGGCCGCCTGCACCGCGTTTGCGTTGGCTTCCTTGACCCTTTCAGGATCTATATCAATGCCGACTCCGCGCGCGCCGTATTTCTTGGCCGCAGTGATTACGATACGACCGTCGCCACTACCGAGGTCATAAACCACGTCGTTTTTGGTTACAGCGGCAATCTTAAGCATCTCGTCAACCACCGATTGCGGTGTGGGGACATACGGAACATCGCGAGGTTTTTGCTGCGCGTAACCCGCTTCAATCGACCAAGCCAATGCCCCTGCCATAACGCATGAGGCGGCAACCGCAAACCAGACTTTCTTAACACATCGTGTCCGCATTTCAGTTCGCTCCTTTTAATCTCCCTAGGCTGCCGTTTTTCGGAACTTCAGGACGACAACTCTTCAATACCGCACTTGAACTAGCGTCGGGTGGATAGAATTTTGAATGGGGATGAAATTAAGGGCCTCATAATATGCTTGCTGCAGCAGCTAAGACAAGCGATGTATGAGAGGGTAAGGCGGCATAGCCGGCAAGGAGAACGGAGGGAGTTGGGTGGTGGTGACGAACGGTTAGCCGCAAGCAAGAGTTCACCGCAGAAAGCGCAAAATGCAGAAGGTGTAGCGCATTGATTCAACCCTTCTGACGCCCGGGTCTCTGCGGTGAAGACTAGGGCTTCAACAATATGGTCCTGACGCACGCAATGGAGCCGTGCCACCACTTTGAGTAAGCCCTGGAAGTTAGATGCTCTTACTTCGCCAGAACCTCGCGGAAAAACTCAACCGCGCGTGGATCGCCAGATTCGCCAAGCGCTCGAATTGCCTGTTTGCGGACGAGCTGATTTGCATGAGTCCGGGCAATCTTAATCAGCAGCGGCACTGCTTCTTCGGCTTTGCGCTCGCTAATCGCGCGGACAGCCTGTATTTGCACTTCGGTATTACCGTCAGTGCTTTGAGCTGTCGCACTGAGAAATTCAAGACTACGTTTGCCTGCGCGCTCGCCCAGCAAGCGAATTGCCTGCCGCCGCAGATCCAGAGACTCGTCGGCGCGTGCCACTTCAAACAGTTTATCTTCGACTCGAGTTCCCTTGATCTCAGAAAGCGATTGCAGGACTGTGCGACGCACTTCGGGCACGCGCTCCGCATCATAGAGGCTAATCAAGTCTCCGATGACTGCTTCGCCACGTTCAGCGAGCACGTGGATAGCGCGCTTGCGCAACTCCGGATTAGCTTCCGTACGCGCGAGGTTAAGCAAACGCGCCTGCGCCCCCGCGCTCTTCGTCTGGGCAAGCGCATGTAAGACGGCTCGTTTAACGTCCGAGTCTGCATCGGTTGAATAGATCTTCATTAGCTCTTCGACGACATTGGCGCGATCAAACTCTGCCAGTTGTTGGACGGCAGTGCGGCGCGCTTGTCGCTCAGGATCGCTTTTTGCTACTTTCAGTAAAAATGCCAGGGCAGCGTCCTGATCCTGATTGTTGCCGGCGGCCCGGATTATCCCGCGCCGTACTTCGAGATCCTTCACCGCGTCATAAAGACTCTGTAGGGTAGTAAGCGCACTGCGGTCGCGACTTTCACCGATAGCATGCGCGGCCTGACGCCGTAGCTTTTTTTCTTCAGTCTCGTTCCGCACGAGTTCGGCGAGGAAAGCCTGTTCACCGCCAACTTGACCAAGCCAGTAGACGGCGGAGGAACGAATCCGCTGATTCTGCGACGTACGTATGAAGTTCTTAAGCAGCGTGGCCACACGGGGATCATCATGAAGCGAGATACCAAGCACCGCCCGCTCGTTCAACATGTTCATGGGAGCTGAGTCAGACAGTGCCCGCAGGTAATTCAGGCTCTCTTCATTGTTCGCACGGCCCAGCCAGTAGACCGGATAACCGCTGTACTCGCGCTTGCGCTCAAGGTTGTAGACCTCCATCCGCGTAATCTGATTGTTGCCAGGTTCGCGTAAAAGGAAGATCGCAAGGTTGCGTGTTTCCACGGTCATGCCGCTGGCGGTCGTACCCACGAAAACGGCTGTGTCCCCAATCGTGTTCATGGAACCGTGAAATTCATGTATGCCGGGATCAATAGCGACGCCGGGCCGCACGTCGAAGGCATAAGCCGACCAATACGGCGTTTGTCCGGCGCGGCCGCGCCGACTTGCAGATTCCAGCCGGGCCGCCAAATCAGCTCCCTCTACCGCGGTAAAGCTCTCTACGGTGGTGGCAGGGGTCTGACTTTGCATTGACTCTACCGTCTCGGCAGCTGTGGCCGCAGCGCTAGCGTGGTCGCCGCGCGCGCAGGAGGTGATCGTGACGGCGAGACTCAAAATAACTGATTGAAGCATTTTAGATTTCTGCATGATGAACCTTTCTTCTCTAGAAACTATTTAAGTAAGTCCTCCAGGAACTTCAACGCCTCGGGGTCTTTGCTTTCGCCGAGCAACCTTACCGCCATCTTGCGTAAATCAACCGACGTACCTTCGCGCGCGATCGCCATCAGCTTGCGGACAGCGTTCTTTTGTTGCGAGTCGCCGAATCCACGGATCAACATTGCCTTGATCTGCACGTCCGTTTCCGCGTCGTACATGGCGATCAGCTGGTCCGTTGTTTCGGCGTCATTCTTACCTCCCAGACTGCGGATGGCATACATGCGCAATACGGGTATGTCTCCGCTGCGGGCAATTTCAAAAAGTTTAACTCTAGCGCGTGGATCATTTATATCGGCGTACGTGCGGATCAGACCTTGCTTAATAGCGGCGTTGGTTTCAGTCGAGTAAAGCTGCAACAAGTCTTCGATCGCTATCTTGCCTCGGTCTCCCAAACGACGAATGGCTTCGATCCGCAATTCAGGTGTTTCCCCCTTGCGAGCCACTTCCAGCAACTTGGCGCGGGCGCGAGGGTCCTCTCGCTCAGAAAGAGCGCGCAAGATCTGCGAGCGGATCTCAGGTGTGCGATCTGTATCGAAAATACGCAATAACTCATCCATTGAGGCGCCACCTTGAACATTACCCAGGTAGCGGATTGCGAGTTGCCGCACAGCCAGGTCGTCGCCACCGCGCGCAACCTCGATCAGCTTTGTCTCCCCTCGCGGGCTGCGCATCTCGGCAAAAGCTCGCAGGATCTGTGCCCTGATCTCCTTGGTTTTATCCGCGTCATAAAGCCGCGAAAGCTCGTCAGCAACGGCATCGCTATTCTGTTCGCCCAAACGCTTAATCGCGGTTAGTCTCAGCTTCATGTCTCCCTGATTGCGCGCAATTTCCAGCAGCAGCGGCACTACCCTCGAGCCGCCATGAGAACCGGCGAGGGAAACCGCCGCAGCTTTAAGCCCCGGGCAGCTTTCCGAGTTGCTCTTAACCACTTCGGTGACGAAGCTGATGGCTCGATCCTCGTTTACCTGAAAGAGACTCTGCAGAGCGAGGATCTTAATTTCGCAGTTGTTGCGATCAAGCGCCTGCTGAACGGCATCGCCGCGGCCTAACACAACGAGCATGGATTCCGCCTCACGTCGCCAACTGGAGTTGGGAAAATCCTTGATCAGTCGCAACAATGGAGCAGCGGCGGCGTCTTTCTTGTCTTGCTTCTGCAACGCATATGCATACCAGTAGAGCGCCGCATCCACGTCGCGGTCTTTGGGAAATTCGGCGACAAACCCCTGAAACTTCTCGGCCGCCTTCTGCCAGTTTTCGCGCTCGATTAAGTCTCGTCCCTCGCGAAACATGGTCATTGCCGGCGTATTGGTTCTGGACGTTTGCACGAACCGATTCAGCTTCTGAACGTCCTGGTCCAAGCCGTAAGCAAGCTGCACGCTTACCACTCCGGCGAGGCAAACGATCAGAGCAACGCCCGCGACTAAGGTTTTGCGAGCGTGTCGTAAGTGGTTAAGTAAGCGAATCATAGCTCTCATGATTATTCCTTCGTGTCAGTCGTTGGTCTAAAGGGTCTAACCGGATAATTTAAATTAGAACTCACCACACAGGCACAGAGAACGCTAGAGCAAGCGCAGGATTCGAGCGGTGACAGGATTCGCTGAGCCATGTCCTGGTTCTCTGTGCCTCTATGGTGAATTTTTCACTCATTACCGCGAGCGACCGCGACGGAATTAACCTGCAGCAAAGCCACGAGACTCTGACGCTCGACTCGATCCTTGATCGTTCGCACTTCGTCGTTGCGTGGTTTGACGCGCAGATTGGCGATGTCGAGCAGAATTGGCTCAAGACTGCCGAGCAGCGTCGCCAACTGCACGTCGCCTGCTGCATCAGCTTCCCGCCGCAACATAATGTTCTGGTTCACCAACTTTTGTGCTCGCTTCCGCTCGTAGCTAAGCTCGCTCCCGATACCCTTCCTGCCCCAGCGAACGTTCCTGAACGCGCGTAACAACAACTCCGACTGTTCCAGGTGCCGCGCAGTAAGCGTCTCTGAATCGGCAGAGACAACCGCTGCAACGTCCCCGGGCACGGCGCGGTCTTTTGTGCTTGCATATGTGGGCGGCGCTGCGGAAAACGGCTGCGGCAAGGGCTTCGGCGAACTACGCTCCCGAGTCGGCTTGATCCGTGAACTTGGCTTCCGTTGGTTGGGACCTGTTTCGCGAGGCTCCCCTTTCAAAGCCTTGCGTCGTGAATTGTCGGCAAGTTGATCCTGCGATCCAGGTTTGCTGAACGATTCGTTAACACCAACGATCGGCGAGGGTGCAGCAGCCGAGGTCACGTTAGCCGGCGCTTGCTCGTTCTTCTGCGGAAGATTTGCTACATCACGAGTTCCCTGCTGAGCGCGATAAAGCACGAAAACAATTGCGCCAGCGACCAGCAGCAGCGCGACCGTTGCCAGGGTAGGATTGAAGCGAAGCGTTTTGAATGCTTCAAGCAGTCCGCTGCGGGAACTACCGGCAAGGGTGGTGGCGTTCTTTGCGTACTGTGTAGCTGGCTCACGACGCGACATGATTTGAGCGAGCGCTCGCCGTGACGCCGATGGATCGAGTAAGGGGCGGTAATCTGCAATCTGGCTGCGCAGGAGCAAGAAGTCCGCGCGAGCACTCTGACATGCTGGGCACCCCACCAGATGCCGCTCCAGCGCGGGCACTTCAGAGGGTGGCAATTCGCCATCAATCAGCAAAGAAATGTTTTCCGTTTGGGCGCAATTCATAAACTCAATCCTCTTAACATGCCTCTTCAGTGCGAGCGCACGCCGTATGCGTGCGAACGTTTGGCCCAGCGCGCACGCAGAGCAGTGCGAGCGCGGAAGATATCAACCTTGATCTTGCTCTCTGAAACGTTAAGCACGAATCCAATCTCGCGATAGCTCAATTGCTCCTGTTCGCGCAGCAGCAGAGCAGTGCGCTGGTCTTCCGGCAAACTCTGCCACATGTCGAGCACCAGCTTCTGCCGCTCCTTCGTTTCGTACTCCTCTTCCGGATTGCGTGTTCGCGGCCGCATTACCTCAGCTACCCGATCAAATAGCCGGTGGCGCGTTTCTCCCTTGCGAAACTCGTTGATGGCGAAGTTGCGTGCAACCCGGTAGAGCCAGAAGCGCGCTTCCCCCGGCGGCAATGTGCTCCAGGCAGTGCGATGGAGTTGGAGAAAACTCTCCTGTGCCAGGTCTTGCGCGAGCGCGGAACGGCCGCCCAGCAGGCATTCAAGAAACCTGCAGAGGCTCGGGTAGAAATCATTAAAAAACATTTTGAACTCTTCGTCTTCACTCGCCATAAACTGCGCTACACTACCTAAAACACACGAGCGCGGCAAAAGTTACAAAGAAAGTTTCGAGCCCGAAAAAGGGGAGATTCCAGTCGTGGCAAACAAGGCCCTGGCAGGCCGGTAAAAAGCGGACAGCAAGCAGTGAACGATCCACGAAATAACACGAAGTGACTCGAATTAAGGTATCAATTTCGTGCTTTTTCGGGTGGGTTGGTGGATCGTCCTTTCTTTTTCAGCAGCCTACTATAAGGAGAGAGTTTCCTTTGTTGGGAGGATATGTTCTTGAAGAGTTACCAAACACCTGAGACTAAGGAACTGAGGAGTAGAGCGGGGTCTGCTCCTCGGTTTTTTGGTGTGCTCGTTATGGCGCGTTGCACCAATACTAACTAGTTCCCCGAGGCCGGCTTGGTCTGATTACGCGGGCGGTTGAAGGGTGAAGTTGAACGCCAGGCCGGCATGGAATCGGCATTGGCGACGCGCAGCCCAATTACCAGACCAACCTGAGCCAGAGTCTGTGGTCCGGTCCAGTTCCAGTCAGGCTTAACCGTATCGCTCGGCGAGTGGTAATCCGTCTCCAGCCATTTTTTCATGCGCGGTATCCACATAGATGGGTCGCCTTCCGGGCCTCCCATCAACATCAACGCGGGCACGCCCTGCTTCACAAATGCATAATGATCCGAGCGCACGAAAGCGTTCTCTTCCGGCATCGGGTCGGCCGTGACGATGTTACCGGTGGCAACTGAGACGTCTTCAAAGACGGTGCCCAGATCCGAATGATTCGCGCCAAAACCAACGATGCGTTTCACGGGCGCATAAACTTCAGTGCCGATGCCGTCGAAATTAATGTCTGCTGCTATTTTTTCGAGGGGCCACGTTGGGTTCTTCACCCAATGTTCCGCGCCGAGCAACCCATACTCCTCGCCTGTCACGGCTAGAAAGATAATTGAGCGTCGCGGTCGTTCAAAGGCTTTCGGAAAGGCTTTGCCAAAGGCTTCGGCGATGGCCGTAATTGTTGCGGTGCCGAGCGCGTTATCAGCAGCGCCTGGAAAGATCTTACCGCCACCATCAATTCCGTAGGCGTCGTAATGGGCAGAGTAGACTACAGCCTCTTCTTTCAGCTTCGCATCCGAGCCTTCCAGCACCCCTACCACATTACTGCTGGTCGCTTCCTCTTGCTTGATCCGCAATCCCAGCGTCGCCATCCTTCCAAAATCGCGAGAAACCATCTCACCAGTTTTCGCCTTCTCTAAAGTTTGCGCAAAGGTCAGTTCGTTGCCGGCAAAGATTTTTTCCATCGCCCCGTTGCTTACTAGCAGCATCGGGGGGATCTTGAACGGCGGCACCGGTGCAGAGGCGAGGCTGACGCGCCGGCGCGAGAGATAACTAGCGATGGTCGAGAACGGTTGTGCCGGCGTGCCCGCGTTGGCGACGACCAAGGCCGCGGCGCCGCGAGTGAATATGCTCATGGCTCTGGCTTGCGGGTTAGTGGCGCGTTTCCACGCGGCCGCATCTACACCGCTTGGTTGCCCGCCGACAATGATCACGATTTTGTCTTTTAAGTCGAGTCCGGCTAGATCGTCGCGTTTCAGTTCTGGCGAGACCACCCCAAAACCGGCGAAAACAACTCCGCTCGTGACATCCACTCGCTCCGAGGTGTAAGGCGGCAAGACAACGTAGTCTTCTCCGTGCTTGAGCATTGCATCGCCAACCTTGAAGGATGATTCAGGCAACACTTGCGCAGACTTGAATTTGATTGATTGCAGGTAAGTGCCGTTGTCCCCTGCCGGCTTCAATCCCAATTTAGCGAAGCGGTCAGCCAGATATCGCGCGGCCTTGTCGGCGCCCGGCTGTGCTGTTCCCCGGCCTTCAAACTCTTTAGAGCTTAGCGTCGTGGTGACCTCACGGATGGTTTCAAGGCTCACGCGGCCGACCGCGCTTCGCTCCGTAGCGGTAAGTGTCGCGGAGGACTTCCCTGCCGGAGCGGTAGCGGTCCCGGTTACCGACCCGTTCTGCCACGCCGGGGCAGACGAAGAAACCAGCATAATTCCGAGCAATGCAGAGGCAACTCCGCGAGTTCGGAAGTTGGTACGAAAAAATGAATGCATCAAGTCTGTCTCCTATCAAATTAAGCTGATACAAGCTATCAATGGGGTGAGTGTATACGCAACTGGCAAACGAATGGTTCAGTTGCCGGCAAATTAAGAACAAGCACCTTTCAATTGAGAACTGAGCAAATGTGTGGGAGGTAAGAACTTACGGAAGAGAGTAAAGCTATCGGCCGTCTAATAAATCGACTTCGTTTGTAAATCGCAATTCTGAAAGGAAAGAGACCTTGAAGTACGCTGCTAATATTCCTATCGTAATGACTCTACTAACTACTGTTCTTTCCATGTTCATTTTGTCCTGTGATGCAGGAGACGCCAGTGTTGCCAGCAGGCAACAGCCTATGTTGGCGTCTGCGCCAGGCTCACCGGTTCCAATAGCCGACGGTCCAAACAACGTACTCCTTGGGGATATGAACAAGGATGGTAAACCCGACCTGGTAGTAGCGAGCGACAGGGGTAAGAACATAACCGTCTTGCTTGGTCGGGGCGATGGACAATTTCGCGTCGCGGGAGGCGGCCCTATTGGGGTGGCCGAAAGTCCTGGTGAAATGGCCCTCGGTGATGTTAATTCCGACAGCAAGCTAGATCTCGTGTTCGTCACTCACGATAGCTACGGCGTGACTCTGCTGTTTGGTGATGGCAAAGGCGGTTTGGCTCTCGCTCCTACTTCTCCCATTGTGATGAAAGACGGTCAACACCCGCACACACATGGACTCGGAATTGGTGATTTTAACGGCGATGGCAAACTTGATCTCGCCACCGTCAACAATGCCGACAATGATGTATCGGTCGCCTTCGGCGACGCACGTGGTAGTTTCACTCGTGCTCCAGGATCGCCATTCGCAGTTGGTCCCAGCCCTTATCCCCTCTCTCTTGGTGATGTCAACAACGACGGCCATCTCGACATCGTAGCAACAACTACCGCTACGGGTCCCGCACGTAGTCAACAACTATCCTCAAGTCGCGCTCTGACATTGTTGTTAGGCGATGGACGTGGCGGCTTTCGCACGCGTCAGGTTCCCGTACGAACTGGTCAACCCTGGTTCGTCGCAATTGGTGACGTAAATGGCGATCGCAAATCCGATCTTCTGGCTACTCATGCCGAGCGCAACGAGCTGACCGTCTTGATCGCCGATAGCCGGGGCGGCTTTGCTGAAACGAGCGGCTCACCCCTGGACTGGGGTCGTGCGGCCTGGCATATGGGGGGAGCGGATTTGAATCGTGACGGCCGACTTGATGTGATTGCTGCCGCCGGGGATGGGGTGAGTGTAATGCTCGGCGACGGTCGCGGCGGCTTCGAGCCGGCGCCGCAATCGCCGTTTCCTACTGGCAAAGGCACATGGCGACTCGCACTCGGCGACGTCAATGGTGACGGCAAATCTGATGTGGTCGCAAGTAATGCTGAGAGCAACACGATCAGCGTGTTGCTTGGGCAGTAGGTCAACGCAGGCCCCAGCAGGAAAGAAACCGGCAAAAGCTAACCTGGGACCCAGTTGCACCGCGTGTCACCTATTCCGAAATAAGTTTGGCGATCAAATATGCTGCGCCAGCTGCCACACTGCCAATCAGAGCAGTTTGAAGTGCGCTCCGCACCGGCTTCATCCCGGTAAAGCGGCCTTTAACAAATCCGAAAACCAATAGGGTCACGAGCGTGAAGGCAATCGAAAGGAGCAGCGCCTCGGAAACGTTGTTCGTAGCCATGTATGGCGACAGAGGAACGAATCCTCCCGCGGCATAGGCCCCGCCAATTGTGAGTGCACTCGTCATTGCCCGCTTAGGGTCCGGCTTTTCCAGCCCCAGCTCAAAACGCATCATGAAATCGATCCACTGCTTGGGCTGCTTGCGCAATGCTTCCACGATGGGCCACGTTTCTGCTTCTGTCAGTCCGTAGGATTGAAACACCTCCGCGACTTCTCTCATTTCCTCGTGCGGAATTTCAGCGACCTCGCGCTTTTCGCGTTCACGCTCTTTCACGTAGTGTTCGGCATCGCTTTTCCCAGCCAGATAGCCGCCGAGTCCCATCGCGATGGATCCCGCGGCAATTTCCGCAAGACCGGCTGTCACAATAATCCTGGTCGAGCTGATTGCTCCCGTAAGTCCCGCGGCCAACGCAAAGGGAACGGTCAATCCGTCAGACATTCCAATTACAACGTCGCGGACGACTTCGCTTGCGGTGAAGTGGCGTTCGATGTGTGGTGTTTGGGGCATGCAGTCTCCGCAACTTGATTAGGACGTAAAAGCAGTAAATCTCGATTTGAAGCCGATGATAGCATCCGTGATTAAGGTGTAGGCAGTAACGCACGCATTGGTAGTGGGTCAGTTTTGAATCAGCCGCGGATTAACGCGGATGAACGCGAATCTGAAGGATGCAAGAAAAAGTAGATCCGATTGATGGGCTCTCCTGATC
>JBPCIQ010000137.1:0-8143 GCA_051006135.1 Pyrinomonadaceae bacterium | reverse complement strand
GGTATGTGGTCGACAACGGTAAACTCGTGAACTGGGTTTTCGTCCAGTCTCAGATAAGCCAGCATCGTTGAGTCGGGACTCCAACAGTAGGCTTCAAAGTTTCCGCGCCCATAAAGCTCTTCCTGATAAACCCAGTCAAGCCGGCCATTGAGAATTTTCGGGCTGCCATCGGTCGTTAGGCGACGTTCTCGCTGCGTCGCGAGATCGTAGACATACATGTTGTTGTTGCGCACAAAACCGATCATGCGGTCGTTGGGACTGAATGTTTCGCCGACCTCCTCTTCCGCGCTATTGGCCACGCGCAATGCCTTGTCGCTGCCAAGCTCGTAATAGAAGAGATCGTTGGCAAAGTTGATCAGCACCGCTGTTTCGTTCTTGTTGAAATCATACGAGCCACGATTCGCTAACTGCTTCGCATCCTGAGCGGAAAGACCGCCCAGAGCCACGAAAGCTGCTTCCATCTTCGCGGCATCGTAGAAAGGAGTGGCTTTGCCCGTCAAAGCATTCACCTTCTGCAATCGAGGCGCGTCTTTCGTCGTAGGATCACCGCTCAACAAGTAATGCTTGCCATCCTTCAGCCAGCGTATATTTGGAGTGGCGCCGCTGAAGTTGATTCTCTTTGCCGGGTCGAAGATATCGTCAATGGTGAGTAGTTTGTCTTGCGCGAGAGCAGCCGAGCAGATTGCCACAAGAAAGATGAAACCGAATAACGATTGTCGCTGTTTCACTTTTTGAAGACTCCAATGGGTAAATTTAGAACGAGCGCGTCGTCAGGTATTCACCTAATGCCCGTACGTTTCCCGTCGACAATAGCAGACCATTGCCACGCAAAAGACTAGGGCCTCGACCGAGCGGGCCACATCCCTTCAGATGAAAAGAAATCTAAATTGTCAGACTCCGGGCATGGCTTTCTTCAATGGTCGAAGAAGCAATAACAGTACGAAAGCCATGATGAGGGCCATTGTGCCCAGGATGATGAAGAAGCTCGACTGAAGCCAACGCTCCCAGAAGACGCCGATCATGGTCAGCTTATTACCAATAGCTGTGGCGACGAACCAGCCGCCCATCATCATCCCCCGTACCCTTATGGGCGCCACCTTCGACACCAGCGAGAGGCCCATTGGCGAGAGCATCAACTCTCCCAACGAAATGACCATGTAGGCGATGATGAGCCACAAAGGAGAGACCTTGAAGATGTAGGCGCGGCGCAGTATAGCTTCGCGGTGTTGCGCACCTTGCGGTCCCAATGACGCGTCAAGCGCCGTCGTAAACTGGGCTTCGCCGGATCCCTTGTCGTCCGGGGCAAATTTCTTGCTCTTAATGTTCTCATTCTCCAACTTCCCCAATACGTCTTCGGGGACGCCGTCGGCCCGTAAACTGCCGATGGTGCGATCGGTAATCCGGTAGCCCGCAGTGGCGTAGGCATCGGCCGGCGGCACGTAGGCCTCACCCGCCCGAGCTCCAGCGAACAAAATGTAGAAGGAAAGCGCCGTCAAGAACATCCCGATTGCCATCTTAGTGGGCGTCGAAGGCTCCTTGCCGCGATCGTCGAGCCACTTCCAGAACCAGACCAAAGGGAACGTCAGCGAGATAATCCAGAAAGGGTTGATAGCGTTTGAGATTGTGCCCGAGACGTTCCAGTCGGTGTTGTCGTCCGCCCAGTAGGTGAGTGTCGAACCGTTCTGGTGGAAAACCATCCAGAACACGATCACGATTATGAAGATAACGATAAGCGCCCCGATGCGCTTCCACTCTGGCACAGCTTCCATCTGTCTTTGGCGGCTGATCCCATGCGGCGGCGCGTCGACTGCGGTCGCGGCGATATCGGCCGCTTCGCTTGGAGAGCGTCGATTTGCCTTACTGCGCGCTGGGTCCTCAACCTTGTTCCTAAACCACCATAGGGTGCCCACCGAGAGCAACATGCCAAAGGCCGCGACTGCAAACGCCGGGTGATAGCCAAACTTGTTCTTGACGACCTCCATCACGACGGGAGCGAGGAAGGCGCCGACGTTGATCCCCATGTAGAAAATGTTGTAGGCGCGATCCTTTAGGTGGCGGCCTTCTGGGTAGAGGTTGCCGACCATCGTCGAGACGTTTGGCTTGAACAAACCGTTGCCGATGACAAGGCAAGTTAACGCGGCATAAACGGCCGTCAACGAGCGAAAGGATAGCAACCCATGCCCGGCCATAAAGAACAGTCCGCCGATCATTACAGCTTTCCGATAACCCAATTTCCAATCCGCGAGGATGCCTCCTACGAGCGGGCTGAAGTAGACGAAAAACAGATAGGTTGAATAAAGAGTCGTGGCCTCCGCGGCTGTCCATCCGAAACCCTGGTCGGGATTGCGCAGGTAGAGCGTGAACAGCGCCAGCATCGAGTAGAAGCTGAAGCGCTCCCACATCTCAGTGGCGAAGAGTACGTACAGACCTTTCGGATGGGTTTTAATGTCAGGACTGTTGGCACTGCTCATGGTCTCGGCCGCCATAGCTTAGCTCCTTTTACGTTTGAACTGTCGACTACTGGGGGGTCTGTTTGCGAATATGGCAGGCATTCAGCCAAAGATTACCGCTGCTGTCAAGGGAGTTTTAGGACGCCCAGAGAACTCCTTCAGCCAAGCTTGCCGTCATAAGATCTGTCCTCATGAATCAGAGCCGTCAGTGTGGCCCAACGAGAATAGGGTCCTCTTTCGCTGCGGCTGAAGCTGCACCCTTGCGGAAAGCGTATGGCTTTCCGTGTGCATCATTCCTATTCTTAGAGGGCTGTGTCTCCGATGCGGAGGCGTAGCCTCGAGTTTCCTTTCACCTTACCCGGAAAGCCAGAGCCTTTCCGCAAGGGGTGCGGCCGAGCCGCCGCAAAAGTGAACCAGTACCAGAAATGGCCCACCCCTGAAGGGACTAACCTGAGCCCATCAATGCGCGCTCTCCTGCGGGACAATCCTGCGCGCTTCTGTGGACACTCCTGTGGGCACTCCTGTGAGCACTCCTGTGGGCACTCCTGTGGGCACTCCTTGACAGCCGGATTCACGGAAGCGTATAAGCAGAATGACACGTGGTGAGTTAAGGCGACTTGCGGCCACGAAAAACAATCCGCTAAACAGCTCGGCGAGTCCGAGAGGACAGTTCGGAAAACACTTCAGACGTTCATGAAGTCCCGCGTTGTTTGGCGCGGGACTTTCTTTGTTGGTGGTCAGTTGTCAGTGGTCCGTAGTCCTTTATGAACGGACCTGTGAAACTGCTTAGGAGAAACCCCTAACCACTGGACAACGAACTACTGACAACGGACTACTGACCACTGACCCTTTATGGAAAGCTTTAGAAACCTACTTGAATCCGAGCGCATTTCAGTCTTCGATGGCGCGATGGGCACGATGCTCTACGCCAAGGGTGTCTACATCAATCGCTGTTACGATGAACTGAATCTCACCAACCCTGACCTGGTGCGCGAGATTCACTCGGAATACATTCGCGCTGGCGCGGACATTATCGAGACCAACACCTTTGGAGCAACCGCGCACAAGTTGCATCAGTACGGTCTGGAAGCAAGCCTCCGCGACATCAACATCGCCGCGGCCCGTATCGCCCGTGAGGCCGCCGGGGAGCGCGCCTATGTTGCGGGGGCAGTAGGTCCTCTGGATCTGCGCATCGAGCCCTACGGTCCGACTTCCTTCGACGAAGCAAAAGATATGTTCAAGGCCCAGGCTATGGCTCTCCTGGAAGGTGGAGTCGATCTTTTTCTAGTCGAAACCTTTTCGGATGTTTCTGAAATTCGTCAGGCAATCCGCGCCATTCGCGAGTTAAGCGATCTGCCCATAGTCGCGCAGATGACCATCATGACTGATGGCAACACGATTTTCGGCACCACACCTGAAGTCTTCACTGCGCGTCTCGATGAATGGGGCGCCGATGTGATCGGGCTTAACTGCGGCGTCGGGCCGGCGATTATCTTAACCGCGCTGGAAAAGATGCGCAGTGTGACGAAGAAGAAACTGGCTGCGCAGCCGAACGCCGGTTTGCCTCGCGACGTCCAGGGTCGGCAGTTTTACATGTGTTCGCCGGAATACATGTCCAAGTTTGCCAAACGATTGATCCAATCCGGGGCGAAATTCATTGGCGGATGCTGCGGCACTACCCCTGCGCACATAAAGTTGATCTCTGACGCCGTGCGGGCGGCATCGCCGCGCGCTCAGAGAGTTGCGGTGTCTTCGGGTCCTTTGATTCGCGTTGAAGAGATCCTACCACCCGACATCAGTGTGATTCCCGCTGAGGAACGTTCGAACTGGTCGCGAAAGATCGTGCAGGGTGAATTTGTTACATCTGTCGAAGTGCTGCCGCCCAAGGGTGTCGATGCGCAGAAAACACTGGATTCCATTCGGCTGTTGAAAGCAGCCGGTGTTGACGGCGTGAACATTCCTGACGGTGCTCGGGCGCAGTCGCGCATGAGCGCATTGGCGACGGCCGTTTTGGTGGAACAGCAGATTGGCATCGAATCCGTGCTGCACTACTGCTGCCGAGATCGCAATCTGCTGGGGATGGTATCTGATCTGCTGGGAGCTGCCGCGCTGGGAATCCGAAATCTGTTATTGATCACCGGTGACCCGCCGAAGATGGGTCCTTACCCGGACGCCACGGCCGTTTTCGATATTGATGCCATTGGCCTGACGAACATGGTCAACAAACTGAATCGCGGCCTCGACCTCGGCAACAACCCGATTGGCCAACCCACGGCGTTCTGCATTGGTGTGGGGGTTAATCCGGGTGCGATCAATCCCGAAGAGGAAATCCGCCGTTTTGAATATAAGGTGGAGGCTGGTGCACAGTATGCGATTACGCAACCGGTGTTTGATACCGATCAACTGCGAGACTTCATAAAGAGCGTCGAGCACGTGCGCATCCCAATCGTTGCCGGCATCTGGCCCCTGGTCTCATACCGCAACGCCGAGTTTCTGCATAATGAAGTGCCGGGAGTGCGGGTAACTCCTTCAATCATGGAGCGCATGCGCGAAGCTTCGGCGATCAGTAAAGAAGCCGGACGTGACGAAGGTCTGAAGATTGCGAGAGAGTCACTGCTTCAGGTGCGCGATCTAATTCAGGGCGTGCAAGTCTCGGCGCCGTTCGGGAATGTGAAATATGCGCTGGAAGTGTTTGAAGGGTTGGAAAGTTTTGGCGCACCCGCCAGGTTTGAGGAACCAGCCAATAGACCATGACGTCTTGCACCCACGCAAATGAACCCCCTTTGCGTGAGAACGGGAGATCCTCACCTACCTGAGGGGCATGCAAGAAGCGATCTCTTTACACACCTTCCGAAGCGAATAAGCAAACAAAAGAAACACCGCTGATTTGGATCGAGGCGGTGGCTCTGTTATTCCGGTATCGTCGAACCGGTAGCTTGTTCCTTGCGGTTTCCTCTGCGGCTTTTGAAATTCTTTAGAGCCATGCCAGCCAAACCCATCCCAAGCAACACCATTGTTGTTGGTTCCGGAACAGCTTGCGCTCCAAAGGTCACCGTGATGTTGTCATAGAGAACGGAGTTCGGATAGTTAGGACTGCCGCCAATAAACCGAATTGAGTGGATTTGGGCGTTAGCCAGCGAGAGGTTGACAAAGGTGAAACTAGCTCCTCCACCGGCAAGATTCGCGGTAGCAGTTGCCATTGGGATGCCGGTTCCACCAATGCCTGAGTAAGCCTCGATAGTGGTCACGTCAGCATCATTCCCAAAGTCTCCCATTTCGATTGAAATGCCTGACAACCCCTGCGAGAAATTCGCAATGAATGCATTGCTCGCGGCAGTAGCGGGACTCAGGCTTCTTGCGCCCCAAGCTGGAGGCAAATTGTTGGCGTTGATATAGAATCCTGCGCCCGACTCGCGAGTAAGTATCATCGTGAGCCCGCCTTGGGTGAGCGTCAAACTCGTCAAAGCGCTTCCGACTGTTGGCGCTAGCTCCTCAAAGTTAAAAGTGACCGTATCGGCCTTTGCCGTAATTGTCGAGGCGAGACACAGGACGGCAAACACTGTTGCTATAAATAGACTCTTTAGGGGGGTCATTTGTAATCTCCTAAAATTCATTGCCGAAATTCTATTGCCGGCAGCTGATTGTGCAAAAGCGTGAAAGAATGCAATCCTCGAGCATCGGCCTTCGGAGGGCTGCCGACTCCTGCATCTTCCGGCGACTGATCCAACTGAAAGAGCGAGCTGATTGTGAGGCAAACAGGTGCCCTTGACCAATCTTTTTACAGCTGACCGCTAAATTTTTTTTCGGCTAGAACATCCCTTGGGTTCATGTTAGATAAAGTAACAATCAAGGCTTGATTCCATGATTGGAACAGAGGGCCACACTCTGCCTTAGAGTTTTCAACACCGTTGGCCAGCGCACGGGGAGCTCCAAGGATTGCCATTACTGCAGGTATTAGGGGGCCTGTAGAAATGGATCTAATCAAGGTAGAAAAAGGGCCCATCCAAAAGGGGGAAAGAAGCAAGAGTCAGTTCCGGCGGGGGGTATTTCGACGGTCTCTATTGCTACTTATTGGATCGGCTTAGGGAATCTTGTAGCAACTGGCTTGCCACGTAGCCTTAACAGACCAGCATTGCCAGAATGCTAGCGAATTCAAACTTCCGGTTCGCCAGGAAGCCACAAAGGCACCCTCGCTGTCCCAAGTCTAGACTAGGATTCTAGACTTTGGACTCGCCCGTTCTGAATTTGGACCAGTCTAGCTTTTTGAACAAGCCTAATTGCCGCTTGCCAGCACGTGTGAGAGGGCCTGTTTAAGCTCGGGATAACTGAACCGATAATCTGCCTCTTTCAGACGCGTGGGCGCAACACGCTGACTCGACAACAAGAGCGCATCGGCCATCTCACCAAAGGCGATTCGCGCGGCGAAGGCCGGTACAGGAAAAAGGGTGGGGCGCGAGAGCACCCTTCCCAGGGTCTTTGTGAATTCTGCATTCGTTACCGGGTTGGGCGCGACGAAGTTAACCGGACCTCTCAGGCTTTCATTGATGAGCGCATACACAAGTCCTTCGACAACATCGTCCAGAGCGATCCAACTCATCCACTGTTTGCCTGATCCGATCTTCCCACCCACGCCCATGCGGAAAGGAGTCAGCATCTTCGCGAGCGCTCCACCATCCGGGCTGAGGATGATTCCGAAGCGCGTGTTGACTACTCGAATTCCCTTCTCAACAGCGAGCTCGGTTGCTTTTTCCCACTCGACGCAAACCTCCGAGAGAAAATCATTAGCCGGCGCGCTGGTTTCAGTAAGTGTTTCATCGCCGCGGTTGCCGTAATAGCCGACTGCTGAAGCGCTGATAAGTGTCTTAGGCGGGCGCGACAGATTTGCCATTGCGTCAGCGAGCAGCTTTGTGCCCTTCACGCGACTCTCGCGAATTCGCTTTTTCTTTTCTTCATTCCAGCGTCCTGCGGCTATGCTCTCGCCGGCCAGATGAATAACCGCATCGAAGCCTTCCAGCCGCGCGAGCGCGATGCTGTATCGGTCGGGACTCCATTCAATCTCCGACTCGGATGAAGGAGCGTGTCGCACGAGACGAAAGATTTCAAGGCTATCTGCCTCAAGTCGTGTGACTAAAGCCTTACCTACCAGGCCATGCGATCCACTAAACAGTACTTTCATAAAGGCCACCCTTTCCATGGCGACTCTTGTAGTACTAGAGAAGAATAACGCCGCAGTATTCGATTTCCAGAATCCTTTTTATAACGTTTCTATTCCTGACGAGTTCGTTGGTAATGTTACGCGTTACAGGTCGATAACACGAAGCAAGAACTCACAATAACAATGGGTCAGTACCACCTCGTGGTAGCGGATGGGTCCTTACGTCCAGAGATCGCGCAGCCCTTACCCACCCGCTACCTAAGTTGTGAAAAATTAGAATCGGTACGGGATACTACTCAAGAGACATAAATTTACAGGTTGGGAAGGGCGGTTTACCCCGCTGATGCGTTACGCTCAAGCCTCAATGTGTGTCTTCTCTTTTCCTGAACACTCGCCGCCATGCTGGGCTGACAATCTGCGGTGGATTGTTACTAAAGCAAGCGGGTGTAGTGCACCCCCAAAATGACACAGAAAGTTAAGACAGTATTGGTAGTGAAAGCGATGCTTCAAACTCGGCGGGTGGCACGTAGGCTAAGGC
>JBPCIQ010000136.1:0-5187 GCA_051006135.1 Pyrinomonadaceae bacterium | reverse complement strand
GCTTGGAGACGCGCAACACTTTCTTCGACCAGATGGAGCGAGACCTGATTCAGAAGCTGGACGATCCTCGCCTACGGTATCTCGATCTTTATGTAACAGGTTTCGATCATGTTGCGCACCACAATCGCGATCATCAGTCTCACCTGTTTGCGCTGCGCGACGTGGACAGCCTCATCGGTCGTATTTGGACCGCTATTCAAAAGAGTTCGTTGGCAGACCAGACCGCGCTAATCGTGGTGTCTGACCACGGCGTCAACACAGACGAAAGGATCTATAGTCAGGGCTACAACCTTGTAAAATTGCTGGGCAGCGCGCCTGGTGGGGGACACCATGTAATTACCAAACGCCGTCTGATGCTGGACTACGCGCTGAAAGGAATGAACTTTCTGGTACCGCTAATCACGACGACCACCCGCGACTCCTATTACCTGAAAGGCCAGAGCACTGACTATCCCACGGCCCTGCTGGACTTTGACGGGAACGAACGAGCGTCCATCCACTTGCGGGACAGCGACCTTAACCTGCTTCACATTCTTTTGCAGCAGTTGCAACGCAACGACCTGTCGCCGTCATTTCGGCGTGCTTTGACCGACGCATTTTTTAGTACATTCGAACAGCGACGTGCCGGCTGGCTGACCACCCTGGAGGAGCTTACCGATGAGCTGGGTGTTTTGCGCACCCGAATTGCACTGGAGCGCAAGCTATGGTCAGCCCTGCCGAAAAAGTTTTCCCCGGCAGACATGGAATTGGGTCGCGACGACGAAGCGAAGCGGATTTTTGCAGAATTCGACAGATGGATTGGCCAGGAAAAGGATTACACTGAATATCTCCGAACTCTTACTAATCTTGTAAGCCTTCGTCGGGATAATTTCACTCCCGCCAAGCTAAAGATTGATGACCTGATCGCCAAAGGCTCAATGGGCGAACGCAACACTGTCCACGAGCTGCAAAACTATATTGTCGGCCTGGCGCCTGGAGGATTCGTCTTGAAGCCCGATGGCTCCCTCGACCTGCAAAAAAGCTTTGTGCGAGCCGACTATCTCGCTCTGCTGCAGGGAGTATCGGTGAGAAATAATGTTCAGCCTGGAGTCGCAAACCGGCCCATCGACATTATTGCCACACGAATTTCATCTGATCTGGTATCTCCAATATTGAATGAGCAACTTGCGCCCGACGTTGTCTGGGTGTATGGCGGCGCCGAAAAGCAGGCACTGATCCTGGCCCGAGAAGATGACCGGGGCGGGCTTAGTTTCCGTTACCAGCCGATCCGTAATCTCACTCAAGCTGCTGATGGCCGGCTAAACTTTGAGCTCGCGCCCTGGCAATCTGATCTGCCGCTGCGAATCTTTGAAGACCGGCAGCTTGAGATCCCGGATAATGATCGGCAAACCTGGCTTGGCAAATGGCACACAGACCTTGAGTGGCTTCGTGCTTTACATCGAACTCAGTACTCCAACGGGCTGATCGGACTCTATGAAGAAATTGCGCAGCACCCTAATGAGAAGCTCTCGCAGGACGAACCCGGAATTTCCGAAGACGAGCGCATCATTCGCCGATTTATCAAGCGCCAGCGAGCACTGATCGAGACGGACCTGCTGCTCTTGGCGAACGATCACTGGAATTTTGACGTGCGGGGATTCAATCCAGGCGGTAATCATGGTTCCTTCTTCCGCATCGCCACTCATTCCACTTTCATGATCGCAGGCGGTGAGAAGACGCAGCTGGCACATGGTGCCGTAATAGAAGAACCCTACGATAGTCTGAGTTTCGTGCCGACCATACTGGCGTTAACAGGAAATCTACGCGATGATAGCAGTCCCGTTCCAGTTCTTTGGGATAAAGGTTTTCGGCGCTTTCCCGGGCGAATTATCAAGGAGCTCTTCGCCGAGGCGCCGCCGAACCGGAAACTGGCAGTCACCCAAGCCACCGCAACACGTTGATCCTGTCAGAACCGGGAGCGGTAGCGACCGGGTCATTTCCGCCAGATTCAAACATGACACTACTGAAACTCAAGAGCGGTAAGCTATCGGCTCAGTTAAGTTTATGCGCTTGATTGCGGTTGCTGGAGCGAGTGCAGCACGTTGATGATTTCTGGACAAGAACTACCCCACGACACACCACCTGAGGACCTGGAAGAACGCGTCGAAGAATCTGAGTCAGATGCTTTGGGTAATTCTCGACGCTACTTCATCTGGCTGCAGGTTTTTGCGTTTCTCCTCGGCGCCGGGCTGCTGGTCTATGTCATCAACCGGGTCGGCGTGCAACCGATCTTCGACGCCCTGCTGCGAGTTGGGTTTGGTTTTTTCATCCTGCTGGCAATTGGCGGTTCCCGTCATGTCTTTCGCACAATCGCCATGCGAGCCGCTGTGCCCCCTGAACATCGGCGCATCAGTTTTATGCAGGCCTTTGCCGCGCGCCTTGGTGGTGAGGCCATAAGTTTCCTCACATTTACCGGACCACTGCTGGGTGAAGCAACTAAGGTTGCCCTGCTGCGCAAACGCATTCCTCTTACCTATGGTGTTCCGGCACTCATTGTCGACAATCTTCTCTACAATCTCTCCGTAGTGTTCTTGATTCTGAGCGGCGCTTGCGTGATGTTGTTTACCTACCAGCTCCCCTCTTTTGTGACTTACGTACTGAGCGGAATCGCACTCGTTGCCGCACTGGGAATGGCCGCCGCGGTGCTCGCCGCTAAACGTCGCATCATGCTCCTGAGCTGGATCATCGATCAGTTGGCGCAACTACGACTCAGTCCAAAAGTTTTACTGAAGCGGCGGCAATACGTTCATCACCTCGAATCAAAAGTCTACGATTTCTATCTGCACCATCCGGGCGCCTTCTTCGGCATGATTGCCTGTGACCTGCTTGCGCATGTTTCCAGTGTTACCGAGGTCTACTTCGCTTTACGAATGCTCGGCTTCGCGCCCCAGGTGGCCCAGGCTTACATCATCGAGTCGCTTACCAAGGTCATCAACTTCGCCTTTTCATTTGTGCCAGGAACAATCGGCGTTTATGAAGGTGGCACAGAAGTTATTCTGCAAGCGTTGGGCTTTGCTGCCGCCACCGGCGTCGCCCTGGCTCTTGTGCGCAAGGCCGGCATTGTTTTCTGGACTACGATTGGTCTGTTTATTCTGACATGGCGAACGGCGCCAAATGCCTGGGGCCGGCTAATGAATCGCAGCCCGCGACTAAGAAGGGTCATGGATAGTCTGGTGCTTTCAAACATCACTCACCGACCCGCTCGCACGGCCGTCAGTATTTTTGGTACTGCCGTTGGTGTGCTATTGATAGTTTTCACCGTGGGCCTGGCCCAGGGAGTTCTACGTGAACGCGGCAGGCGCGAAGCCAATATCGGCGCGGAGATCATGGTTCGCTCCTCAGGCTCGCTGGGTTTCGGTGGCTCGTCACAATTTGTCTTGCCCGTTTCGCGCGCCGCGGACATTGGTAGCATCGAGGGTGTCCGGGCAGCGACGCCGATTGGCCAGGCTCTGGACCGCAGCGATGCGGGATTTGGCACGCGCCTGATCGATGGTATCGAGTTTGCCGACTACGCGCGGCTGACTGGAATAAGGATGCGCGAGGGATCGCCTCTCACGAGTGGTGATCAGGCGATTGTCGATCCCGTCTGGCAACAACAGAGACAAGCAGTTGCAGGGTCGACCGTACAACTTTTCGAGCGGCCATTTACGATTGTTGGGGTCTACGAACCCCCCGGCGGTGGCCGGATTAAAATCCCATTAGCCACCATGCAAGATCAGGAGGGCGCCGACGGCCGTGCTTCCGCAATCCTGGTCGCTTGTGTTAATCCATCGCAAGAGGAAGCAGTCGCGGCGCGAATACGAGAGCGCTTTCCCGAAGATCAGATTATCTTCACGCGCGACTTGCCGGAGATTTATGCGTCTGGCGTTCCCGCTTTGAATGTCTTTATCAAGGTAGTGGTTGGCGTAGCCGCATCGATCAGCATGCTTGTTATCCTCCTCGCCATGTACACGACAGTGACCGAGAGGACACGCCAGATTGGCATTCTCAAAGCGCTGGGCATGTCCAAGACGGCCATTGCCTGGGTGATTGAAAAGGAGGCACTGCTGGTGAGCTTCCTGGGAGTGGTAGTGGGAGTGGTCTTAACTCTCGTCGCGCGTTTCGCGGTGATGCGCGTAACGAGCCTGACAATTGATATCGAGCCCCGTTGGATTGCTATTTCCCTGCTCGTGGGCCTCGTCGGCGGCAGCATCGGCGCTCTTTACCCTGCCCTGCGCGCCGCTGGCCAAGACGCAGTAGACGCCCTCAGCTATGAATGAGTCTCAGCACTCAGCACTCATCACTTATTTCCTTTTTCCGGTTTACAGTTCATCGTCTTGAAGCTAACCTAATCACGTTCCGAAGTTACACAGCTACAGTTAACAAACTTGGGGGAGGATGAATTATGTCTATCGCACGGATTACCGAGATTAGCTCTACATCCACGAAGAGTTTTGAGGACGCGATTCAGAGTGGGGTTACTCGCGCCACCAAAACCATACGCAACGTTCGCAGCGCCTGGGTCAAAGAACAGCAGATCAGGATCGACAACGGCAGCATCGTCGAATATCAGGTTAACCTGATGATCACTGTCCTCCTCGACGAGAGTAATCAAGGGGATGTCGCCTAAGGCTTTGACTGCACAAGCGTTCCTCTGTTGTTTGCCGAAGCAAGCAACAGAGGGGCGCACTTCTACTCAATGAGGGGCCGGCTTCCTTACTCATCAACTGATAGCAGTGAAAACGTACCGTTAGCTTGCTTGATGATCAAAACACTGCTGTTCGTTATCCTCTTGCCGGCGGCGTTAGCCTCGTCGGTTCATGCGCAACCGCCTGCCAAAACCTTCACCAACCCGCTCGTCAGATCACGTGACGCGGCTGACCCATGGATGGCCTATCACGAAGGCTACTACTACTTCACCGCGACGCTCGACCCTGACGGCGGTATCTGGGTGTGGAAGTCGCGCACACTCGCAGACCTTGATTCAGGCACCAAGGTCAAGGTCCATACTCCCGATGCGAAGCAGCGCGGGAGGCAGATTTGGGCTCCGGAGCTCCACTTCATTAACAGCCGTTGGTACCTCTATTACACGGCGTCAGATGGCATCGACGAGAACCACCGCCTGTATGTTTTAGAGAGCCAGGGACGCGACCCGCTCGGACCCTACTC
>JBPCIQ010000135.1:0-11042 GCA_051006135.1 Pyrinomonadaceae bacterium | reverse complement strand
CGCCGACTTCGTCGATCAAGCCGCCGGCGTTCTTAAGAAGCCGGCGCTCAAGAAAGTCGCCGATCAGTTTCGTGAAAGTGAGGCTTCCTGGCACAAGATCGCGCTAGCGGCGTTGCCGGATTCCATTCCTATCCTCAAGGAAACTCGCAAAACGATTGACCGCCGGGCCACTTTGCTCCGAAAGCCAAGAACTCCGAAAGTGAATGAGGCTCGACTCTCTCCGCACGCGTCTCAAGGAGCTCCGCGAGTCGAGCACGAAAGAACTGGCGCTTTCTCCGGAAGCCAGGCTGGATTTGTTTTCAAGTATTCGCTCGCGAGTCCTCGAAACCGAAGCCATCGAGCGCGCGGCGTTTACCGACCTCAACAAACTCGTCTAATCGTTCCTGACAACAACTGAAAGGAGTTACCGTGAGTACTCTTCTGGAGGACGCGCGTAGCGGGCTCGCGCCTTTTGATCCGTTTCATCCGGACTTTCTCGATAACCCGTATCGCTTTTACGCGACCTATCGCGAAGCCGACCCGGTTCACTGGGGCGCGCCGCCAGAACCGATGGCGCCGGGCTGCTGGTACATCATGCGTCATGACGACGCTCGTTTCGTTGATCCGCGACTATGCGGCGTCTCTGCCTGTCATCATCATTGCCGACCTGCTCGGAATGCCGCTCGACAACCGTGAGCAATTGCATCATTGGTCCAAGGCCATCCTTGCCGGTATGAACCTGCGGGAGTCTGAAGAAGCGCCGCGTCTGCTGATGGAGGCGACCACTGCGGTGAAAGAGTTTTCCGCTCACATTCGCAACGTGATCGCGGAGAAGCGAAGCCATCCGGACGAGCATCTGATGTCGAGGTTGATCGCGGCCGCTGACGCTGGTGATCAGTTGAGATCGCGAGGTCGTGGCGACATGCATCATGCTCTTCTTTGCCGGCCACGAGACGACAGTCAATCTGATTGGCAACGGTTTGTTGGCGTGCTGAAGAACCCCGATCAGTTGGTGTTGCGGCCGGAGTTGATTAACAGCGCCGTGGAGGAGTTTGCTCGCTACGACTCTCCGGACAAATGACGTTTCGCTTTGCCACGGAAGACGTGGAGCTACGAGGAAGACGAATCGGTCGCGGCGAGCCGATCGCCGCCGTCCTCGGCTTCTATTCGTGAATTCTCGTAGGGCTCGCTCAATCGTTTAATATCTTCGTCTCTCATTTCAACTCCTCTTTTCCGAGTGTGCATGGTATCATGCGTGGCACAATGTTTCACGCCGAAGTTGAGCCAATGCCGTCTAATCCTGAAGACCGGGTGCCTCGTACCGGGCTTTGGAAACTTGTAATCTATGAAGACGAAAGATTGGTAAGAACTGACAAGGAATACATCACTATTTCGGAAGCAGAAAGATTGGCCGACGACTTCAACACCAAGCTAAAGCCAACGGAATAGGGAAATAAGCGGTTCATTCACCCAAGGAGACTTATGAGAATCCCAGACGACGAAACCCTCCGAAAGATAAGGGAGATAGAAAAACTCACGCCCACGAAGGAACAAGAACGCCAGATTAGCGCTCACACGAACCACAAACGCTGAGAAACGAGCGATGGAGGAGTTAAATCGCCCCCGGACGTTTGCAGAAAGACATGCGATTGAAAAGGCGCGGCTTGCAGACCAAGCGCTGGGCAAAGCTGGTCGGGACCAAGTCGGACTTGCGATGGCAGCGCTTAGCTCAACGGCTTGGCGCGAACAGGTGCAGGGCATTGCCTTGGCGGTCGGGGAATCTGTTCGTCATCAGTTGGCGGCTCAGATGGCCAACATCGGGGTGAGTGCCATTGTATCAATGCACAAAGAAATGTCTCGCTTGGGTGTTGATGTTTCCAAGGCGACAACCCAGTCCTATTCAGCTATAACACCGGACGTACTTCAGAGCATACGAGCGCTTTCTGCTGTGAATGATAGCCCCGTCAGATTTGCGATGGAGACTATTCGCAGTATGCGTTTTGAGGTTGAGAGTCCAGTCTTCACGGAATTCGTATCAGATGCCCTGCAACAGTCGGAACCCCTTACAGAAAAAACGTTAGAGAAAGTCGGTAAGAGCCACTTGTCCGAGACTAAGCTTTCTCGGACCGTGTTGAACCTCGTACGCCGTCCGTCTTTGACCCGCGATGCCCGAAGCGCTAGACATTGCTTGGGATTGATCACGCATTCTCCTTTCCGCTCAGGTACTTTGAGAGGCACGGACTGCCGCTCGACTGGTCCAGCTTTCTCGAAGACTTTCGACACCACTGGCCTACACACGAAGACCACACCTACGTGGACTTCATTCGCGATGAAGTTCGCGGCAATGGACTTGGAAGAGCGGGTGATGCTTGTTGGTTTCGGTTGACAGAGCGATGGACGGCTGCAGCCAAGTCGGTGTTTCGCTTTGACATCCAGGGGTCGGTTGCAAAATCGACGCACGCCGGTCTGCCATGGCTTCTCTACCTCAAGGAATACTGTGGAGACCGAGTTCATTTCTGGCCCTTCGACGGCTGGGATGTTCCCGCAGGACATTCGGCAGGTGGAGGTATATCCGTCCCTGAAGATGCGTCGTTTTCCGAATGACGGGGAACGGAACGGAGACCAGCAGGCCGCTTACGCTGTCACGGCGTGGTTACGGCGTTCTGATAGCGACCTCGCTGGCAAGATTCTTCGATCCGCCTCTTGAGCCAAGCGAACAATTGGTGGGTCAGATCGAGGGTTGGATTCTTGGCGTTGTTTGAGCGTCATCCTCAAGCAGGATAGATTTGATCTTATTTGATCTCAGAAATCACGGTAGAATTCCATGAGGTAAAGCTGCCGATCTACTTTTTCCGCGCGGAATTAGATTAGACGACTCATTGGTGTACAGCAAAATCTGCGTTCGTGTTACGCTTGGCGCATGGAGTTTGAAAGGATATGGGCCGAACAATGCCGGGCTGCGCAAGATATCAAAAGGCACTTCGGAGTAAAGGACGCGCTCGATTACCTGCTCAGCGAGAAACTGGTGAACTTTGCCGAAGACGCTGATCGGCACCCGGAGTTCGCTGCGGAATTTCCCCGTTTTCAGGCCGCGGTTTGGGACGTATTCAACCCTTACGAGATCGCCGGTTACCTCGGAACGCTTAAGCCAAAGCAGAGAAATAGGCTTCGCCGCCTGCTTTACATTAACTGACCACTTCCATGCCAGATTAATCCAGGTCAGGCAATTCTTCTCTCGCCACCAAGACCCGAATCGACCGCGCTTGACCAGGTGTTCGCTCGATTAGTCGCTTCGTTTCCAGCGTCAAAACCATTTGATGAACTGACGGCGGCGAGACTTTGAAATACGTCCGCATGTCCGACTCGGCAGGCGCCCGTCCGTGAATCTTCGTGTAGTAGAAGATGAACGCGAGGTACTGTCCCTGTTGCGGGGTGTAACGGGTCATCTTTTCGAGAACGTCTGTCCGTTTCTAGCAAACTTCGCGGAGACGGTGAACTAAGCAGTTCCCCTAGTTGGTGGGTGTAGCGGGGGTTGAATCTGAATTCGGAGGGTTATTTTCTGTTCGCGACTTCAGCGCAACCAGGGCTTCAAAATTCCTGTAGATCTGAAGATACATTTGGGTCTCGCGCGGAATAAGTGTCCGCCATGACTGACCTCCGCGCCTGAGATAAAGTGGCAAGCGAGCAGCGTTTGAGTTGTAGCCGGCGGCCATCAACTCCGTTTGCGTGGCAAGCTTTGCACTAAGCGCGTACTGCACCTCAGAGTTGGCCGCAAGATCGTTCCAGGTGTCCTGCATGTAGAGGAGCATTGCCTGCAGTGCGTTAGAGTGGGTGCGCATACCGACTACAAAATCTGGCGTCAAGCCGACACCAGGATGGCGCTGCTTCACGAGGTTAGAAGCCCAGGGTATCATCTGCACCATGCCGCCGGCGCCGGCAGAGCTGACCGAGTAGCGATAAGTATGAAGCTCGTTAAGGGCAAAGAGTGAATAGATTTCTTGATACAAGGCGGAGCGATTCTCAGATCGAAAACGTTCGTGGTCCACGTGCTCGACCAGGCTCAGTCGCTCTGCAATATCCACTATTTGAGGTGTGATAAATACACCCTTTTCACGCAGACGCCTCGCGGCGAGATCCAACGTCGTTCTGACGTAGGACTGGCCTCGCCGAACCAAATCAGGCGAAAGCAGGGCGGGATGGGCGGAAGTGTAGTATGCCATTTCGCGAAAAACACCACGCTTCTCAATTGGAAACTCAACCAAAAGCGGAGTCAGCGAATTACCGTTATGATCGAAAATCGTGGCCGCAGTGTTCACGCCGTTGGCACGTAAAATCCGAACATTGAGCGGAGTGCCGAGAGAACTAATCACTGCCACTTCAGAGCCCTTGGTGAGAAAGACTTCCTTCAGCATCGTCACCTGATGAATGCGGGCAGTTTTACGATCCAGCGCAGCGAGTGCCACAAACTGGATCGAGGGGCTGGTCAGGGCGGTGGGTTGTGGTCGCGACTTGAACATCCGCTCAGCTTCGACTATGCGCGCGCGGATCGCCTGGGGAGTAAGATACGTCAAAGCCGTTCCGGATTCGTCTGTGCCTGCCAACTCGATCGATTGAGGCGGTGTTGCAGGCTCAATTGAGGGGCTGGCTACTGGAGTTTCAACCTTTGGGGCTGGTACCGGAACCTGCGTCTGGGTTGGTGTCTGGCCCTGCGTCTGAGGAGTTTGAGGAGCCGTTACCGTCCGCGGTCGAGTGATTGGTTCGGGCGAAATCTCTTGTGATTGCGCCTGAACGCTTACTAAGCCAATAAAAACGACCAGCGGGGTGATTACGAACGAACGAAATTTCATATTGAGGCCTTGCTGTAAACTTCTCGCCAGGAGTGGGCGGGCTTCAATTAGATTCGCTTATCCGGCTCTGAGTTGTCAACGTCTTAGTTAATCTCAAAGCCGATGTTGACTACAGCTGTAATGTCTTTCTCGAGCGAAGAGGTATCGTTCAGGCCGCTATCGGATACATCGTTTGAGTCGGCCGGGGTAATCTGGAGCACGCCCATTCTGGCGGTGCGCACGCTGCCAATGCTGCTGCCGGTGCTCTCGGCGATCCTCTCCGCGCGCACCTTCGCATCTTTGGCAGCCTCGGCAAGCATCGTGATCTTTTCCTCCCCAAGTTTGGTGTAAAGATATTCGGGCGCATTCGACTCGATCAGAATGCCCTGGTTGATCAGTTCGGTAGCCTCCCTCGCAATCTTCGAAATCTTGTCTACGTCGGTTGAACGCACTTCCAGTTGCTGGCGTAATGAGTAGCCCGTGATCTGGCCCGTGTCCTCGCCTTGATCGCTTCGAGCGTGCAAAGTTTGTGAGGAGATCGAGGAGATGGTGATCTGATTCTCAGCAATACCTTTGCTGATCAAATAAGCCTTCACACGCGGCACGCTCTCAGAAAGGGATCGGTAAGCATCCGCAAGTGCAGGAGCCTGAAACGATACGCCTGCGCGCCAGATGACTAAATCCGACCTGATTCGCTTGCGCGCCGAGCCCGTCACCGTGATGCTCTGATCGCCGCGCCTCGCTTTCACAAACGACCAACCCCCAATGACTGAGGCAATCACTAGCCCGATGGCCAACGCCACGCCGGCTCCCAAACCAGATCCTAATCGGTCATTAGTCATTCACTGTCCTCCTGTCTAAGACTGAAGAGTAGAGGGCTGCACAATATACCTTACGTTGAAGATAACTCAAGGAGGCGACAGGGTTGGGCCACTGCCCCAGACCAGATTTGATGAAGACCTTACGACCCTTGTATACTTCAGAACACCCACTGAATCCGTCTCCCAGGTTTCAAAGAGACTGAAAGGTATTGTGTTATGCCCAGATCAAGGAACACTCGATTCGCGACTGGCGCCGGCCTGTTGATTATTCTTGCGCTCGTTTTCCAAAGCCTGCCCGTCGTGACTCTTGCGCAGAATGCACCTTCGAGTGCAGCGCAAAATATGATTAAGCCGATCACTTACCCCGCTGCAAGAAAGAGCGAACAGGTTGATGATTACCACGGTGTCAAGGTAGCCGATCCTTACCGCTGGCTGGAGGATCTCGATTCTGAGGAAACAAGGAGCTGGGTGGAAGCCGAAAACAAGTTGACCTTCGGCTTCCTCAGTGAGATTCCGGCGCGCTCGAAGATTAAAGATCGCATGACGAAACTCTGGAATTACGAACGCTATGGCACTCCCTTCAAAGAAGGCAATCATTACTTCTACTCAAGAAACAGCGGCCTGCAGAACCAGAGCGTCCTTTACACCGTAACCTCCCTCGATGGCCAGCCAACACTACTGCTTGATCCGAACAAGCTCTCGAGCGACGGGACCGTAGCGCTTTCAGGAGTGTCGGTGAGCAACGATGGCAAGCTAATGGCCTACAGCTTGTCTGCTTCCGGTTCCGACTGGCAGGAGTGGAAAGTGCGTGAGGCCGAAACCGGCAAGGACCTTTCCGACGGCATCAAGTGGGTAAAGTTTTCCGGCGCCTCGTGGACGCCCGACGGCAAGGGATTCTTCTACAGCCGTTACGATGAGCCAAAAGGCGATTCGCTGAAGGGCACAAACTATTTTCAGAAACTCTATTACCACCACCTCGGCACGGCACAATCAGAAGATACGCTCGTCTACGAACGTCCGGACCAGAAAGAATGGCTTTTTGGCGGGAGCGTTACCGAAGACGGTGGCTATCTGATCATCAATATCAGCCAGGGCACTGACGTAAAGAACCGGCTCTATTATAAAGACCTGAAGGCCGCCGACGCACAGGTTGTCAAACTGCTGGACGACTTTGACGCTGCCTACACCTTCATTGGCAACGAGGGAAATATCTTCTGGTTCCAAACCGACCTGGGCTCGCCGCGGGGGAAGATCATTGCTGTCGACATCAACAAGCCGGAGCGAGCTAACTGGAAAGTGGTTGTGCCAGAGTCGAAAGAAGCACTTCAGTCTGTCAATGTGATCAACAACATGTTAGTCGCAAACTATCTGAAGGACGCTCATACTCAGGTTAAGATTTACAACCTCAATGGGAAGTTTGTGCGCGAGGTCGAGCTTCCGGGACTCGGCACCGCCAATGGCTTTAGCGGAAAAGCCAAAGACAAGGAGACCTTTTATTCCTTTACTGGCTTTACGTCGCCGACGACAATCTATCGCTACGATATGGTTACTGGGAAGAGCACCGTCTTTCGTCAGCCCAAAGTTGATTTCAATCCCAACAACTACGAAACGAAACAGATTTTCTACAAAAGCAAAGACGGTACGAAAGTGCCGATGTTTATTACGCACAAGAAGGGCTTGAAGCTCGACGGCAACAATCCGACTTATCTCTATGCCTACGGCGGCTTCAATATCTCACTTACGCCCGCATTCTCGGTGAGCAACCTCGTCTGGATGGAGATGGGAGGTATCTACGCGCAACCAAACCTGCGGGGCGGCGGCGAGTATGGTGAAGATTGGCATCAGGGCGGTATGAAGCTGAAGAAGCAGAACGTTTTTGATGATTTCATCGCGGCTGCCGAATGGTTGATTGCCAACAAATATACTTCGACGCCGAAGTTGTCCATCGGCGGCGGTAGCAACGGTGGCTTGCTCGTGGGGGCCGTCTTGACGCAGCGACCAGATTTGTTTGGCGCCGCCGTGCCCGCCGTTGGCGTGATGGACATGTTGCGTTTCCAGAAGTTCACCATCGGGTGGGCGTGGGTTTCCGATTACGGATCATCGGATAACCCGGAAGACTTCAAAGCGCTTTATGCCTATTCGCCTTTGCAGAACATCCAGGCAGGCAAGGCTTACCCACCAACGATGGTGACCACCGCCGATCATGATGATCGTGTTTGGCCCGGCCACAGTTTCAAATTTGCAGCGGCGCTCCAGGCAGCCCAGGCAGGTCCGGCGCCAATTCTGATACGCATCGAAACGAAGGCGGGCCATGGCGCCGGCAAACCTACTTCGAAGCTTATTGAAGAGATTGCCGACCGCTGGGCCTTCCTGGTGCGCGTGCTGGACATGAAGTCGATTTGAGATTTGAGATGATCTGAGATTTCAGATCTGAGATCTCAGATTTCAAATAAGAAGGCGGGAGATCATTTGAGAGAGCGTTTTGGACGAGCTGAAACACAAAAATGCGCTGAAACACAAGAATGCGTCCCCAGGTGACCCCGGGGACGCATTCTTGCTGTTACCACCTCCACTTCTAGTTGCTTCCTTCAGCCTGGCCTCCGCCCTGACTGACAACAATGTTCTCGTTGCTGCCGCTAAAAGTAATGCTGACCAGTCTTTTAGTGTCCGTCTCTCCATTAGCCATGGACGAGAACAGGAAGCCACGCGCCTTGCGGCTCCGCTTCTCGACGGTTGTCGTGGTTCTGGCAAGAACCTTCTTGCCATCCACAATTAATAGCTCGTGGGTTTGGTCGTCAAATTTCACCTTGTAAGTACCCTTCTTAACAAGCGTGCCACCAACTTGCATGTCCGTCGGGAAGGTAATGGTTTCTTTCTTGTTGTTGGCAAATGCCAGGACACCGGTCATGACTGTAATCACCAGTGCGATCACGATGCGATTTGTTGCTGACTTCATTTCACTACTCCTTGGAGATTGTTGCCGGCCAAACTACGGGAGACGTTTCTTGTCCGCTTGAGATTAGGCGCAGTTCCAAAATTTCAGAACATCCTTCAAGACTACTTCAAGATCAGCTTTCAAGATCAGAACGTCTCGCCTTACTGACTAGACACCGCGATCTGCATGCGCATGACAACATCTTTTCTGCGCCTCTGCTTTTAGGTATAGTGGTTATAAAGTTTCGGATAGATATCCTGAAACTCAGAGAAGTTTGATCTCGGCTTGAGTCGAAGCCGAACTGATCCGATCGTCAAGCTGAGACTCGACTCCGCTCGAGCAATCGAATTGTCTGAGAGTATTCTGCTAACCAGACCGAGGAGATCCAATTATGCGTTCACTGAAAATGTTTTTGGTCGCGGCAATAGTCTGCTCAGGTCTTATGCCGGCGCTTTCACAGGAGGTTACCAGATCAACCAAAACTATCAGGCCGCCGTCCGTGCGTGGCAAAGGTGTGGTTGTGCTGCGCGCCGCACGCTTGATCGACGGCACGGGGTCGGCATTGATAAACAATGCGGTGGTAGTGGTGACTGACGACACAATATCTGCCGTAGGGAAAGCGGGAAGCGTGCAGGTTCCGGCGGGCGCGAAAATCATGAACCTGGGGGATGTCACCCTGCTGCCTGGTTTTATCGACGCCCATACTCACCTGGTTGGTCGCGTGCTTGGTGATCCTGAAGGTGAAGCGTCCGCAGTGAAGGACTATGAATCGTTTCCCGCCATACTGGCTGTCAATAATGCGCGCGAGACATTGCTGGCCGGCTTCACGAGTGTTCGTAACGTGGGCGCCAGTGGGCGATTTGATGACATGGCGCTGCGTAAGGCAATCATCGAAGGCTGGATAGTGGGACCCCGGATGCAAACAGCCGGTCATTCCCTGGGTATCACCGGCGGCCACTGCGACAACAACGGCTATCGACCGGGACTACTAGATCGGTCCATCGCGGATGGGATTGCCGACGGCCCAGAGCAGATTCGTGCCGCAGTCCGTTATCAAATTAAGTACGGAGCGGACGTAATTAAGACTTGCGCCACGGGTGGCGTGCTTTCGGAAGGTGATGCGGTGGGCGCCACTCAATACACCTATGAAGAACTAAAGGCGATGGTGGACGAAGCTAAGAAGCTTGAGAGGAAAGTCGCAGCCCATGCCCACGGAACTGAAGGAATCAAGCTTGCAACCAGCGCGGGTGTGGCTTCGATCGAGCACGGATCTTTTCTCGATGAAGAAGGCGCGCGAATGATGGCTCAGCGCGGCACAATTCTGGTACCGACTCTAATGGCTGGCGAAGCGGTCGAAAGAGCAGCTACAAATGGCGTGCTTAAGGGACTGCGAGCTGAAAAGGCGTTGGTAGCGGCGGCCGCCATGCGTAAGGGAATCAAGATCGCCGTTGCCAATAAGGTCCCAATTGCGCTTGGTACCGATGCAGGCGTGATTCCTCACGGCACAAACGCACGCGAGTTTTTTCTGCTGGTGGAGTGGGGCGGGATGACGCCCATGGAATCGATTGTCGCAGGGACACTAAGCGGCGCGAAGTTGCTTGGGTGGGACAAAAACGTCGGGTCGTTGACAGTTGGAAAGTTGGCTGACATCGTGGCCGTGCCTGGGGATCCACTAAAAGACATTCACAACCTGGAAAAAGCCGGCTTCGTAATGAAGAACGGCGTTGTTCATAAGAACAATCTCAACTGAGGGCGATTGCATCAGGATTCTTTTCTTCTTCTATCCAGTCTCGAGTCATATCGCACCAGAGAGCCAGGCCTTGCCATTCCTTGAACGCTGAATAGTAGCGGGCGATCTTTTTATCCGTCGCCTTTCGGCCGTTATTGCGCACTTTGAAAAACTTTGCCCGCGTCCAGGAATCCAGCGCCAGCCCATCGTATCTTCCCAGTAGTTTGAGTAGATTTTCGGCGGCGTAAGGTCCCACTCCCTTTACCGTTTTCATCTCCTTAATTAACTCCGCCGTTGGTAATAGGCTCGCGAGCCATTCTTCAACATTTAGCGTTCCGGAAGCTACCCGGTCAGCCAGTTCTTTCAAGTACGCCGCACGATAACCAGCACGCACTTCGTTAACGTAAAACCGCAAGGGCATCAAAGCCATGGCCTCCGGAGTGGGAAAAGTTCGGCGTCCATCATTCGCTTCCTGTCCGAGATTTTGGACCAGCCCGGTAACCATTTTGTCGGTGAGTGCCCACGAACAATTGGTCGTACAAATCATCTTCACAAGATCTTCAAAAACCGTCGGCGACCGAAGCATCCGGCCCGCTCCGTCGTTGGAGACCCAGGCAAAGTCCGGGTGCGCTTTCATCGCCCGGTAAAAAACCGTCATATCATCATCGAGCCTCAGCATGTGTCGCACGTCACCAACAATACTCTCCGCGACTTTCTTTCCAACCGGGCGCGAGGTCTTGATCTGCAGCGAA
>JBPCIQ010000134.1:0-13236 GCA_051006135.1 Pyrinomonadaceae bacterium | reverse complement strand
CCAGGGAATCCACGATGATCTGTTCGCGCGCGCCCTCGTGTTGGCACACGGAGAAGCCGTTGTCGCTCTGGTCAGTGTGGACCTGCTGGCGTTGTCGAGCGACTTCACCAAACGAGTGCGTGAGGGGATTCAGAGACGAACGGGTATTGACCCCTCGTCTGTGATGATCGCCTCTACCCATACGCATGCCGGTCCCGTTACGATCACCACCTTTTTCAATCCCGAAGAGAGCGTTGATTCCGCTTACATGGATTTGCTCGCGGAGGCCGTCGAGCAAAGCGTAACCAATGCGTGGCGCGCGCCGTTTCCGGCCAGAGTCGGCGTCGGTGTGGCGAAAGTTGATGGAGTAGGAGTCAATCGTCGCAGCCCAGATCAGCGGCCGATCGATGAACAGGTCGGCATCATCAAGGTTGATGATTTCAATGGCCGCACGCGTGCGATTCTCATAAACTATTCTTGCCATCCGACAGTGCTGGGGCCGGATAATCTGCTGGTGACGGGAGACTTTCCCAATTTCGCTATCGAGCAGATCGAAAGAACAATCGGTCCCGAGGGCTTCGCGATGTTCGTCAATGGCACGCAAGGCAACATTAGTATGGGCCATTCTTCCGAATTGAGTGCGATCGGTGTGATTACGCCTGGGCGCACCTTTGAGCGCGCTGCTGAGCTTGGCCATTTGCTCGCGGATGCGACACTGGATGCGTTGCCGGCTATTGCCACTAGTGACTCGCCAACTCTGACGGCATTGACAATACCCGTCAACCTCCCGCTGAAGAACTATCCGCCACTTGAAGAAGCCATCAAGTCTCTGCGGGATGCCGACGAGCTCCTGGCGCGACTAACTGCCGAAGGTGCACCTCCCGAGCAAATAATGCCCGCGAAAACGCACCGGCTTTACGCCTCCATTACAAATTTCTATGCTCTTGAGGCGCTGGGCCTGCCTGACGGACACCTGCCAATCGAACTCCAGGGTTTCCGTCTGGGCGAGGCGGCTTTTGTCGCAATCCCCGGCGAGGTCTTCGTTGAAATCGGCTTGACCCTGAAGCGGCAGTCACCTCACATGACATTTGTTTTTGGCATTGCCAATGGCTACATCGGTTACGTGCCTACGCGTGAGGCGTACGCGGCTGGTGGCTACGAAGTAGTTTCATCAAAATGCCAACCAGGCGCGGCGGATGTCCTGGTTGAGAGGGTGGCCAATCTTACTGAGCAGTTGTTCAGCGACGGCGCAAACGGTGCTAAGACATCACCGGCGTTGATTTCGACCCCCGAGAGCAGATGACAGATAAAGTACGCATCGGAGTAATCGGCCTCGGCATTATGGGTGAGCAGTATGTGCGCATCTACAATACACATCCACTTGCTACAGTTACTGCCATCTGCACCCGCGGGGAAGAACGGCTCAATTTGATTGGGGATAAATACGGGATTAAGACACGAGTCACCGACTATCACGAGCTGCTGGCCGAGGCAAATATTGATGCCGTCTGTGTTGCCACGCCTGATTTTGCACACTACGAGCCAGTTAAAGCAGCGCTCAAGGCAAACAAGCACGTGCTCTGCGAGAAGCCGTTTACGACGCTGCTGAGCGAAGCCGATGATCTGCTCGCCTTAAGCCAGGCGCGCGATCAGCTAAAGCTTCAGGTGGCCTTCAACCATCGCTGGCTCTCATCCTACTACCATGGGTTTGCCCAGATCAGAGCCGGCGCCATAGGTCGCCCAATTGCCGGGTATGCGCGCAAGAACGACACAATCTATGTTTCGACTGAGATGATCAACTGGGCCAGTCAATCGACGCCGATGCATTTCCTGGGCGCGCACGATATAGACCTCATGCGTTGGTACTTCGACAGTGAGCCTGTTGAGGTCCGTGCCTATGGCGCAAAGGGCGTCCTGTCAGAACGCGGAATAGATACCTACGACTTGATTCAGGCACAGGTTAAGTTTGAGAGTGGAGCCTTTGCGACGTTTGAATCAGCCTGGATCTATCCGAACACCTTTCCGACAATAGTCGATTCATTCGTCGAAGTAGTCGGCAGCCACGGCCACTTGCATTTTGATCGCAAGCGCGAGTCGATCGAGATGAGTACACCCGCGCAGTTCACCTATCCTAAGACGTTCCTCACCCATGAAATCTTCGGAAAGCTACGCGGTGCTTTTGTCGAATGCCTCTCGGACTTCGTTGATTCAATCATCAACAACAGCGGACCAAAAGTAACGGCATTTGATGGCCGCCAGGTAACTGCAGTGCTCGACGCCGTCACGCGTTCGCTGGAATCGGGTCGGACAGAAGCGATCACGCAGGCTGCGATGCAGCAAAATACTTGAGCGTAGTAAGAGTGTTTGGCGACACAAAGTCAGAACCGGGAGCGGTAGCGACCGGGTCGGTGCGCAGACGCAAACGTTCGGGTTTTCTATTAAGACCAGTATTCGTTTGTGATGGATCTTTTGAGCGTCTCGTAACGACCCGGTCGCTACCGCTCCCGGTTCTGACTTGTATAACCACGCCACGACCGACCGTCGCGTCGAAGTTTTGACACTGGGCGTTGCTAGCGCTCAGTAATTGTTCGTAAGGCAAGGAAGCATGCCAACGGGTCTCCACACTGCCGATCACATCGTTATTCTCGGCTATTTTGTGTTGCTGACTTTGATCGGCTTCTATTTCTGGAAGCGAATGCGTCACGTGCGAGACTTCTTCACCGGCGGTAACGCCATTCCGTGGTGGCTTGCCGGCGTCTCGTTTTACCTGACTGGCTTCAGTGCATTCTCCTTCGTGGCTTACTCAGAGATGGCCTATCGTTACGGTTTCGTCGCCGTGACCCTGGCATGGAGCTCGGCCGTTGCCATGGCAGTCGGTACATTGTTTATGGCTTCCCGTTGGCGGCGAGCCCGCATCATCAGTCCTACAGAATTCCTCGAAGCGCGCTACAACAAACAGATCAGACAGATTCTGGCTTGGGCCGGCATTCCCCTCCGGGTGGTCGATGATGGATTGAAGATCTATGCGACGGGCGTGTTCGTGTCCGTCGGCATGGGATACGATCTAAAGATCAGCATCATTGTGAGCGGCGCGGTGATGCTGCTTTACACGTTCATGGGCGGGCTGTGGGCGGTTGTCGTCACCGATTACATTCAGTTCATCATACTTACACTCGGAGTGGTGGTTCTTTTCCCTCTCGTCTTCGCGCAGGTTGGCAGCTTTGAAGCCCTTGCCAATGGAGCTCAAGCGGGATTCCTGTCACCAATCGGCGCCCCGTTCTCTCCGCTATACGTGCTCGCCTTTTATCTGTTGATTATTCTCAGCTACAACGGCAACTGGGCGTTCGCACAAAAGTTTTACAGCGTCAGTGACGAACGCGCGGCGCGAAAGGCCGGCATGCTGGCCGTAGGTCTCAAGATCCTTGGCCCACCGCTCTTTATTCTGCCCGCGATGGCCGCGCGTAGCCTCATGCCCGAATTAATGCAGCCGCCAAACTCTCCGCAATACACGTACGCGGCGCTGTCCTTGAAATACCTCCCAGCAGGATTAATGGGTCTGATGATCGCCGCGATGTTCTCCGCCACCATGTCCACTCTAAGCGGAGATTACAACGTCATCGCTAGCGTCATGACAGAAGACATCTACCGCCGCCTTTTTCACAAAGACGCAAGTCAGCGTCGCCTTGTCATTGTCGGACGCATTGCCACTCTTGTGATCGGCGCGATAACAATCAGCATCGGCGTGACTCTCATTGCCACGGCGCGCAGAGGTTTGTTTGAAGTGATGGTGACGGTCTTCGGCATCTTTATCGGGCCGATGCTGATTCCGATGCTGCTTGGTTTGCTGAGCAAGCGTGTCAGTTGGCGAGGTGCTGCAGCCGGCATCGCGGCAGGTCTCGTATCAGGTCTTTCGTTCTACTTCTACAAAACACTCGTCCTGGCAAAGCAACCTGGTATTGATCCGAACTGGCTGCGATACGACTATGAAGCGATCAGTATCCTTACGAACTTCTCGGTTACGTTGTTGGCGATTTGGTTGGTAAGCGCTGTTGAGAAAGTGTCAGCAGGGGAACGCGCGAAAATCGACGAGTTCTTCGTACGACTCTCCACGCCAATTGACGTGAGTAAGACACATGCGCGCGTCACGGGCGAAGTCTTCTCGCCGTTCTACATCATCGGCTGGGTGACGGGCGGCACCGGTTTTCTCCTTCTCATTGCCAGCGTAGTACAGCCCGCCGGCATTGGGCGATACATAAACCTGGCGGCGGGCATATCGATCTGCCTCCTTGGCTACGGTTTCTACCGTCTGCATGGACGAGTTATGCAAAAACAAGCTCGAGTGGCACGTGAAGACGCAGCAGCACTTGCAGCCGAGGCGCCGTGAGTTATGAAGGGATGACTTCTTCAGCAGAATATGACGATCCACGAAATCACCTGAAACAACACGAACGAACGACTCTTTTCGTGGCTCTTGGTGTGATTTCGTGGATCGTGCGTAGTTTTTCAAGCAGATGAAGATAGCAGTTTTCAAGCATAACGGCGGCCCGCGCATCGGCATCGCGCCTAAAGATTCGAGCGACGTGCTCTTTGATGCTGTCGCGTTATCGGAGCGGCTCAACCTTGGCAGTTCCCAGTTGCCACGCGACATGGTGTCACTCCTTTCTTCATCGTCGGAACCCCATGGCCAATACACGCAACTCAAGCAAGCGATTCACGAGAACGATCAAACGCTCGGTTCACCTCAGCTAAATATCAAAGACCTCAAGCTTGCGGCTCCCCTCGCGCGTCCCGGTAAGATCATTTGCCTCGCCGGCAACTATCGGGAGCACATCGTGGAAAGTGGCTACGCTGCTCCCGCACAGTCCGACGTCATTACGCAGCAACTATTTCTCAAACCCGCGAGCGCAATTATCGGCGATGGTGACGACATCGTGCTCGGCAGCCAAAACAATACTGTCGGCTGGGAGACGGAACTAGCGGTTGTCATTGGCAAGCGCGGACGGAACATTCAAGCCGCGACCGCTTACGAGCATGTTTTCGGCTACACCATCCTTAACGACGTTTCGGAAAGACGTTTGAACTCCCAAATCGCGAATCGCAGCAAGCGCGAAATGGATGGGTTCTTCGATTGGCTGGCCGGCAAGTGGTTCGACGGTTTCGCGCCTTCTGGCCCCTGGATCGTTACCGCAGACGAGATTGCCGATCCCCATAATCTCGAGATCAAGCTTACCGTCAACGGTCAAGTCCGCCAGCTGGGAAATACACGTGACATGATCTTCCGCATTCCGGAACAGGTTGCCTACATCTCTTCAATAATGACGCTTGAACCCGGAGACATTATTTCCACTGGCACGCCAGTAGGCGCGGGAGTTGGTGGAGCCGCGTCGTTGCACGATGGCGATGAGATGGTTTGTGAAATCGAAGGAATCGGAATGCTGCGCAATAAAGTGAGGTCCGTCAATTGAGAACACTGGATTGGGCAGTTGTCGGTCTCTACTTTCTTTTCATGCTGGTGGTCGGCCTTTACTTCATGCGCCGGGCCAGCCGCAGCCTGGCCGACTACTTCGTTTCCGGACGAGACCTTCCCTGGTGGGTTATTGCGCTCTCTGCTGTGGGCACTTACACAGATGCAGGTCTGGCGCCGGCCGTCACTATGCTTACCTATCAGGGCGGGCTGCTGGGCAACGCGGTCTGGTGGATTCCCTACGTGGTTTGGATGCCCCTCGGCGCTGTGCTCTGGTCAAAGTATTGGCGCCGGCTCGGCACGGTCACCTCGGCGGAGTTGCTCAATGTCCGGTACAGCGGCAGAGTCGCACACATGTATCGCGGCATCTACGCCGTCTTCATGAGCTTTGGTTTCATCGTGGTGCTCATGGGTTATGTGTCTGGCTGGCTTGGCGCCGCGCTGGGTCCCATCCTTGGCTGGGAACCGCTTAGCCTTATTCTTTTTTCCGCGGTCGTGACCGCCGCTTACACAGTAGCCTCCGGTCTCTCCGGGGTCGCTTACACGGACGCCTATCAATTCGGAATTTTTCTAATCGGCAACATTATTCTCGTGCCGATTGTGCTCTTTGCGGCCGGAGGCATGGAGCATGTCTACCAGACGATCGAAGTAACGCGAGGCGCCGCAGAGGCTGAATCATTCTTTCGCGTGCTACCACCGGTCAAAGGACTGGATACTCTGACCGTCTTTGCCTTCATAGTGCAGGGACTCTTTTTCGCTGCTTCGCCGACCGGCGGCGAAGGGTTCACAGCGCAACGCTTCATGGCGGCTCGTAACGAGTTCCACGCACAGGTAGGACAACTCTTTAACGCGCTCCTGACCTTGATCGTGCGGGTTGTGCCATTTCTCTTCCTGGGCGTATTTGCCGCCGCTCTTTATGCGCCTGGGACTGTCGCTGAACCAGGAGAGATATGGGCTCGTATGGTTCGCACCTACGCCCCGGTTGGCTTGTTGGGCCTCCTGGTGGCTGGGATCTTCGCGGCCTACATGTCCACTATCAGCACCTTGATGAATTGGGGAGCGTCGTACATCGTAAATGATTTCTATAAACCCTTCGTGCGGACAGCAGAAAGCGAGCGCCATTACGTTTGGGTGGGACGTATTGGCTCGGTTGTGATCTTCTCACTTTCGCTTTTCGTTGCATACTACTTCGTCGGGGGACTGCGTGCATGGTTTCTCTTCATCAACTCCGTGGTCTTCGCTTTCATCCTGCCACTTTCGTGGCTCAGGTTCTTTTGGTGGCGGCTCAATATTTATGGCGAAGCGGCGGCACTCATCATTGGACTGCCGCTCAGTTATATCGTGTGGTTTCCGCTCGGCTTCTCAAATGAACAGGCGCATCCGTTCTGGCAAGGGTTCCTGCTTCTGTTCGGCCTGGGCATGGCAACAATCGTCGCAGTCACTTACCTGACTCGGCCTGAGCGAATCGAAACGTTACGAGAGTTTTACGCGCTCTGTCGCCCGCCGGGATTCTGGGGGCCCGTGGTTAAGGACTTCGACCCGGAGGTTCGGCGGGAAATTCGACAGGAGACATTGACCGACATTATCGATTGCGTTTTGGGAGTTGTCTTTTGTACGTCGGCGATCCTCGCGGTTATCAGCCCGCTCGGAAGGCATTGGGGCATTTTCGTTGCAGCGCTGGCTGTATGTCTGATTAGCGGCGGCTTTTTCATCGCCCGCTGGTCGCGGCGCGGAGTCTTCCGGTCGCTTTAGTTTGTGACACATGTTCGCTGGTTTTCATTAAGGATAGAAGAGCACTTTCAGTTCCGTGACTTTTCTTGTGATTTTCGTTGATCGCCACCCGTGGGAAGACGCAATCCACGAAATCACGCGAAGCCACACGAAAAATGACGTTGCAGTACGCAGCAAAGCCTCTGGACTTTATTAGATTATGAAACGAGAGAAACGTATGACGGCAGAAGGGTGTAAACGACTTTTCTTTCACGCTTTAACACACAACATAAAGCGCGCGGCGAGAAGTGCCGGGGGTTGTGCAGGTGCGGCGTTGGTGTTGATCGTGCTGACATTAATGGCGACGCCTGCCAAGACACGAGCACTTGTTCAACCTCGTGTTGAGAAGCACGCTTTGTGGGCGCACCCTCCCGATGCCGGTACGAGCGCCGAGACAGTGCGTGGATTTGTGGCGAAGTGTAAACGCGCAAACATCGACACGATTGTCATGCTCATTAAAGGGATGAATGGCGAGCTCTATTGGAGAAGTAAAAAGTTTCCGCAGGCCATTGCGAAAGGTTACGAGTCGTTTGACATGCTCGAACACCTTACGCGCGAGGCGCAAGCGCAGGGCATCAAGGTTGACGCTTGGCTCGTTGATTTCGCCGAGGGTGAACGTGGCGCAGCGTTTCGTGAACATCCCGAATGGGCCATGCTCAATCCCGACGGGACGACTACGGCTTCAGAAACTTTAGGCGTGGCCAAGCGACATTACCCTTACGTATGGATGTGTCCGGCGCGGCGACCGGGCTACACGGACCAGTGGCTGCTGCCGATGATCGAAGAGATCGCAGCTAACTACGCCGTTGACAGTATCCATCACGATTACGTCCGCTATCCGGGTGACGTTTCACCGGAAGGTTATTGCTTCTGCGACTACTGCCTGAAACACATTCCGCGTTATGCGATGCTTAGCTACGAGACTCGCGCAACTGAGCGTTTCCGAATAAAGCCTATCCAGGAGCGCATCGAGGCCAACTGGTGGAGCGATCCGACCATGATCCCCGCCGACTGGCAGCAACGCGATCGGCGTGAAATGGCCGACTATATCTTGAACGGGCGCACTATTCCCGGTGGCCCACCTGACATGCGCTATTACTTTTATGACTATCGCGCTCATCAGATAGATACCTTCGTCCGAGAGGTACGCGAGCGGGTTAGAAAGATCAATCCGAAGATCGAGATTTCAGCGGCGGTGTTTAAGAATCCGGTGCAGAGTGGGCGCTTTATTGGGCAACGCTGGCATGAGTGGTCACGCTGGGTCGATGTCTATATGCCGATGACTTATCGAAGCCATTTCGCAGGGAGTTTTGAAGATTATCTGGCCCACCTAACCGAGGTTACAGGACGACAGCTCGAATGGACCAGACGCGAGCAGCCACTCTTTGCGGGCATCGCTTCGACCTATCTCTATCGCGAGGAAATGCAGCCGCTCGAGGATCTTCGTGAGCAATTAGCCGAACTGAAGAATCTGCCGGCAACAGAAGCGGCGGAACGTGCTGACAAAGCGCGCGCGATTAGTAAAGCTTACGACGCGCTTCGAGAACGTCTTGCCCAGTTCGCACCGGCGCTGGAGCGAGAGATCGGATCGCAGGTTGCTGCGGTGGTTGCAGACGGCTCCCGCGGGGTCACGCCCGAAGCGATTGATAAGCTTTCGGCAGCTCTAGTTCAATTGCGCCGAGATCTTCCGCCCGGATTCTGTCCCCCTGAGAAACTCTTTCGCGCGATTGAAGCGGCACGTCAGGCCAAACCGGATGGGATCGTTATTTTTGCGGCGGGCAACCTAACAATTGAAAAACTCTGGCCCACGTTGGAAACAGCATTCAAGCGATAGAGCGTTCCATGACGTTAAAAGCAGCAAGGCGATCCACGAAATCACACGAAGTAACACGAAAGGTCATCCGTTTCGTGAAATGTCGTGTGGGTTCGTGGATCGTCTTTGTTTTCAGCAGTCTGCTGGATTGAGATTTCGCGACGCAAGCTCACTTATTATGGCGAACTCAAGGAAGCAAACATCTCAATCAACTCTTACTAAACGGTTGTCATTGCGCTTGGTTGTCTGCATTGTCGCGTCTTGTGGACTTGTCAAGAGCGACAGTGCTCAGACAAATGCGTCGATGCGGATGCTCACCCAGCCCTATACGATGCAGGAAGACTTTCAGGGAGATAGTCTGGGCCAGTTTGCCAGTTACCCACCGGCGCAGGATGTCGGGTACGAACCCAGCTTAACTCCAACATCGCAATTCTATGCGCGCGGCGGGCGCTCCTTAATGCGAGTTGTAAAGCCGAATGTCCCCGGTACTTTGCGTTTTGGTTTCATAAAGAAGATTCGAATAGTCATAAGCGATGGCGCGACGTTCAGCTTTGCTTTGCGCGTTAACACGCCCACGACCGCCGCCCAAATCGAAATAGGATTGGCGGGGACGAATGGAACCCTTTACACGAGAAAACTGACCGCTCAGACAAACCGTTGGATCTCTGCGGACGCGCGGCTTTCTGAATTTCGTGACTCGCGCGGAAACGCGCCACAATCAGGTCTGCGCGTTGAAGCAATCTACCTGGTGGCCAGCCTGGGTGAAGCAGACCCCGACACGACCTATCGATTCATGATCGACGATCTCTCCCTTGAGGCTGCGCGCGAGGCTGATTTCCGTGTCATGACTCCGGTGACCGAAGCGATTGAACCGTGGCCGGTGCTGTTGAGTGGTCGAGGCTACCGCGCAGCTGACAAGATTACGTTGGAGACAGTAGCGCCGGCGCCACTCACGCGGGTAAATTGCACACTAAGAACTCCGGACGGCCGCGTCGCCACTACTCAGAAGCTCTACGATGATGGTTCCCACGGTGACCGGCGGGCGGCGGACGGTTTCTGGGCCAACAGTGACGTCTATTCATTCGGCCCTGCCGACCAGACCGGCGTCTGGACCGCTCAATTGGAAGGTTCCACCGCCCGCGGCGAAACTGTAAGCACTATTGTCCGTTTAATCGTTCATCCCGCAGCGTCTGCAATCAAGGCTGGCCATCCGCGCCTCTTTTTTGCAGCGGCAGATCGTCAGAAACTGATCGAACGTTCACGCGATCCCAAACTGGCCAGCCTGTGGGCCCATATCCAGACAACAGCAAAGGCCACTCGCGCGACGGGACAGTTGGTCCACGGCGGCGAGGTCTTTGAACTTTTGGATTCCGAGTATTTGCTGCCATCGTTGTTGGCCTATTTTGATGTCTTAAATCGGGCTCGCTCTCGGATTGCTCACAACGCGTTTGAGGCTTACGTCACAGACAACGCAGAAGCCCGGACGGCTGCAAAATCGGCAATGCTGGACGTTGCAAACTGGAAGAGGTGGCAACCGCCCTGGTTTAATGCGCATGGACAACAGACCTACTACCTAGCCGGACTTCTCGCAGCGGACGTGGCGCTCGGCTACGATCTTCTCTACAACGATCTTACGGAAACTGAACGTGCACAGATCCGGAAGGCTTTGATAGAAAAGTCGATCCTTCCAACCTTCAGGGAATACGTAGGTGACAATCGGGTAATGGCGAACACGAGCAACTGGATTGCGCACACCGTTGGAGGTGCGCTCATCGCCGCCGCCAGCATTGTCGACGACGTTCAGCCGACAGGATTACCCGGAGAACCACACTGGGGGTTAAACGCAAAGTTCGAGATCTTTCTTCACGGACTGTTGCTCAAGCTCGAAGACCACATGGCGGCGAGCTACCTTGCGGACGGCAGCTATGGTGAAGGGATCAGTTATCACGAGTTCGATACGGAAACTCTAGGGCCAGCGCTCAACGCTCTGCGCCGCGTCTTTGGCATTGACTACTGGAAGCACACGCATGTGCTCGAGTCTCTTAAATACCCTCTCTACACACTTGCCCAGCCGACGAGCGGTAGTCTTGATATGGGTGACACGCACCCTCCGGCGGGTCATGGCATTCCGGCGCTGGCTTACGAATCAAAGGATCCGGTAGTGCGCTGGTACCATGAACAATTCGATCGTCCATCGCTCGCCAAGTTTATCTTCTACGACGATTCTGTCGCGCCTCAACCCCCAACACTGCCGACGTCGCGAATCTTCCGCGACAAAGGCAATGCCGTTTTCCGCAGCGGCTGGGACAAGGATGCGATCATCTTGCTTTACCGCGCCGGACCAAACTTCAACCATCATCATGCCGACCAGGGATCATTTCTGCTTAACGCATTTGGAGAGAACCTGGTAACCGAGGCTGGCTGGTCGGACTATTACAAAGATCCCTATTACGCCACCTTCTTCACACAAGCGATCGGGCACAGCACCGTCCTCGTTGATGGGAATCCAGAAAGCCAGAGCATTTCCGACACACCTCAGTTTACCGCGCTCAACAATTATCCGCGGATCACTGATGCAGTGACGAGCGAATCTTACGACGGCATTGGAAGCGAATTGTCGTCCGTTTATCAGAGCCGTTTGGCTCGCTACGTACGGCGCATTGTTTTTGTTAAGCCATCTTACTTTGTCGTTTTTGACGATGTGGAAGTGAAAGACAAGCCGGCGCAGTTTGATTTTTTACTGCATCTGCCGAATCGCGACAAAATCACAATCAAAGACTTAACCGCGATCTACAACGGCGAGAAGGCGTCGCTTGCCGTGCGCCTGTTTGCGCCGAAGGACGGAAAATTGAGTGTTGGAAACGGGCGTATCCCCTATCACGTTCTTTCTGCGCGAACGCCTGCCGAAACCCCAGCACAACCGGCGTATCTCGTTTTCAAGACCGTCAACCCGTTGAGCGAAACGCAATTTCTGACGGCAATTGTTCCGGCGAAGAATGAAAGCGCGGCGCAAGGTTTAATCAATCAAATGACCGAAATTGTCGGCGAAAATCTGAAAGGAATTCGCGTCGAACGCGGCAACGAAAGGGATTTGGTGATATTTCGCGGAGGCGCGGAAACGCAGACGATTCGTCAGGGCGAGTGGACGGCGGACGCTGCAACGTTTGCGCTTACTCATAGCGCGAACGACTTGAGGATGTTTGCCGTCCAGAAGGCGCGCTCATTGCGGCGCGGAAATCAAATTCTATTTTCAAGCGAATCTCCGACGAGCGTTGCTGTCAATCTTAATGCCAACGAAATTGAAGTGGCTTGCAACGCGGAAACGGCGACAAAACTTACTTTGTTTATCGGCAAAAACCCCGTCCGGGTTTTGCTTGATGGCAAGGAGTTGAGTGCAAACGCTTTTGGCTTCAACCGCACTGACGGCACGCTTTCGTTAGAGATTCCCAGCGGACAACACGATTTGAAAATTAAGTTTCGCTGAAAACGGAAAAGATGAAAAAAGTATTGACGATAAGTTTGGTCTTAACGTCCTGTTTACTTTCAGCGAGCGATAGATTTGTACGCAAAAGGAAGAGTCAACGGTTTGCTGATCTTTTCGGCGATTTGGCTGTCGCGTGAGGAAACCAAGCGGGAGCGTTGGGACGAGCTCGCGCTACCGCAATTTCTAGGGCGCATCTATTATCCCTTTCTGGGTGAAGGCGTGGGGCGCGTCGTTGATGCAAAAACAAAAACACCGATTAAAAACGCGCTCGTTTCAGTTAGCCGATTAGTTGGCGGAAAGAGGCTGCTAACGACCCGAAAACTTACCGATGAACGCGGTCAGTATCATTTCGGCGGCTGGGCGGGAAATGGCAAAAAAGAACGTGTGGTTACGAAGTCAAGATTGATAGCGATTCGTTCAAACCGCGCACGATGCGCGTCCGCCTTCGCCCCGAGGAGAGCATGAATTTTCCCGATGCGCGTTTGAAAAGTTGAAAACGTGTCGAGGTAATAATTTGAACATCGAGCGCAGAGAATTTTTGGAATTAGGAGGATTGGCCGTCGCAGGTGCTGCATTGTCTAGCGGGCCGCCGGTTAAGGCGCAAAGGCCTCTGCCGAAAAGCGAATACGATTATGGTGATTGGAGTTGGGACAAATGGCGAAAGATAACGCGAGCAGTGTGCCCGCGAGCTTCGGGCGAGCAATCAGGCAAAGCAGAGTTGATTGA
>JBPCIQ010000133.1:0-4848 GCA_051006135.1 Pyrinomonadaceae bacterium | reverse complement strand
TAGCGTGATTGAGTCACCGACGAAACCGGGTCCAGTTCTTCGGCGCTTTGCATTTCTCTGAGTGCCTCAGCGTGGCGTTCCAGTGCCGACAGCAGGTCGCCATAGTTGCGATGCGCTTCGGCGCTGTTCGGATCAAGCTCCAATGCGCGGGTGAGCGCCGCTTCCGCGCCTGCCCACTCCCAATCAAAGATCTTTACCTGACCCAGCGCGATATGCGCCTCAACGAGTTGCGGATCCAGCGCTACCGCCTTCAATGCGTTGTCACGCGCAAGCGGGATCATTTCCATCATTTCTTTGTGGTCTTTCGCTCCCCAGACGCTTCGTTGAAGCCACGCATTCGACAGCCCAGCATATGCGGCCGCGTAATCGGGAGCCAGTTGAACGGCTCGCTCGAAGTGTCCGATCGCTTGGCGCAAATCGTCTTCGTTGGTACGCAGATGGTGACGGCCAAGTAGGTATTCATCGTGAACTTGGGGATCGATGTTGCGCGCCGCGGCCAGTCGCGCTCGTTCATCTGGAGTGACCTGAATGCGAATCTCATCTGCGACCGCACGTGCAACTTCGCTTTGCAGCTTCAGCACATCGCTAAAATCTCGTTCGTATTCGCGCGTCCATAAAGGTGAGTCGGTCGCCGCCGGAATTAACTTGGCGGTTACTCGCACGCGGCCGCCCGACCGTTGCACCGTTCCTTCGATCACCGCATCCACGTTCAGTTCGTGCGCGATCTCCGGAAGCGACTTGTTGCTGGCTTTGTAACGCATCACCGACGTGCGCGAGATGACTCTGAGCGAGCCGATCTGCGCCAGCTTGCCGATCAGCGCCTCGGTCATCCCGTCGGCGAAATAGTCCTGCGCCGGATCGCCCGACAGATTTTCAAGCGGCAGCACCGCGATGGAACGAATCGCGCCGTTCACGGCGAGCGCGCTTGCCTTGTCGCTTCTGACGAAATAGCGGGGCATAACAAAGTAAGCAACGGTAACTATCACCGCGACCAGCGTTGCCAGGAGCAAAAGCGCAACCCGCTTATGCGGTCCGATGGCGCCTTGAAGAAACTCTTCGTCTTTCGCCTGCGGTGCCGCCACAATTTCAGTTCGGCTTACTGCCTGCTCCTCATTCCCCTCTTCCTCGAAGGCTACCCTTACGCCCTCGATCTCCTCCGTGTAAATCACCTCTCGCCCCGGCAGATCGTGCCGCGTCACGTCTGCCTCAAAAACGTAGCCCCGGCGCGGAACAGTCTTGACAATCCGCTGTCCGCCCTGGTCCAGTGCCCGCCGCACTTCGATCAGGCACTGCACCAGTGAGTCGTCCGTCACCGCCGTGTTGGGCCAAACCGCTCCGATCAACTCGCCCTTGCTCACCAGCCGGCCGCTGTTTTCAGCCAAATGTCTGAGCACCTCGAAGGACTTCGGGCGCAGCTTGACTTCCTCCTCGCCGTGCCGAAGCAGGCAGCCCCGCGTCAGGTCGAGCGTGAAGCCATCGAAAGAGAGGGTCTGGTGCTGAAGAACTTTCTGCATGTCACCCAAGCGGATTTAGCCGATCTTTAGTGGCTTTTTAGCTGTTCTTTAGGAGTTTCTTCGTTACTCGCCTCCGGGTCGAGCGCTAATGTGCGCAGCGAACTTCAAACTTGCTTTTACGTGGATGGAAACCCAGTCAAGGCGGTTGCGTGAGTATAGAGCAGCAGAGATTTCAACGCCATACCGAAAAAGGAGACCGCATGAAAAACCGGCGTCGCATCGAGATCACGATCTTCCGCCGCCGCACGACCATCGTCTTGCGCGAGAAGTCGGAGGTTGGCCGTAGGGAGGGACACGGCGATGGCGAGACATTGGATCTGGTCCGCCATGAATCGGCTCGAGTGGTAGAGAATGATCTCGATGAAACTCGAATCACGGAGCCGCTCCGCCGCGCAGTTTCGGCTTTAATCAGGGAACCAGACGCGAATGACCTGAATCGACTTAGAAAGTAAACGACCGAACTTTTTGGCAAACTGTCGCAAAACTGGTGCCGCGACACGTTCAATGCCTAATCTTTGGCACCACACTCAAACAGAGGAGAGATGATCATGAACGCGAAAACCAGAAACTTTACGGCACTCGTAGCTGTCGTACTAACCTTTTGTTTGTTCGTGATGGCGCAATCAGCATCAGCGCAATCACCGAACAGGGATTCGATGCCTCAGGTCCGCGCGATGTCGATGCGTGGGGCGGCGCAGCCAGCAGCACCGCAATCACCGAGCAGCAATTGCAAACAAGCCAAAGGCAATTGGTTTGACGATACTGACCTCAGCACTGGCGGCACGACAGGAATAATCACAAATGGAGGAATTCTCAACGGAACGACAGAAACGGTCTACAATCCTGCCTTCGTTTTTACCCCTGACCCTAACGTTGTCTCCTACATTGCCGAGACGACGATAACAACTAATCAAGGGCAGTTGCAGGCCAGCAATGTGTACATTTACAACTTCGTAACAGGACTATGGACTGCCATGGGGCGCATCAATCCTGACGCCAGCACCGGAAGATTCGTGGGCGCGACAGGTGTGCTTTACTTCAATGGTAAGACCATCGGTTCCACCTTTCCGTCTGACATTACAGGTGAAATCTGTTTCGCAAACTAGAGGGCTGGCAAACCATAACTTAGTGCGGCATTGCCCAGCCTATTACTCCGGCAGGATCGCCTGTAATAAATGACAGAACAAGTTCACGGTAGCAAGATGACCGCGCTGCGACTATCAAGGCTCAACGAACGATTCATCGCCCTACTTGAGAAGCATTACCCAACCTGGCGCGAGGCCCGCATCGAACTCAACGAGTTGCCGCTCAGCGCGGAGGTGTGGAAGGAGAATCCGTGAACAAGAAACCTGAATTCTTCAAAGATTCCCCACAAAAGGCCCCACAGCGTTAAATTGAGAGAAGTCGCGCAACAGAAAATTGGGCGAATTGCGCAGGATTTTGGAGGCGGCGATCGGAATCGAACCGATGAATAAAGGTTTTGCAGAAATTTTCAGTTACCGTGCATGGAGGAACATGGAAGGTTAAGTAGGTGCAAGGAGAATACTTTAATTTTTTTCATGTTCTTCCTTGCTCTTCAGTGAATGCAGGTATTTACTACAATTTTTACTACAGTCGCACAGACTGCCTAGGCCCGCATGGTGCGGCTTTTCTTAACTTGTGCTTGGTTCGAAGCTGACGATAATCGCCGCGCCCCGCGCCGGGTCAGGTAGACTTCACCAGCCCCTGAGGATATCATCCTCCATCGCTTCCGTAGTATAAAACTTCTGCAAACGTCTTCACGCAGACAGCCTCATTCCCACACAGGGACCAAGGGATCGGAAGGGGACGTGTCGCAAGTTGATCCTGAAATTCAACGAGGGCAGCGTCCGGGTTTTGCGAGCTTCGTTTGCGTAGTTCAACCCGCAAACTGAGTTTTCGTTTGAGCTTTATCATCGTTGAGCTTCTGTAGCTCACAAAGACCCGGGGGCACCCCCGAAGGAGAATGGATATGCGTAAAATTTTACTGGGATCGCTGACACTTGCTTGCGTCGCTGCCGTGGCCTTAAACGGACTGGGTCAATCCTCCAATCAGTCAGTAGCGGACGATGTAATTGCAATGGTGAAGGCACAATGGGCAGCCGAGATGAAAGACCCGACCAATGTTGCTGAACAGATGAAAAATATCGCTGACGACTACACCGAGTTTAATGGTGACTACGCCACTCGGCTGGAAGGTAAGGCGATGAATATGCGTCTCGCGGAAGCTGGAGGAAATAGCAGTATCAAAACTGCGGCAGCAGACATGGCAAACGCGAAAGTACAAGTGTACAACGGGGATGTAGCTATTCTGAGTTACAACTACGTTGGTTTGACCAAGGACAAGGATGGGAAGACAGAACCCAGCCGTGCAAAGTCAACTCGCGTGTATGTGAAGCAGAACGGAAAGTGGATGCTCGTCCATGCCAACTTTGGCGCAGACCCCCTACCGAAATAATGAACTGACATTGTTGAATAGCGATTGCTAAGGTAGATTCCGCGTCTCAACAAGGGGGAGCAGCTGTAAAAGCAGCACGTCTTTCCCCTATTCCCTGCCGGCTCTTTCCGGCGCATCCTTGAAAGGAGCATTCGCATGAAACGCATCCTTGTTGTGGCGATGCTGGTCGCCGCATCTTCTTTTGGTTTCAGTCAACCGACGCTCAGTGGCGCAAGCCAAAAGGGCAACGACGAGCAAGCTGTACGGCAGTTGCTTAACGAGATTTCCGCGGCTTTGAGCCGCAACGACACTGCCGCGCTCGACCGCATCTATGCTGACAGCTACACCTTGGTTAACGAGTCCGGAGAGCTTACGACCAAAGCGCCACGCCTCGCAGCGATAAAGTCTGGAGAACTGAAGTATGAGTCTGTTGGCTTCGATGACGTGAACGTCCGCCTCTATGGAGATACGGCCGTGGTTACATACCGCGTGACGAGCAAAGGACAGTTCAAAGGGCAAGTCATTGGCGGTCAATTCCGAGCTACCTCAACGTATGTGAAGATGAAAGGGCGCTGGCAATTGGTTGCCGCGCAAGTTACACGCATCACCGGACAGTGACGCTGTGGAAGGGGTTCCCACGAAGCGCGTTGGTTCGACGGCGCAACCCGAACAATCCTTGCAGCTGACGGCGCGCCAGCGCGCTGCCGGCAGCCCTGAGGCGATGCTGTGACAGCAACGAACCGTCTGTCCTTAGCAAGTCACTAAACTTAAGCAGGAGGCTCATAATGAAAACTCCATTCCTTTGGATCACACTTTTCCTGGCAGTGACTCTTGCGGCGTGCACGCAGGCCCCGCCCGTGCGCCCAAACACTTCGGAGG
>JBPCIQ010000132.1:0-41276 GCA_051006135.1 Pyrinomonadaceae bacterium | reverse complement strand
ATCAAGAAGGATTTGTACTAACAACCGTCGACTCGATCATGAACTCCGTTCGCCGCAGCGTCGGAGCTAAGACTGTCGATTTGGCGGCGCCGGTGGTGAACTGGGCACGCAAGTCAGCGCTTTGGCCGATGACTTTTGGACTTGCTTGTTGTGCGATTGAGATGATTGCCACCGGGGCCGGGCGTTTTGACATTGATCGCTTTGGAGCAGGGGTGTTTCGGCCAAGTCCGCGCCAAAGCGATCTAATTATTATTGCCGGCACCGTGACGTTGAAGATGGGCCCGGTGGTGCGTAGGGTCTACGAGCAGATGCCCGAGCCGAAGTGGGCGATCGCGATGGGCGCCTGCGCTTCAACAGGTGGACCCTTTGATTCTTACTCGACAATGCAAGGCGTGGATCGGTGCATACCAGTTGATGTTTACATACCCGGCTGTCCACCGCGGCCCGAAGCCTTGCTCTATGGCCTGATGCGCCTGCAGGACATCATCATGCGCGAGGCGCCGTCGGCCTACATTTTTCAATCAGACGGCGCCGTGCGTCGCCAGCGCTCGCTTGAAGGCGATGAAGACCTGGGGCAAACTTCACAAGAGAAGTCTGAAAGACCTGTTGTGGCTGTGACATAATAAACATGCGTCACTATGAGCTGACATCATGCAGTTGCCACGAGGCCGCCTCTCCTAATGGCGGCCTCATCGGCTTAAACTTACAATCGACTGAAACGCGCCGGCACGGCGCTTCGACGGAGGGAAACACCATGAACGCAGATCCTGGAAAGAAAGTATTACTCGCTCTTGTTACTTCAGCAATGTTGCTGTCGTCCTTAATTATAGCCGATGCGCAGACGAAGCCCCGTCTGAGACGCGGCGTCAGAAGAACGCCCACCAGGGCGGCAACCAGGCTCGTGCCAATCGGCACCAATCTCAAGATTCGTCTCGAAGACACGCTATCCAGCAAAGAATCGCGATCTGGTGACTCATTTACTGCGACTGTTATCGATCCAGCACGATTCGACGAAGCGAGGGTTCGCGGCCACATTAGTTCGATTCAGAAGTCGGGCAAAATCAAGGGTCGCACGTCGATGAACCTCGCGTTTGATTCAATCGAAATGCCAGACGGTCGCAAAGGCACGCTCCACGGTTACGTCACACGCGTCTACGGCGAGGATTCCGGGCGAGCCGATGATGAGGGCGGCGTCGAATCGGGCAGCCGCACCAACCAAACGGTAAAACGTGCAGGGATCGGAGCCGCAGCTGGCGCGATCATTGGCGCCATTGCAGGCGGCGGCAAGGGTGCGGGAATTGGCTTAATCCTGGGAGGCGCAGGTGGCGCAGGCTCACTGGCCATAGCAGGCAGCAAGGAACTGAAGCTCGAGTCCGGGACCGAGCTGATGGTTCGTGTTACTCAGTAATTGGTTCTGGGCATACGCAGTTAGTTTTTGCATTAACTGGCAAGCCAGCGGGTGAATTAGTTTCACTCAGGGCGCGAAGGAAGAACTTAGGGCGCAAAGAGTTATTCTCTCTTTTCGCCCGAGTTCTATTTCGCGCCTTTTAGTTTTGAGAGATTAGTTCGATCTTTCATGGAAGAAAGTTTGACTCGCCTCCGTCTAATTAATTGATGTAGCTGGAGGGTTTCATGGAGCAGCGCGCTGTAATGACCGAACCGATAATTGACGAGCGCGTAATTAGGGCCTGCCAGGCAGGTGACAGGGAGGCTTTCCGGATGCTCTTTGAGGCTTATAAAGACCGGGTATTCTCGATAGCCGTCTATTCTTTTGGCGGAGACCAAACGGCCGCAAGCGACGTCACGCAGCAGATTTTTTTAAAACTGCTCACAACTATCGGCCAATTTCGCGGCGAGTCCCAGTTTACAACCTGGCTTTATCGTTTAGTGGCCAATGCTTGTATCGACGAACAGCGCAGAAGCAAGCGCTATCTTCCTTTTGGTGAGTCGGATCCCATGACGAAGATTCAAGACCGGGTACCGCAGGAGCGACGCTATGCGCGGATGGAACTCGCTGACTCCGTCAAAGATGCAATTTGCGAACTCAAGCCAAAGTTCCGACTGCCGATCCTGCTCAAGTATATGGAGGACCTCTCCTACGAGGAGATTGCGTGTGTGCTTGGTTGTTCGAAAGGCACAGTGGCCTCTCGTCTCAACCGCGGCCATAAGGAGCTGGCTCGACGATTGGCCCATTTGCGCGATCAGGTTGTGTTGGGAGATTAAGAATGTTTTTGAATCACATTACGAGAGAATTGTCGGCCTACCATCACGGTGAATTGTCGCCGCAGGATTCGCGCGCAGTCGCGGAGCACTTGATAGGCTGCCAGCGCTGTCGTGCTGAATTTGAACAGATCAAGCTCGGGGCGCGCTTTGCCGAGTCTCTGCCACAGTTACAGGCCCCCGAATCCCTCTGGAAAGATCTGGAAGGGCTTATTGAAGCTCAAACCGGCAATAACGGATCCTCCCGCACAAGCTCCTCGAGAGTTTCCTGGAGTTTCTTTCAGCCACGCTTTGCGGCAATCGCCGCCGCTCTGATCTTAGCATTTGGCTTGGGAGGTTTCTTTCTTTACATGCGTGCATCGCGACCTTCGTGGGAGGTTGCGCGACTCGACGGAGCGCCCCGGATTGGCTCAACCAGGATCAATGATAAGAGCCGGCTCGGCATTGGTCAGTGGCTCGAAACTGATGGCGTATCGCGCGCACAGATTAGCGTGGGTTCGATTGGCCAGGTTGAGATCGATCCGAATACCAAAGTGCGGCTACTGCAAACGTTACCCACTGAACATCGCCTGGAGCTTGCGCGCGGACGAATGAGTGCCAGGATCTGGGCTCCGCCACGCTTATTCTTCGTCGACACTCCATCCGCTGTCGCCGCCGATCTCGGCTGCGCCTATACACTCGAAGTGGATGACAACGGGGGGAGCCTTCTGCGTGTAACTTCAGGCTGGGTCGCGTTGGAGCTAAAGGACCGCGAATCGATTGTACCGGCGGGAGCCGCCTGCGCGACGCGCCCAGGTATTGGACCAGGCACGCCTTACTTTGAAGACGCTTCTGAGATCTTCCGAAAGGCCCTGTCAAAGTTGGACTTCGAACCTCGCGATACAGAGTGGTCTAAGATTCCGTCTCTGAATCTCGTGCTCATGGAATCGCGCGGGCGCGATACACTCACCCTCTGGCATCTGTTATCGCGCGTCCAGGGAGATGACAGGGTGCTTGTGTACGAGCGTCTTGCCGCGCTCGCTCCGCCGCCCAATGGCGTAACGCGCGAGGGAATCGTGCAGCTTGATAGTCAGATGCTCACGCTCTGGAAGGACAACTTGGAGCACACCTGGAGCAACGAATCACTTCCTGGCGTACGGAAAGTCTGGAAGAAGGTCTGGACTACTGGGCTCGGAAAGATGCGTGAATTAGAGGGCAAGAAATGAGGTAAGTCTCCCCCTCCCGGATAACACCATTACCTAAGGAGTAAACCGATGCTAGACGAAACTAATAGGTTGGATCGTAGAAGCTTTCTTAAGGGCGCTTCAGTTTTCGCAGTTGTGGCACCTCTTGGCACTTTCGGGTTATTCGGGTGCAATCAGACCAGTTCGCTTGCGGGTTCGCGGTCGAAGGACACAGCCAGTGTGCCCTGGAAAACAACGATTGTTGCTCCGGGTGAACCTGGGGAACACTTGATCGTGTCTGGCACTATCTACGCTCCTGATGGCCGCACTCCGCTGGAGGGAATTAATCTCTTCGTCTATCAGACTGATGCGACCGGCCGCTATTCCACAACTGGAGGCAACAATCGCAAAACACGCATCCATGGAGCAATGCGCACAAACTCCGAAGGTCGTTACGAATTTCGCACTATCAAACCGGCTCCGTATCCCGCGTCGCGAAATCCAGCACACATTCATGCTTATGTTTCCGGCCCCAACTATCCTGAGTACTGGATCGACGAGTATTTGTTTGCAGACGATCCATTTATCACCGAGGAGGCCCGGCAGAAGTTTGGAGGTAAGGGTAGTTTCTCTTCCTTATTGACTGTGCAGCACGGCGACGACGGCGTGCTTCGAGCTGTGCGTGATATAAAAGTCGAGCGCTGTACAAATAATTGCAGTTGACGGTGAGTGCGGGAGTTCTATTAGACTCTGGTCCTAGTGACTGTTGGCCTGTTTTCATTGATTGGATTTATCTGGCAGCGTCGTCGGAGGTTGCGAGGTGAAGAAAGCTCTAAAGATTCTCAAATTGCTAGCCCTGATTGCTGTTGTTGTGCTTATCGGTTTGCAATTCGTGAGACCCGCCAGGACTAACCCAGCGGTGGATCAGTCTCATACTGTTCATGCTCGTCTGCAGGTGAATCCACAGGTTGCCGCAATCCTGGACCGTTCCTGTCAGGACTGCCATTCGAACACCACGCGTTGGCCGTGGTATAGCAACGTGGCACCGGTCTCATGGCTCGTAGTTGACGACGTCAACCACGGACGAAGTCATTTGAATCTTTCAGAATGGGGCAGTCTAGACAACAGTAAGGCCGGTAAGAGGCTCGAAGAGATATGCGAGGAGGTCGAAGACGGGGCGATGCCCTTGCTCTCCTACACCCGCATTCATTGGAGCGCCAAGCTCTCACCCGAGGATATTAAGACTCTTTGTGAATGGACCGCCGCCGAGCGCATTCGAATCGCTGCCCGCTAAAAGAGTTTAAAAGAAATACTGATGCTGCGTGCGCCTGCAGGTCGCTGAAAAGCGGTGAGCAGCAAACAGCCCTCTAGCCTGTCACAGATCCTCAAGATGTCGCGTGTCATTGATGGCCACGACGCGAACAAAGCCATCATCGCGCAAATCGAACCGACTGATCCCACAGTTTCTACTGGCAATCCACACTGGTTTTAACTCGGGCGCATCAAGTGCACCCATAAGATGTAGGACGAGAATGCAGATGGTGCCCGTGTGCGTGAAAATTGCTATGCGGCCGCCCGCGTCTTCTTCGATCGCTTCATCGAGTTTCCTTGACGCGCGGTCGAGCGTCTGCCGGTAACTTTCCCCACCCAAAAGCACGTGTTCGAAATCACGTCGCAACAAGGCGGCATATTGTTCCGGATGTTGGGCGGCAGCTTCTTCGAAGGTTAGTCCTTCCATTACACCTACACTGCGTTCACGAAAAGCTTCGGCGGTTTGCAGCTCAATGCCCGCTAACTTCGCGAGGGGGCTCGCCGTCTCAATGGCGCGCGGCAGGTCGCTGCAATAGATCGCGTTGAAGGGTTCGGACGCCAGCGCTTGAGCGGTTGCTTGCGCCTCTATGCGACCCCGGGCAGAAAGCGGTGTGTCGGTGTGACCGCCAAAACGGCCCTCAGCATTCCCCTGAGATTGACCGTGACGAATGAGGAGCACGTGGGTCGTGTCAGACATAACTGGATTTTAGATTTTAGAGTTTTGATTTTAGATTGCTGATTGCCGAATTACGATCCGCTGTTAGCACGCAAATCTAAAATCGCAAATCTGCTAAACGGTGACTGCCTCTGACTTCAGCTTTTCGGCCTGGTAATGATTAACCAGTGCCTGGATGAAAGGATCGAGATTACCTGCGATTACTTGATCCAGTTGATGAACTGTGAGGCCGATGCGATGATCTGTAACGCGGTTCTCTTTGAAGTTGTAGGTGCGGATTTTTTCCGAGCGATCGCCGCTGCCCACCATCGAGCGCCGTTCGCTGGCCTCAGCTTCGTGCTGTTTCCGTTCTTCCAGCTCCTGCAAACGGGCGCGCAAAACTCGCATCGCCTTCTCGCGATTCTTGATCTGCGATTTTTCGTCCTGCATCGAGACGACCACGTTAGTCGGCAGGTGAGTAATGCGCACCGCAGAGTAAGTTGTGTTAACGGACTGGCCACCGGGACCCGAAGAACAGAAGGTATCGATGCGCAGATCCTTTTGATCGATCTTAACATCAACTTCCTCAGCTTCGGGGAGCACTGCGACCGTAATGGCGGACGTGTGTATCCGTCCACTGGCTTCGGTCTGCGGCACCCGCTGAACGCGATGAACGCCTGATTCATGCTTGAGCTTTGAGTAAACCTTGTCACCTTCGATCAATGCAATTGCTTCCTTGACGCCACCAATACCAGATTCGGAGGCGTCGAGAATCTCGAAGCGCCAGCCCTGTCGCTCGGCGTAGCGCCCATACATTCTGAGCACGTCGGCGGCGAATAGCGATGCCTCGTCGCCTCCGGTTCCAGCGCGGATTTCAACAATCACGTTCTTTTCATCATTGGGATCTGAAGGTACCAGCAGAAGCTTTAAGTCTCTTTCAGTCGGCTCTAGTTTCGCTTGCAGAGAGTCAACCTCCAGACGTGCCAATTCCTTCATTTCCTCGTCATCGGCCGTTTCAAAGAGTTCGCGCGCGCCCGCTAGTTCTTCCTTGAAGGTCTTCCAGGCGCGATACTTTTCCACGATGTCGCCGAGCGCCCGGCGCTGTTTCGCCGCTTTACTGTAAGCCGAATGATCAGCCAGCAACTCCGGAGACTCAAGTTCCCGTGAAAGCTCTTCGTAGCGCGACTCTATTTGTTTTAGTCTCTCTAACATACTTCCTTATTCAGAGTTTCTCGCTTCAGCTTGTTGCTGAGAGCCAGGACTCTGATCTCCTTACGACAACGGCGCCAGCGTTGCCTCACCTGTTTGAGGCTCGAGCTTCAGCGACTCTTTCAGAGCTTCGATGGCTACCTCAAGCTGCAGATCGTCGGGTTCCTGGGTGGTGATGTTTTGCAACCAGACTCCCGGACGCGTGATCATCTTGAAGAACCAGCCGCTCTCTTTTTTTGCCGACAAGCGAATGATTTCGTATGAGAGGCCGGCGACGAGGGGAACCAGAGCGAGGCGCACCAAAAAGTTATAGAGCAGCGAATCAAAAGTTATCACGGAGAACAAGACAATCGACACGAGCATTACCACCATCAGGAAGCTCGTGCCGCAGCGTGGATGCTGTCGCGGTTGTGGCCGCGCGTTCGCCACAGTCAAAGGCAAACCCTTTTCCCACGTGAAGACTGTTTTGTGCTCCGCTCCGTGATACTCAAACACGCGCCTGATGTCTTTCACCAGCGAAAAGCTAAAGATCATGATCAAGAAAAACGACATGCGGATGAAACCATCCACCAGGTTGAAAGGGATCGAAGGACGTACCGGGTGAAGGTAAGCCTTGGCCGAACGCCACGTTTTTGCGTACCACGCCTGGCTAGCCTCTGCACTCGTGACTTCAGTTGAGGTCGGGTTTGCATCCGCGGGCTGCGGTTGAACGGAAGAGAGTGATGCTATGCCCGGTGTTGGCGCCCATCCCGCAGCAATGAAGAGGGCATTCGTTAGCAAGAGCGGCGCAGCTACAAAGAGCAAGATGTTGAAGATGATCGCGAATATGATAGAGCCGGCCGCAGCTGCTGTGCCACCTTTTCTCAGTTCATCCTGGGAGCGTTTTTGCGTAGGAATCGGAAATAACCCTGGCATCGCTCCGGTCACACCCGCAAAGTCGCCTTCTCCCTCAATCACAGCGGGTGTCAATGCGATGTGAACTTCCTTCGCTTCTTCCTCCTCGGCATCCGCAAAAGCCTCGTTGGCTGAATAGTTCAGCGCTTTGATCCCCAAACCCATCGACTGCACCAGGACCGCACCGCCGCGCAGAATTGGTAACTTCAATATTGGGAGCTTATCGCTCCACTTAGGCAATCGGGCCGAGATGTTGACGATTGTGCCATCTGCTTTGCGCACGGCAACTGCATACGCATTGGGCGTGCGCATCATCACCCCTTCGATGACAGCCTGACCACCGACAATTAAATCTCTTTCGTTAGTACTCAAGGTTTTTACCTCGTTATTGAGCGAACTTTTATGTGGCACCAAACACTAACGCCGGCATTTTCGGAGGTCGCATGTGCCCGATGCACTTAATACGACCGACGAAGATAACGCCGGCGTCCAGTTCCTGAAGTGTCGCTAGTGGCTCGTTTGAATCATCATTACGGGGTAGCCGTAGTATCCTCGGCCGTCTTCTTCCCATAGCGTTTGTTGAATCGATCAACGCGGCCGGCGGTGTCGACCAGTTTCTGCTTCCCCGTGAAAAACGGATGGCAGGCTGAGCAGATTTCTACGTGGAGGTCGCCTTTTTTGGTCGAGCGCGTCTTGAAAGTCTCTCCACAGGCACAGGTTACCGTGATTTCGTTATATGCGGGATGAATTTCTGGCTTCATGATTCTTCTTTCCTTGTCTCTACTGCGGCAACGGGGCCGCTTGTCAAACAAGTTATGATATGGGGGCAGACCCGTATCGTCAAGTTCAGCGATTTTTGTTCAGCGTTTTGGCTAAAGGAAAGCTCCTCGGGACGCAAAACAAGTTGGTTGACAGCAAATAAGTCGCGTGTTTAAATCCATTTTCGCCGTCCTTCTGTACTAGCTTAACATTTGAGCTCGAGAGCCTTGGGCGACCTGCGGCACCGCAGAATCGTTCTGTCGGTAAGGTGTAAATCGGAGCATCGAACGAATGGAAGACGAGAAAAGCGAATCAGAATCTGCGCCCAGTGATCAGCCTGGAGCGCCAGAGCAGACTGAGTCACCTGGCACGCCGCCACCGTCGGCCATCCCAGCTGCCGGCGTACTTGCCGGAGCTGATGAGGAAAAGGCGGCGATGGTGGAACAGGCGAAAAGCCGCGTCGCCGCCGTTAAAGAATCTCTAGCCGCAAAGCCGCCATCAACACCCTCCACGCCAACTGGCACCCCGAAAGCGCCCGTCAAGAAGAAAGAAGAAGGCCCCAAGCCGGTCGATGCCGCGAATCATCCGCTCGTAGAAAGGTTAAAACGCCGGTTTGATGGCACTGTAATTGAAGCGGTTGAGTTCATCGGGCAGTTATCTGTCCGAATTGACGCGGCTCGCATTGTGGAGGTTTGTGACTTCCTAAAACGCGATGAAGACACGCCATTTAACTATCTGTCCGACTTGACCTGCGTTCATGTTCCTGACCGTGAAGGGTCGCCATTCGAAATTGTGTATAACCTCTATTCAATTAGTGGAAATGAACGCGTGCGTTTGAACGTGGCTACCAGTGAAGAGGGAGTGGAGAGCGTCACAGGCGTCTGGCCGGCGGCGAACTGGATGGAACGCGAGGTTTACGATCTTTTTGGCGTGAGGTTTAAGAATCACCCTGATCTGCGACGACTGCTCCTACCGCCTGATTGGGAAGGTCACCCACTTAGAAAAGATGTTTCATTGGAGTTTGTAGAGAATGCCTGGACCAGGAGGCATCTCCCTGAAATGACCGAGGTGCAACGCGAGCAACTGGAACAAAGACGAGCGTATGGACTTGAGATTCTATCCGTTCCCCAAGAGCGGATGATGCGCGAGATTTTTCAGGGCGGTAAAGAAGTGATGCCCAAAGACAAATGATTGCCGACTTTTGATTTTTGATTTGCGATTTGAATAAGATCCACGCAGTCAGTCGCAATTGGCAATTGGCAATTGGCAATCGGCAATCAAAAATCTAAAATCCAATGACTCCCAAAGAGATTGCCGCTCATTATGAAGCAAAGGTATTCGAGTCGCCCGAAGCGGCACGGGGAGCTGGCTTTGTTTTAACCGATACTGAGTCGCCGCGAAACGTCTGGAACAAAGCAAGCGCTGCCCAGGCAATGGCAATCAAGCTGGTAGGAAAACGCGCCAGCGGAGAAGCGAAAGAGATTGGCTTGGTTATTGAACCCTGGAGCGTGACTGGCTGTTACCTCCCGGCCGAAACTAAACCGGCGGCCGCGCATGATCGCTAAATTGTCCGACAAACTTCAGTTTGTCGTGACTTGCCAAGGGAAACTTTTGGAGAGATCGACAAACTGAAGTTTGTCGGACATTGTCGGACACTTGTTATGCATCAGGTAGAGATCGCAACCACTCAAGAAACATTGCTCGACAGCCCCGAGATGGTTCTCAACATGGGGCCGCAGCACCCATCCACGCACGGTGTCCTGCGCGTGATTCTGAAGCTGGACGGCGAGACCGTTATCGATCTTGATTGCGATATTGGATATCTCCATCGCGGCATGGAGAAGATTGCCGAAAACCGAATGTATACGATGATCGCACCTTACTGGGATCGTCTCGATTACATCGCGGCAGTTTCCAACGGTCTGGTCTGGGTAGAAACTGTCGAACAAATGATGGGCCTCCCGGTTCCACCGCGTGCTCATTATCTACGTACGATTCTGACCGAGTTAAATCGCATCGCCTCGCATCTGCTTTGGCTTGCAACCCACGCTCTGGACATCGGCGCGGTAACTGTCCTGCTGTGGGCGCTCCGCGAGCGCGAAGGGATTCTCAAGATTTTTGAGCGGCAGTTTGGAGCACGGCTGACCTGTCACGCCTGGCGCATCGGCGGCATGCCAAATGATTCTTACGACGACTTCGAAGCAGACGTTCGCCAATTCGCAAATAACTTTCCCAGGCGACTGGATGAATACGAAACCGTGCTTTCTGAGAATCGGATCTGGTTAAGTCGGACGGTCGGTATAGGCGTGATTTCCGGCGATGAAGCAGTTGCGATTGGATTGTCTGGTCCGGCATTGCGCGGCTCTGGCGTCGCGTGGGACATCCGCAAGGCGCGACCTTACGCAGCCTATGCGGACATGGATTTTGACGTTCCCCTCGGAGACAATGGAGACACCTATGACCGTTATCTCGTCCGTTTGGAAGAGATGAGACAGTCGCGTCGCATCGTCATTCAAGCCCTGGACAAATTGCCTGATGGCCCGGTGAACGCGAAACTCCCCAAGGTGATTAAGCTGCCGGTAGGGGATTACTATCATTCGATAGAGGGACCAAAAGGCGAAATCGGTTGTTACCTGGTTTCGGATGGCACGGCGCAACCGTGGCGCGTTCGTGTACGCCCGCCATCGCTAATCAACCTGCAAGCGTTGAAGCAAATGTGCATCGGCCACCTGGTCGCCGATGTCGTTGCGATCATTGGCACCCTGGATATAGTTCTGGGAGAAATTGATCGATAGTTTAAGGTCATGATCTTCTTTGCCCCAATCAATTTCGTAGATGAACTCCTGTTGAAGGTTTTCAGCCCTGAGACCATTAACAACGTGGTCTGGCCGTTCATTCAGATCGGGTTAGTCGTAACGATCGTAGCGGGCTGGGTAGCGTATGCAACGTATCTGGAGCGAAAGATTTCCGCGTTTATGCAGGCACGGCTGGGACCCATGCGAGTCGGTCCGTGGGGTTTGCTGCAGCCGATTGCAGACGCTATCAAATTGCTCACAAAAGAAGACTTCATACCGGACAAAGCAGATCGCGGGATCTTTTTTATTGCGCCCTACATCGCCGTGGCCGCGGCTTTCATTGTTTTAGCCGTTATTCCGTTTGCTCCTGACTGGGGTGTAATTACCGACATAAATATAGGACTGCTATTCGTTATGGCAGTCTCAAGTGTGGGTGTCCTGGCGCTGATCCTGGCAGGATGGTCGTCAAACTCGAAATATGCTTTGCTCGGCGGACTGAGATCAAGCGCACAGATGGTTTCCTACGAGGTGGCAATGGGTCTTTCGCTCGTCGGAGCTCTCATGTTTTCCCGCACCCTTTCGCTTTCGGGAATCGTTAGCGCCCAGGGGCTCGATTCTGTCTGGTATGTGTTCTATCAGCCGGTCGGCTTTTTGATCTTCCTGGTAAGCGGCATCGCCGAGAACAATCGCGCACCTTTCGATCTACCCGAAGCCGAGTCAGAACTCGTTGCCGGGTTTCACACTGAGTACTCCGGAATGCGGTGGTCGCTCTTCTTCATGGCTGAGTACGCGGCGATGGTAGTGGTATCCGCAGTTGCGGTAACGGTCTATCTTGGTGGCTGGTACTTCCCTATTGTTCACAGACTAACCGAAGCGAAGGGCTATCATAATCTCTATGTTATAGTGAGCCTCCTGGTATTTATCTTAAAGGTATTGGGCGTGCTTTATCTTTACTTCTGGCTACGTTGGACGTTGCCGCGCTTTCGTTACGATCAACTTATGGATATCGGATGGAAGTGGCTGATTCCGTCGTCCCTGATCAATATAGGACTTTCAGCACTCGCGATATTTCTGGTCCAGGCGCTTGATGGTTGGAAGGGTTTGCGCACAATTGATTCTATGTCTCACGGCCTGAATCTCAGCGGCAGCGGAAAGGCCATCATGGTGGTGATGGGTCTGGTGGGGTTGATGATCACAGGATTTCTGTTGTCAAAGATAAACTGGCGGTCGCGTGATTTCAATCTTAAGAGCCAACGGCGAAACATCAGGCTGGTGAATCTGCCCCAGGGCAAGCCGGCCGTAGCTTCCGCAGCAAGCGAAGGCTGAAAAAGGATAGGATCTCGAGATCTCAGATTGAGATCTGAAACTGAAATCTGACATTGCTAAAGCCAAAATTGGCAATCGGAAATACACTATGCCGCTAGTTAAAGTTCCCAAGCCCAGCTTCGCTGACAAGCTCAAGCGCTTTTTTATGGCAGACCTGGTAAAAGGTTTGGGTCTGACATTGAAGTACAACATTGGTGCGGCAACGGACAAGGATTCAGTTGCCGGCAAAGGCATCTACACTGAACAGTATCCCAAGGTTCGTCCGGACGTTGCGCCGCGTTTTCACGGAGCGCCGAGGCTCAACATGGACCCTGAGACGCACGACACCCTGTGCATCGCCTGCAACCTATGTGCGATCGCTTGCCCTGAAGACTGCATTGATGTTCTGGCGATGGACGTCGAGATAATTGTTGCCGGCAAGCCAAGGAAGAAAAAGGTGCTCGACGAGTTTATCTTTGACACCTCGCGTTGCATGTTTTGTGCGCTGTGTCAGGAAGCCTGTCCTACAAATTGTCTTGAGCTGACCCAAGACTTTGAGCTGGCTACCTACTCGCGCGCCGGATTTGTCTGGAACCGGGAGATGCTCGAGCAGGGTCGTGAGACTGTGAAATACACGAGCTAGAAACATTGCCGATTGCCGATTGGCGATTTGCCTCAACCAAAGCGTTCATTTGGACTCCTCACGCGATGAAGCAGATGACTTAAAGAAGAGAACTAAGGTATTTGCATTGAGGATTCTAAAACTTGCTGCAGCCTTGCCTAACACGATCGAAGGAAAGGTGATTAGAGGTTAACTTGTTCGCGCGGGCACATCGGTGGGTGCAAATTATCGCGCCGCCTGCCGCGGGCGCTCTCGAGCGGAATTCATTGCAAAAATTGGTACGGTCGAAGAGGAATCAGACGAAAGAGCGTTTTGGTTGGAGGTCATTGTTGAAGGTGCTTTCCTAAAGGAAGTCCGGGTGAAGTCGTTGCTGGAAGAAGCAAACCAACTCACGAAAATAATGGCTAAGTCTCGCATTTCTGCTTAACGGAAACTTCGTGCCAATCGGCAATTGGAAATCGGAAATGATCCTACACGGTTGGGAAGCAGTCTTCTTCTGGATATTCTCCATCGCCGCCATCTTTGCGGGACTGCTCACCGTGATGGCACGCAATGCCGTACACAGCGCCCTTTTCTTAATCTCCTCACTACTGTCAGTAGCTGCGCTATTTGTCCTGCTCGGCGCTGAATTCCTTGCCGGCGTACAGATTCTCGTCTACGTCGGTGGCGTAATGGTGTTATTCCTTTTCGTCATCATGCTTGTCAATGTGGGCGCGGAAGAGCGCGGACGAGATGAACTCCTTAATAAGCCACGGCAGGTGACCGCAAGCCTCTTCTTTTGTCTGCTGCTGGTACTTGGTCTCCTCTTTGCAATCAATACTGGCTATCAGGGATTGCAGAAACGTGATGAGGCCAAACTGAGGGATTCAATCGAGCAGCGAAATATACAACACCAGGATCTGGCGGCGGGGGGGACGGGAACAAGCAGGATAACAAACGATACCCAACGGGTTGGTGACAGTCTTTATCGGTACGCATCACTACCGTTTGAAATTGCCAGCGTGCTTTTGCTGGTAGCAATCATTGGCTCAGTAATGCTGGCGCGTACGCTTAAACAAGAGGCCGCTGTAGATGATCTCGCACCGGAGGTCTTGCAAGCGGAAGCGGTCCATGAAGCGGAACTGACGGAAGCCCGCGCAGTTTATAATTCTGGAGAGACACTCTGATGCTCACGTTTTTTGCCCCGGGCTTTACCTTCTTGTTTCAGGAAGCTACTAGCGGACGCTTGGGCGTGATGTGGCAAAGCGCCAGGAACCCCGACCTGTCGAAGTTCCTGGTGATCGGCGCCCTGCTGTTCGTGATTGGCGTCGCAGGAGTGCTGACCCGGCGCAACATCATCGTCATCTTCATGTCGATCGAACTCATTCTTAACGCCGCAAACCTTAACTTCATTGCTTTCTCGCGTTACCTGCAGGACACCGGAAACCTGAACGCTGTTGCGGGTCAGGTCTTCGCTGTCTTTGTCATAGTCGTCGCCGCGGCTGAAGCAGCAATCGGTTTGGGAATCGTGATCGCGCTTTACCGGAACAAAGAGACGATCTGGATTGACGAAATTGACATCCTGAAATGGTAGTCCAGAGGACTATGCATCGTTACATCTGGCTCATTCCCCTCCTGCCTCTTGCCGGCGCCGCCATCAACGGCCTCTTCGGACGGAAGTTTCGATTCTCTGAGAAGCTAATTGGCGGCATTGCTGTAGGCTCGATCGCGCTGTCGTTTTTACTGAGCCTCACGGCTGTCTATTCTTACGGTTACAGCAGTCACGCAATCTGGCCTAACCCCTACGTTACCAGTCAGGACGGCGCGTTCAAATTCACCTGGATCCCAGGTGGAGCGGTCAGGATCACTCAGGGCTCAAGCGAGAGGATGTCAGTAGCTGCGGGCGAAGAAGCTCAACGGAAACTGGCTGCGATCCCGCCGGATCAGAGAACCAACCCGCAATCGATATTGGTGGCGGGAGTAGACAAGCCTCGCAGTTCCGTCCTCGATGTCGAATGGAGTTATCAACTCGACTCGCTTTCTTCGATATTCATGCTCATCGTCACCGGGGTTGGATTGTGCATTTTTGTCTTCGCCACCGGTTATATGCACGACGATCCTGGCTACTACCGTTTCTTCGCTTACATGGGCTTATTCATGTTTTCTATGCTCGTGCTGGTGATGGGCGCAAACTTTCTGATGATGTTTGTTGGTTGGGAGGGCGTTGGACTTTGTTCGTACCTCCTGATCGGATACTACTTCAGTCGCAAAGAAGCAGGAGATGCGTCCCGAAAAGCATTCATAACGAATCGAATCGGCGACTTCGGATTCGCGCTGGCGATTTTTGCCGTGATAGCGACATTCGGCACTACTCAGTACGCGGACGTGTTCGCTCAGGCTAGCTCCTACCCGCTTGAACCGATTGGTCACTGGGGAATTCTCTCGTGGATTGCGCTAGGCCTTTTCGTGGGCGCCTGTGGAAAATCGGCCCAACTCCCACTTCATGTCTGGTTGCCCGATGCGATGGCTGGACCGACTCCCGTATCGGCGCTAATTCACGCGGCAACAATGGTGACTGCCGGCCTTTACATGGTCACGCGCACCAACGTGATCTTCCAGCATTCGCAAACCATGATGCTGGTGGTTGCCCTCGTTGGTGCCGCAACTGCATTGTTTGCCGCCACCATTGGCATCACGCAGAACGACATCAAGAAGGTGCTGGCCTATTCCACGGTTTCGCAGCTCGGTTTCATGTTTATGGCCTGCGGTGTTGGCGCCTTTGTCATTGGCATCTTTCATGTGATGACGCATGCCTTTTTCAAGGCGCTGATGTTTCTAGGCGCCGGCAGCGTGATTCATGGAATGCATCACGAGCAGGACATGAGGCGTATGGGCGGGCTGAGGAAGTATATGCCCTATACGTACCTGACCTTCCTTGCGGGTTGGTTGGCGATTTGCGGCATCATTCCCTTCAGCGGCTTTTGGTCAAAAGACGAAATCCTTTGGCGAGCGGCATCCACCACTTACATTCCGTTCGGCTGGCTCGTCTGGATCGTAGGAACAATTGCCGCAACGTGCACGGCGTTCTATATGACTCGACTCGTGGCTTTGACTTTCTGGGGCAAGGAAAGGTTTCGCCAAGCGCCCGCGGGGGGTGAAGCAGACGAAGCTCATGCGCATGGTTTCGATTTGGGAATTGAACCACACGACGCCCTGACGCCATCAGCTGGGGATCGTTTGCGTCATGAGCCAGGCGAACACGTTGGCCCGATTCACGAGGATGCGGCGGCACATCTTGCAGGCCACCGACATGCGAGCGATCAACACGGCGCCCACGTGCCTCATGAGTCCCCGCCGTCAATGTGGGTACCGCTAGTTGCCTTGGCGGTGTTAGCGACGATTGGTGGATTTGTCGGAATCGGACCTGCTTTCAAGTTTATTACCGGCAGCGAGCGTCCCGGCGGAAATTTGAACATCGTTAACTTCCTGGATCCGATCATTTGGAATCCGCAGACTGGTGTGTTTGGGAGTGGCACTAAGCCGGAGACCACGCACGAGCCCGATGTAGCCACGACGCCCCTGGCTGAGCACTCCGAGAGCGTTGAGTCGCCGCTGGTGACTCACCGAACGGAAGGATTCAATCTGGCCCATGCTGCGGAGAAAGCGCTGGGCAGCCATTTAGCGGCGGAATGGTTGTTCATCGTGATTTCGCTTCTTGTGGCAGGTATTGGTATCGGGCTCGGACTGCTCTTCTATATTAAGGACCCACGCTTACCTGTCATCTGGGCTGAGCGAATTAAGCCACTCTATCAAGCGAGTTATAACAAATATTGGGTTGATGAATTCTATGGCTGGGCCATTACTCGTCGAACTATGGATGCGGCTCGGGCAGTGTTTGCCTTCGATTCTAAAGTGATAGACGGCCTTGTGAACGGTTCTGCATGGTTGACGCGCCTATCAAGCCGGATCACGGGCACCGCCGATAAGTATCTTGTTGATGGACTGGTCAACGCGATTGCGGCTTTCATTATCCGTTTGATGTCGCCGCTTTTTCGGGCAGCACAGACAGGATTCACACAGAACTATGCCTTAGTTATGGTCGTCGGGTTAGTTGCTGCGGTCGCGTTGTTCTTTGCGACTGACATCGTTAATGCAGTAAGGAGCGTGTTTGCAATTGGGATCTGAAAAACGTGTTGGTTGTCAATTGTCAGTGGTCCGTTTGGTCTTAGGTCTTGGCCTTGGGCCTTCAATTTGAGCGCAATGACAACAATCGCTTCCATCTAATCTCGAGCATCAGTGCAAAAACCAAAGACCCAAGGCCAAACACCACTGACCACTGACCACTGACTACGGACCATTTAGAACGTTGGACACTCTATGAAAAGTTACATTCTTTCCATCGTCACTTGGCTGCCCACGATTGGCGCGATCATTATTCTCGGCGTCTTTAAGAAGGACCAGGCAAATCAGATCAAGAAGTTCGCGACAGCCTGGTTTGGTCTCGCCTTCGTCGCCTCTCTCCTCCTGCTGGGTTATGACCGTGCAATGGGCGGCATGCAGTTTCTTGAAGATCACCAGTGGATCCCGGTGATTGGCGCACGTTATCAAATGGGCGTCGACGGTGTGGCGGTTTTGCTGATTGTCTTGACCACGCTACTTGGGGTGATCGCAGCTTTGTCATCCTGGAACTACATCGAGAAACGCGAGAAGGAATATTACGCACTACTACTCTTTCTGCAGACCGCCGTCGTTGGGGTATTTGCTTCGCTGGATCTGTTTCTCTTTTATCTGTTTTTCGAAGTCTCGCTCGTCCCGATGTATTTCCTGATCGGGATCTGGGGTGGTGAGAACCGCCTTTATGCGGCAATCAAGTTTTTCCTTTACACCCTCGTGGGTTCGGTGGTGATGCTGCTCGGTGTTTTGAAGATCTATTTCCTCACAGCCGACACCGCGCTGACGGCCGGGATCACGCAAGCAACAATCGACTTGCTGGCTGGGAATCCCGCGGCTTCGGCAATGGTATCGTCGACGTTGCAGGCAGCAGCACAGAATGGCACTGGCACTTTCAACATTCTCTACATGCAAGCAATGGGGTCGGTATTGTCTTCGGGAGCTGTATCGACCGTAGAGGTGCTGTTGTTCTTCGCGTTCGCGCTCGGTTTTGCAATCAAGGTGCCGATGTTTCCGTTTCACACGTGGCTTCCGGATGCTCACGTCGAGGCGCCGACTGCCGGCTCCGTTATCCTTGCCGGAATCTTGCTCAAGCTGGGCACCTACGGGTTCTATCGATTTAATGTGCCGATGTTCCCCGCTGCTTCTGCCGACGAGAGCTACTTTGGATCTTTTGGCGTGCGCAGCGTGATGATCTTCCTGGCGATTGTGGGAATTATTTATGGCGCGCTGGCTGCCATGTATTTCGTTGTCAAGAAAGATGGTGACGTAAAGAAGCTGGTTGCTTACTCCTCTGTATCGTCGATGGGCATTGTGATCCTCGGTCTGTTCGCCTTGAATCCCAATGGCGTAAACGGGGCCGTGCTTCACATGATCAATCACGGCATCTACTCGGCTGCCCTCTTCCTGCTCGTCGGAATCATTTACGAACGTCGTCACACACGCAGCGTGGCGGAATTTGGCGGATTGTCGCACGTGATGCCGGGATACGCGGCCGTCTTTCTGGCAATGGCTATGACTGCTATTGGTCTACCGCTGCTTTGTGTATTCATCTCGGAGTTTCTTGCGCTGCGGGGCGCATTTGAGGCCAATCCGACCTGGGCAGCCTGGGGCGCGCTGGGGATAATCCTGAATGCCGCCTACATGCTCTGGCTTTACCAGCGGATGTTCTTCGGCAATATCGACAACCCAAAGAATGAAAAGCTCACGGATCTAAACCTTCGCGAATGGATTTACATGACACCGCTCGTGATCATGTCTCTGTGGATTGGTATTTATCCCAAAGCATTTCTCGATTATGTTCAACGGCCCGTAAACGCGGTGGTGAAACACGTGCGTCCGAAATATCCAATTCCGGGAATGCCCGCGCCAGTCGATACTCCGCAGCAAGCCGCGGTGAAGTGATTCAAATTCATGATGCTTCTTCTTCAAGCGAATTCGACCGCTCTATTTAACCTGGCCGATCTACAGTTGATTGCGCCGGAGTTAATACTCACAGTCTGTGGCTGCATCACTCTCGTAATGGAGGTGGTGCTCCCTTACCGCAAGAGCAAGTTGACGGCCTATTTCGCTCTCACTGGCATTGCTTTAGCTGCGATTTCTCTCGGCGTGCAGTGGTGGTATATCCGGGACGTTCTGCCGGTCGACGGCTTTTACGGCATGGTGCGCATCGATGGCTTTGCGCTGCTCTTCAAGTCAATCTTTCTGGTTGCGGCAGCGTTGGCAATTGCCATCTCAACCCGCTTCCTCGATATCGAAGGTGAACAGCACGGGGAATACTATGCGCTGGTACTGTTCGCTACCGTGGGTATGATGTTCCTCGGGTGTGGTTATGACCTCATCTCACTTTACATCAGTCTTGAGTTGATGGCGCTGACCTTTTATGTGCTTGTCGCCTTCACGAAGCGCGAGAAACGTTCAAACGAAGCGGCTATGAAGTATTTCCTGCTAGGGGCGTTTTCATCAGGTGTCTTGCTCTATGGCATGTCCCTGCTGTACGGCCTTGCCGGCTCCACAAACCTGGGAGACATTGGCCGAAGTGTTGCCGCCATAGTTGCTTCCACGGATGCGAGCGCTGCAGCAGATGGTGGTGCAAGCCTTAGACCAATGTTGTTGTTGGGAATGATCTCGTTAGCTGCCGGTTTATTCTTCAAGATCGCAGCAGTGCCTTTTCATATGTGGGCGCCTGATGCTTATGAAGGTGCCCCCACCTCAGTCACAGCATTTCTCTCAACGGGCTCAAAGGCTGCCAGCTTCGCTCTCTTTGCGCGCATCTTCCTGGAGGCGCTGCCGAGTATGCGAGTTGACTGGGCGCCGCTACTGGGTTTGGTGGCGGCAATAACCATTATGGTCGGTAACTGGGCCGCGGTGACGCAGGAGAATTCCAAACGACTACTGGCATATTCTTCTATCTCGAACGCAGGCTACCTGCTGCTCGGATTAGTAGCCGGCAACGAATACGGATATCTGGGCCTGCTGATCTATCTTTTTGTTTATACCTTAATGAACATGGGAGCATTTGGCGTAATCATCAGTCTCCGACGTCGCGGGATCATTGGTGACAATGTAGAGGATATGACCGGTTTGGCACAGAAGGCACCGGGTATGGCAGCGATGATGGGAGTATTCATGCTCTCATTGGGTGGACTGCCAATGACCGGTGGTTTCATCGGCAAATACTTTCTCTTCGGTGGTCTGCTGCAGCGCGGTCAGACCGACGGAAAGAATTGGTATTACTGGCTGGCAATCTGGGCGATCGTCAACACCGTGGTTTCCTTTTACTATTACATTCGATTCATCAAGGTAATGTATCTCGGAGATCGCGTGGCTGATCAGGAACCCCTCGAGCTCTCGCCGGCCCTGCGCACCGCGCTAATCGTGTCCCTGGCAGGAATTATTTTCATAGGTGTCTATCCACAACCGTTAATCAGCCTCGCCCAGAAGTTGATTACGCCGCTGGCGGCTATAGGATCGGTGGCGCTCAAGTAACACCGCCCGCTTACGCATCCCTTTCTGCCTGAGTTAAAGCACCTGCCTGAACGTGAAAATGCAAGGTAAGGCCACTCTTCGTTTTCCGGCGCGATTGCCGCTATTGTTTGCCGCGCTCTCGCTCGTGCTCTCAGCCTGCCAGCAGCAACATTCGAAGAACACTGAGAGCGATTCCGAGATCATCGTTGCCGCGGCAGCGAATCTTACCGACGCCTTTGTGGAGCTTGGCCCTCAGTTCACGAAGCAGACCGGAATTCGTGTTGTCTTTAGTTTTGGGGGCACAGCGGATCTCGCTAAGCAGATAGAGAACGGGGCGCCGTTTGACGTGTTTGCCGCGGCGGACGTGGCACACGTGGATGCTTTGGAGCAGGAAGGCTTATTGACGCCCGGAACGCGCACGCTTTATGCGCGCGGCAGCCTGGTTGTCTGGCTCCCATCCGGAAGCCACATCAACATTGACCGGATCGAGGATCTCACTCACAAGGAAATCGACCGTATTGCCATAGCCAAACCGGACATTGCGCCTTACGGACAAGCAGCCGTGGAAACTCTTCGGGCGCTAAAACTCTGGGAGCAACTGGAGCCGAAGGTCGTTTATGGAATGAATGTTTCGCAGGTCAAACAGTTTGCGTCTTCTGGAAACGCTGAGGTGGGGTTTCTCCCGCTCGCATTAGTAAAACCTGGTGAGGGTAAATATCTCAAAGTGAGCGAGCACCTGCATCATCCCATCGATCAGGCCCTGGGAGTAGTCAAGGCTTCAACGAAACAGAACGCCGCTCGCCGGTTTACTGACTTTGTTTTAAGCCCAGCTGGACAAAACCTACTCGAGAAGTATGGTTACGCGAAACCGCCGTCTGATTCCCGTCAGAGAAGTCTCCCTTGAGAATTAATCAAGACGATACCAAAGAGGTCGTTGAGTTTGGCCGGCGCGCCAGGTTTGCCGACTTTCTCAGTTTGGAGCGAAATGTATCAATCGCTTCGGCGGCTGTATTCCTGCTTGGCCTGGGTGAAGAACTGTGGAAGAAATTTCTACCGAAATACCTGGAATCGCTGGGCGCCAGCACTCCGGTGATTGGCCTCTTTGGCACCGCAGAGAATTTCTTTGACGCCCTCTATCAGTATCCAGGTGGTTGGCTTGCCGATCGTTTTGGCCGACGTAGCGCATTCCTGATCTTTGTCATTTTGGCGGCAGCGGGATATCTCATCTACTTGTTGAGCCCATCCTGGCCATTTATGTTTTTGGGTCTCGCATTCGCGATGGCCTGGCAGAGCATGGCCTCACCCGCAATATTTGCGATTATCGCTGATTCCCTCCCGCAAGAACGGCGGGCAATGGGCTTCACTATCCAGTCCATCCTCAAGCGCGTTCCCATTGTCATTGCGCCGATGATTGGTGGGGCTTTGATTGCCGCACTTGGTGTCGTCCAGGGAATTCATACTGGTCTGATCATTACGCTGGTTCTCGCTGCTATCACGTTACTGCTCATTCTTCGCATCAATATTGAAATCAAAGTCTTCGCAGCGTCCAGCATTCACGGAGTATGGCGCTCCTTTCATAACGCTCTCAAGCGTCTCTTGATTTCTGACGTCATCATACGGATTTGCGAAGCAATGACTGGGGTGTTTACGATTCTGTATGTGACAAACGTCCTGGGCCTGAGCGCGGTCCGTTACGGAACGCTGATCGCTATTCAGATGGTGGTCTCGATTCTCGTTTACATTCCGGCCGGTAAGATCGCAGACCGGATCGGCCGTAAGCCGTTCGTGATCGTAACTTTTCTATGTTTTGCATTATTTCCACTTGCCGTGATTTTCGCCTCGAGCTTTACGCTACTGGTGTTGGCGTTCAGCATTGCGGGCCTCCGCGAGATTGGTGAGCCAGCGCGTAAAGCGATGATCGTCGACTTCGCGAGGGAAGATATGCGCGCGCGTTCCGTTGGCCTTTACTATCTGATTCGCAGTCTTTCCATCACGCCCGCTGCAGCTGTTGGTGGCCTCCTATGGCAGGTGACGCCTCAGGCGCCCTTCATTACCGCTTCTGTTATCGGGCTAATCGGAACCATTGTCTTTGCTGCGACTGTAGAGGAACGATTCGCTAGTTGAAAAGGATCACCAAACCTGTTTCCATCTTTCGCCTGCTACCAAAATGAAACCTGAAAGCGAGACCAAGCGACTTCTCTTAATTAGCAATTCAACCCTTCATGGCAGCGGCTACCTCGATCACGCGGAGGCTGAAATCCGTAACTTTCTCGGCAAGGCAGGTCGGGTTCTCTTCATTCCTTTCGCTCTTAATGACCGCGATTCCTATGCGGCGAAGGCGCGAGATCGTTTCACAGCGATGGGTTACACACTGGATTCAATCCACGAAGTACCGGACCAGCGGCAAGCCGTCGACGCGGCTGAGGCTATCTTCATTGGCGGAGGAAACACCTTTAGGCTCTTAAAGGCCCTCTACGACTTTAATCTCTTGACCGCGATTCGGCGTCGGGTCGAAGAGGGCATGCCCTATGTTGGAGCGAGCGCCGGTTCAAATGTAGCTGGTCCGACTATCAAGACCACTAACGACATGCCCATTGTGGAGCCGCCTTCATTCAACGCGCTTGGCCTGGTGTCTTTTCAAATCAATCCCCACTATCTTGATCCTGATCCCGACTCCACCCACATGGGAGAAACTCGTGAAGAGAGGATTCTTCAGTTTTTGGAAGAGAACGACGCGACAGTAGTCGGCCTGAGAGAAGGAGCGATAATTAGAATAGAGCAAGGCTCGATGATTTTGAAAGGATCCTCTGGCGCGCGAATCTTCCGCACGGGGCAGCAACCGGTGGAGGTCGGGCCTGGCTCAAGACTTAATGTGTAGTACTATATGGGCGCGGCGATTTTCCCAGAGACCTGATGCCGCGAAGGAATTCCGGTTGATGCACAGTTCCCTCGCCAGGAAAGCTATTGTTCTTCTGCTCGCCTATTCGCTATCTGCTTCATGTCTCGCATTTGCGCAACAGCCTTCACGCGAGGAGACGCGTCCTCGCCGGGCCAACGATCCAGTAACACAACATAGCGATCCCGCTCCGCGCCAGGATGTATGGCAAACGTCTACATCGCCGGCGCCGGTTACCCTGAATAACGCCGCAATCGCTGCAACAGGTCCGGAGCCGACAATCCGAGTGGCCCTTGCTACCGATGCGCGCTCAGGATCAATCTCCACCAGCGGCGGCAAATTGATGAACGCATCTGGCGTTGGCACTACCTTCGTCGCTCTGGAAGTTGCCCGCGTTCGCGTCGAGCCAAGACTCCTGTCTCCTTTGCGCGCAGACCTTGAGCAGGACTCATATCGGATAAAGATTGAGGGGGCCGTGTCGCGCGCCGAGGCGGAACAAAAGTCGCGCGAGATTCGCGACACGATCGATGAAGACTCTCAAATAACCTTTAATAGTGAAACAACCACCTGGGGCTTGCTTCTGGGAACGCGCCGAAGTCGCGAAGAAGCTGAGGAGTTGCGGGATCGTCTTGACCAGGCAGGATTCGATGCCACGGTGTTTCAATCCTCGATCCCGGCATCGGCAGGCCGGTCATCTGCGGCAGTGGCAAAACTTAGCTCAGCGCCAACAACTATTCCGAGCGGTGTTCGCCTCGCTGCTCGGACAAGTGTTCCCTCGCGGGAAGTGGTTGCACTCTCTCCCGGCGCAGCTCGACTCTTTAGCTCCAGTGCACCGGTGATCTTTGCTTCTGAAGATGAGATAAAAACGCCCGTGCGCTTCAACGACCGACCTTACCGGGGCCGGATTGAGGTGTTCACGAACACTCGCGGGGCGCTTACGGTCGTCAACGTGCTCGGCTTGGAAGACTATGTAAAAGGCGTGGTCGCGAATGAGCTTTCGCCCGGCGGTTACCCGGCAATCGAAGCGCTTAAAGCTCAAGCGATTGCCGCGCGCACCTATGCACTGCGCAATCGTGGACAGTTCCTTTCCCAGGGTTTCGATCTTCTGCCGACGACGCGCTCGCAAGTCTATCGCGGTCTGACCTCCGAGCACGCGCTTTCAACGCGGGCTGTCGACGAGACGCGCGGTCTCGTGGCGACCTTTGGTGGCGAGCCGATCAATGCGCTGTACACCTCAACCTGCGGCGGGCGAACAGAGGACTCGGAGAATATCTTCAACGATGCCGTCCCTTATCTTCGAGGCCGCGAGTGCGCTGTTGAAGGCAGGGCTGCTTTCGCGCCCTTCACGATCAAATCTACGCGCGATCCTTTGGAGTTGCGGGAAGAGAAGAATGTACCGTTATCGAGGGATATGGCGCTGCTGGCAGTCCAAGGCTTTGCTTCTCTGCCCTCGCGAGTCTCTGATGGATGGCTTTCAGAGACCGCGTCTACGTCTGAAGTCCAGAGCTGGCTGACATCTGTTTCGCGACTCGCGCGCCAAACAGCACCGGCGATTGGCGAGGACATAAACCGTCCGCCGGCTTTCGCAACAGCATTGAGCGCCGCTGTCTTTGGTGAAAGTCGCGGGGACGCACTGCTGAACAGTGCGGACGTAGAATACTTTCTGGCAATTCGCGATGCCGGCGATGTACCGATGGCCAATCGCGCTGACCTAGCCATGTTGATCCGCGACGGTTATCTGGCAGTTTATCCTGACGCGACGCTGCTTCCGCGCGAGCCTCTGTCGCGCGCGCGCGTTTTGCACACCATAGCGCGAATTCTCGAAGCACGCGGACTGCTGCAGATTCAGAAAGGAACCGCGCGACCTACTTCAAGTGGCACACTGGTACTGCGTTCAACAAAGGGGAAAGACCAGCCCGTAGCTGTGAGCACAAACGCCTATCTCTTTCGTCAGATTGGCGAAGGAGTTTTTCCTGTACGATCAGTCGTGGTCGTTGGTGGCGAGCCGGTGAGCTTTCACGTGAGCGCCACAGGTGCCATTGACTATCTCGAGGTTCGGCCCGCGCCGAACGGGGCTTCCGCGGAACGGTTTTCACCATTCACAAACTGGACAACTGAACTATCGCTCGGCCAGATACAAGCGCGTCTCGCACGCTCTGCTCGAGGCATTGGCCCGATCACTGATCTGCGAGTAGCGCTGCGCGGGTCTTCGCGCCGTGCTATTGATCTGGAGGTCGTCGGCAGTCAAGGAACTGACCATGTTCGCGGTGGGAAAATCCGATCCCGGTTGGGTTTGCGGGAGCAACTCTTCGTAATCGATCGAGAATACGATGCCGGAGGTCGGGTCACGGGTTTTATATTCACCGGACGAGGCTGGGGTCATGGCGTCGGCATGTGCCAGGTGGGAGCTTACGGTCTCGCGCGCCAGGGCTGGACTAGCGAACAAATACTCAAAGCTTACTACAGTGGCATTGAACTTACTCGGCTCTATTAATTTGAGTAATTCCTTAACTGCCTACTCGATTTCGCCCGATTAAGCTGTGCTTCGCCCCTTCCTTGTATGGTAGATTCGCGCAGTACCCGGAAATGAAAACAGAGGAACTCAGTATGGCCTCAAGGATTGAACCCCTCCTCACTGTCACGGACCTCGACGCTTGCCCGGACGACAATAATCGGTATGAACTCATTGAAGGAGAACTATTCGTGTCTCGCGCTCCACGTCTGCCTCACCAACTCGTTGCGCAAAATATCCAGGTCGCTCTTGTTAACTACCTTAGAGGCAACCAAATTGGAACGGTTGTTCCAGGGGCCGGCGCTGTATTTAGCGATTATGATGCCGTCATACCCGATGTCGTCTTTGTCCGAACTGAGCGTTGGAATGGGATAGTGGAGAATGGCAGATTCATCGGCCCGCCTGATCTAGTTATTGAGATCATGTCACCAGGCAAGGAAAACCGTGAGCGCGATCTCCTGTTTAAGCGCCAGCTTTATGGGAAATATGGAGTGGAGGAATACTGGATTGTTGACGCTGAAAACCGCGCTGTGGAGAGATATCGATTGACAGAGCGGTCGCTCGAAAAGATCGCGGTTCTGAAGGGTAATGAAACACTTACATCGTCCATTCTCCCGGGCTTTGAAATAAAAGTGCAAACCATCTTCGATTTCTAGAAACTCGCGCAATCCATTCAACAACTGCTCGATGCGCTTCTCCCGTGCTCAACTAATTGGCGCCCTGCTTTTGCTGGCCCTCATCTGGGCAATAATCATTTTCCGCGTGTTATTCTCTCGCGCGTGATCGAAAGCCAATCGCAAAAATCTATCATTGCAGTTGTTGGTCCGACCGCATCCGGCAAAAGTGCCCTTGCGATAGAAATTGCCTTGCGACTGAACTGCGAGATCATCAACTGCGACTCCGTTCAAGTTTACAAAGGAATTCAGATTGCCACCGCGAAAGTTCCCTTCGATGAGCGACGAGGAATACCCCACCATCTGCTTGATTTCGTTTCACCTGAGATTAACTACACCGCGGGTGAATGGGCACGAGAGGCTGTCACGACAATTGATCGGATCGAAGCTCGAGGGCGGGTACCGCTGTTGGTGGGCGGCACCGGTTTATACCTGCGCGCGCTACGCCGGCCTTTCTTTCCTAGTCCGCCAACTGATGAAGCTTTGCGTCAACGCTTGAATAGGATTAAAGAACGGTGGGGTTCGGAACACCTCCATCGCATGCTGCAACGCCTGGATCCCGGAAGTGCCGAAGCACTCTTTCCCCGCGATTGGCCCAGAGTGCAACGGGCCTTGGAAGTGAAATTGCAAACCGGGCAGCTAATGTCGGAACAGAAGTGTCAAGGCCTTGAACCACACGAAAGTGTACGCCAACTCAGCCTTATCGCACTTGACCCACCACGCGCGGAGTTGTACGAGCGGATCAACCAACGCACTGAACTGCACTTTGCGACAGGTCTAGTGAAGGAAGTTCGTAATTTGATCGCTCAAGAAGTTCCTACCAACTCAAACGCACTTGGTGCCCACGGCTACAGGCGAGTAGTTGAATACCTACAGGGAAAACGGGATCTCGCGAGCGCTATCGAGCAGACGAAACTGGATGTTCGTCATTACGCAAAGCGTCAAATGACGTGGTTTCGGCGTGAGCCGGAGGTCAAATGGTTCAAGGGATTTGGTGAAGTAGAATCGCTCCAGAATGAAGTTTTAGAAACTCTTGCCATTAAGGGCTCCGGCAAAACAGAATGAAGTCTTCGGACTCTTAGTCACGTACTTCTTGTTACCCTGTTGGCGTTGTTGTAATCTGTTTCAGCAGCCCCCCTCATAAGTGTTCAGAGTTCATGAAGGTGGGATCCATGCCAGACGGGAAACCAGCGTCACAAAACATCCAGGATGCGTTCCTGAATACAGTTCGTCGGGAAAAGACAGCGGTCACGGTTTACCTCCTAAACGGGGCGAAGTTGCTGGGGAAAATCAGGAGCTTCGACAAGTTTTCGGTCCTGTTGGAGTCCGGATCGCAGGATCAGTTAATTTTTAAGCACGCCATCTCGACCATCTCACAGGCTAAGCGCTTTGCCAGCGACATTCGCGGCTCAACTGAACCTCACGAGGCAGTCACGGAGAATAGTGACTCGCGCCATTCGTAACATTCGTTTAAACTTTCCTGGGAACATCCTTGTCTGCCAGAGGACCTGTGGCCGGAACCTTTATTACCTTCGAGGGAATAGACGGGAGTGGAAAGTCTACGCAACTGCGATTGCTGGCGAATTTTCTGCGCCTGAAGGGTTATGAAGTTCTGGCTACACGTGAGCCTGGAGGAACACCCGTAGGCATCCGACTACGGGCGGCACTACTCGACGAGCAAGAAGAAGTTGACCCGCTTACCGAGCTCCTTGTCTTCGCCGCCGACCGCGCGCAGCACGTGCGTCGAGTCTTGCGACCGGCACTGGAATCCGGACACATCGTGCTCTCAGACCGCTACGCCGATGCAACGATTGCGTATCAAGGTGCGGGTCGGGGCTTTGCGCCCCAATTGATTTCTGAGATTGTCGAGTTGGCAACGGAAGGACTCATACCTGATCGCACCTTGCTCTTCGATCTATCGGTAGCTGAATCCATCGGGCGCATGAAGCGAAGAGCCGAGGGCAGACGCAAGGCCGATAAGGGAGATCGCCTGGATGCCGAGAACGAGGAATTCTACACGCGCGTACGTAATGCTTACTTGCGAATCGCCAGCGAGGAGCCTGAACGGTTCCGAATTATTGAAACTGGCGCCTCAATTGAGGAGACTCACGTCCGTGTTAAAGAAGCGGTAGCACCCTGGCTCGAGGCACGGTCCACTCTGGTAGACTCTGCAAACGTCAAATAGGGCGGCAGCGCGAATAATAGTTTCAGAAACACGCGGGCAAGCCGCCCGCCTTGAACCGGTAAAGATGCTAAACCAATTGACGGGCAATCACCGTGTAAAAGAACTTCTCAGGCGGATGCTGGAGTCGCGTCGCGTGCCGGGAGCGCTGCTCTTTTCAGGCGAAGAAGGTGTAGGGAAAAAGCTTTTCGCCCTGGAGCTCGCGAAAGCTATCAATTGCCGCTCACCTGCAGGAGTCGAAGCCTGTGGTGAGTGTGCTGCATGTGTGCGGACTTCGAAAATTAACTTCCCTGCGTCGGATAATTCCGATGATTTGAAAAAGATCTTTTGGACAGACCATCCGGATGTTGGATTGGTTCAACCGCCGACCAGGGTTTTTCATGTAGTACAGATGCGCGCGATAGAACGTGAGGCTAATTATAGGCCTTTCGAAGGTGTGGCGCGCTTCTTTCTTATTGATGAAGCTGACAAGCTGAACGACGCCTCGGCAAACGCCTTACTGAAAACGTTGGAAGAACCGCCGCCAACCTCTCACATAATTCTCATCACGTCACGGCCCGCAGTGTTACTGCCAACCATACGCTCTCGTTGTCAGGCGATTCGGTTCGCCCCTCTGCGGCCTGAGGAAATCGAAGAACACCTGACGCAGAACAAGCTGGCCACGGGCGCCGAGGTGCGTCTTCGTGCTCGGTCAGCGGCCGGCAGCATTGGCCGCGCAGTGGCTGGTGACGTACAAATCTATAAAGATCAGCGAGAAGCAATGCTTTCGGTCTTGAATGCTCTGGCGCTGACCGGCGATCGAACGCAGCTTTTGCAGGCCTCCGCGGGGCTAAATGAGGCCAGCCACAAAGACGAATATGAAGCTAGCCTGGATCTCCTGCAGACACTGATCAGGGATGCATGGATGTTGTCTCTGGGAGTCCGGAAGGAGCAACTGGTAAATGAGGACATCCTTCCTCAATTGACGAAGGTGGCAGCAAGGATCGATAGCCAGCGCGTCACCCGATGGATCTCTGAAATTGAAGAACTGCGCGAACAACTGGCCGTCAATATCAATCGCAAAGTGGCGACGGATGCGCTGTTTCTTTCAATGGCTTCGGCGTGATGCGACCGGAAAACCAAAAGGCCGCCCTCCTTGACGAGCGACCTTCCGAACAACTTAGAATCCCGATGACTATTTTATCGTGACGAGTTCGAGTTCTGCTTCCGCCTTTGCTGCAACGCCCTCCGCCAGGAGTTTCTCAGTCTCCATCACAAACGCCTCGACGATGTTTTCACCGGCTACCTTCCTCATGGGGACGCCATTTTTGAAGATCATTCCAACACCGCGACCGAAGGTCACCCCAAGTTGCGAATCATGAGCTTCACCCGGGCCATTCACCGCGCAACCCATGATCGAAAGATGTAGGGGTTCTTCCACGTGAGCCAGCCGGCGTTCGATCTCAGTGACGATCTCGACAAAGTTATCAACATCAAGACGGCCACAAGTGGGACAGGCAACCACAGTTACTCCCCGAGTACGTAACTCGAGCGACTTAAGAATTTCCCAAGCCACGCGCACTTCTTCGTGCGGCTCCGCGGCAAGCGAAACACGAATGGTGTCTCCAATACCTTCGTGTAACAGAATACCCAGACCGATGGACGATTTCACAGTACCTGTGAAAGCGGTGCCCGCCTCCGTCACACCGAGATGAAAAGGATAGTCGACCTGCTCAGCAAGTAAACGGTAAGCAGCCACGGTGCGGTGCACGTCTGAGGCCTTAAGTGAAATAATTGTATCGGAAAATCCCAGGTCTTCCAGGATTCGCAGGTGGCGAAGGGCTGATTCAACCATTGCTTCCGGCGTTGCCGTGCCGTACTTCTTGAGCAAATCCTTTTCCAGCGATCCCCCGTTGACGCCGATGCGAATCGGAACTTTCTGCGTTTGCGCGGCGCGCACTACCTCGCGAACGCGGTCGTGGGCGCCGATGTTTCCCGGATTCAAGCGCAACTTATCGATGCCGGCCTCCAGGGCCAACAGTGCAAGTTTGTAATGGAAATGAATGTCGGCAACAATCGGTACGTCGGGCACTCGCTTGCGGATTTCTTTCAGGGACACGGCAGCATCGTTATCCGGCACGGCCAGACGCACGATCTCACATCCTGCTCGTACCATCTCCTCGATTTGGGCCACGGTCGCACCAACATCCGTCGTGTCCGTTTTCGTCATCGACTGGACAACGACCGGGGCGCCACCACCAATCTGTACATTCTTAACCTGTACTGCTTTAGACTTCCGCATAGTTAGTTCCTCCAACGGCCAGTGTCTCCTTTGCCAACCTGGACCTTGGACGTTGGACTTATTTCGCCGGCTCCACCGCGGCCGGTTTGTTGCTGTCAGAGTTGCGCGAAAACTGTTTCACAACGTCGTTCGTGATCACAAAAACCATTAGCAGAATGACCATAACAAAGCCTACCTGCTGAATGCGGTCGCGCACTGTCATTGATAGCTTGAGACCAACAGTCGCGAGCAGGCCTTCGATTAAAAGCAGGAAGATTGCCCCGCCATCCAGTACCGGAATGGGGAGCAGGTTAAAGATGCCAAGGTTTAAACTCAGGAAGCCAAGCATGCCGAACAAGCCAGCCCAACCGAGCCTTTCGACGGACGAGGCAGCCGCATTATAGATGCCAATGGGACCGGAGAACGTATTCCGGGCAGAGCGCTGTCCTGTGACTACCTGACCGAGAGCTTTCCCCGTCAAACGCAAAATCTCCAGATTGCTACTGACTGCAAATGCTCCAGCGCCTGTGACCCCTACCCTCTGCAAAGGAATTTCCTCGTCGGGGCGAAAGCCTAACCGTTCCCGGCCATCAGCCAACTTGCGAGCTGTCGCGGTGATCTCTTTTTGTTGGCCGTCCCGGTTGAGGGTAATAGTTATCGGCTGAATCTTATGATCACGGATGAACTGAGTAACCTGTTCGGCGCTTCGCACCGGCTGGCCGCCAACGGCGAGGATCCGATCGCCTGGCTGCAGTCCTGCTTCAAACGCGGGCGTATTGGGTTCAACTTCACGAACGACGACGGGCACGTCACCGTAATCTGGAACAAAATCGAGAAAGCCCGCAGTCTCTCCGTCCTCAGTATGGGGCGTCGGCTTGATCGTCAGAGGGACTCGCTGGCCGTTGCGCTCGACAACGAGGGACAAGTTTTGTCCGGGAGATAAAAGGGCGTCACCACGAATGAGCTCCCATTTTGGATTTTCATTGCCGTTAAAAGAAACGATTCGATCTCCGCGCTGCAATCCCGCCACCTCGGCGGCGCCGCCCTTCAAAATAGCACTCACTACCGGCGCCGGAGTAGCCGGCACTCCATACATTAAGGCGGCGGCAAAAGGAATCGCCAGCGCGGTCAGCACGTTCATCACGGGCCCGGCGACGGCAACGAGAATCCTTTGCCAGCGAGGACGAAGATTAAACATCTCTTCGCGCGGAATGTCCGTAGCCCCGGCACCTTCCAAAGGCGCATTCGATTCATCACCAGCAAGCTTGACATAGCCTCCGAGGGGAATTGCTGAAAGGCGATAGTCCGTGTGCCCCCACTTCTTACCAAACAAGCGTGGACCGAACCCAACCGAAAAGGTCTCAACGCGAACCTTTAATAGCTTGGCGACTATGAAATGGCCAAACTCGTGTAAGACCACAGCAGCGCCAAGGATAAAGATAAAGGCTAAAATACCCTGAACAGTCATTGATCTATTTCTCTTTCCTGGAAGTCAATAAAGCTGATTATTCCGTTGGTTAGACACCTCATACCTGGTGTCGGACTGCAGAGATGAGTGTACGCGGCGGCGGGAGTTGGCGTCAAACATGACGTCAAACCACGAGATCCTTAGGTCGCACGAGCTTTTCTATCTCTACGTGGGCGGAAATGCGTGCGTCTCGGTCGGCATCAAGCACTGTTTCGAGGCTAAGGGCAGGTTGAGCTGAGTGATTATGCATCACTCGCTGAATCACACTGGGGATGTCAGTCAGGCTGATTCGCTCCTCAATAAAGGCCCTGACGGCTTCTTCATTTGCGGCGTTCAGCACGGTGGGCAGCGTGCCTCCTTGCCGAAGCGCCGTGTAGGCCAGGGCAATGCAAGGAAACCGATCTAAATCGGGAGCTTCGAAACGAAGTGTGGCAAGAGCTGTCAGATCAAGAGGTGGCAGGGCGCAGGAATGCCGTTCTGGATAGGTCAAGGCATATTGGATCGCGTGACGCATATCGGTAATACCCATCTGAGCAATTACTGAACCGTCGATCAATTCGATCATTGAATGCACTACTGATTCCGGATGGACCAAAATCCCAATCTGATCCGCCCCAAAGCCAAAAAGCCAGTGCGCTTCAATCACCTCCAGTCCCTTATTCATAAGGGTCGCGGAGTCTATGGTGATCTTCGCGCCCATATTCCAGGTTGGATGGCGCATCGCCTCGGAGACGCTCGCGTCCTGCATCTGGGCTTTGTTTTTCGTGCGAAAAGGTCCGCCAGATGCCGTGAGGATTATTCGTCGCACTTCGGTTAGCTTTTCGCCACGGAGACATTGGTGAAGAGCGTTGTGTTCAGAATCCACCGGCAGGAGTTCGGCGCCCGAGGCTCGTGCCGCCTTGGTCATTAACTCACCAGCCATCACTAATGTTTCTTTGTTGGCTAGCGCCACTCGCTTACCGGCTTGAAGTGCGCGCAGAGTCGGAACAAAACCTACCGCACCAACGGTAGCCGACACGACAGTTTCAGCATGAGCATGCGTGGCAACCTCTACCAACCCGGCTTCGCCGATCAGGATTCGCGGCAGGTCGACGTTTCTATCAAAGAGCTGGGCGCGCAAATCGTGAGCAGCTTCTTCGGTCTCTACAGCGACTAGCTCTGGCAGATGCAGAGCGACCTGGTCGGCGAGCGTAGCAACATTACGCCCAGCACCCAGCGCCGTCACTCGAAATCTGCTGCTGCCGAGCGCTTCGATAACTCGCAACGTATTGCAACCGATCGAACCGGTCGAACCGAGGATCGCAATACCCTTGGGTTTCATATTAAGCGACCAGGAGGGGAAGGAGTCGTCGTTGGGTTTCGAACGCGCTCAGGAGGTCGACAATTTCACCAGGTTCGTTCTTATATGAGGCTGCGGTCACGCGCCATGGGCGACCACTTCGATAGACTAACTCGACGGTCGCGTTTACCGTACGACGCTCTCCGATCACTTTTAAGTTCAACACCGCATCCCCATCATTATTGTGGATGTTGATGTTGCCTGTGATAAACGAGCCAAAGTCTTTGATGGTGCCGACATCCTGCTTCAGTCGTTCATTATTGCGCAGAAAATCCTTTGCCGTAACAGCCGCTTCGCTTTTCCCGATTGAGTAAAAGGCAATGCCGACGATTCCACCAACAAAGAGCAACACCAGCAGACCCACGGTAAACGCAACCGCTGCGACGATAATCACGATCTTCTTCGTAGTCATTCGTTACCAGCCGAGCCGTTCGCGACTTAGATACCTAGCCAACGAAGTAGAAGCGACCGAAATAGTAGATGACTGGCGCATTGAAGAGCAAGCTATCCAGACGATCCAGCGAGCCTCCATGTCCGGGCAGGATATTTGCCGCGTCTTTGGCGCCAGCCCCGCGCTTGAGCGCGCTCTCCGTTAGATCGCCAAAAATACCCACCAGTGACATGACGACACCGAGGCAGACGGCCCATTTCAACGGCAACTCTCTGAAGAACCAGAAGTGAGCAATGGTCGCCATCAGAAAACTGGCAGCCAGACCGCCGGCAACCCCTTCCCATGTCTTTCCCGGACTGATCGATGGGGCGAGTTTGTGTTTGCCAAAAGCCATCCCGACATAGTATGCGCCTGTGTCTGAACCCATAATGACCATGAAGAAGAAAGACAGAAGGTGCGCGGAGAGGGTCTGATCGAATCCGGTTCGCACGGCGACAATATGACCGCCAAGTAAAACTACGTAAAGCACCCCCAGAATCGTCGCTCCGCTCGAAGCGATCATCATGTCAAAAGGCGTGCCTCGCAGGGTGCACGCTATAAGCACGCCTACGGTCAAGGCAATTAGGATTAGCAGCAGGGTCAGGGTATCGAGACCTCTGCCGGGCGCTGGATCCGCAAAATAGAAAACCGTAAACAGCCCCGCCGCCGCGAGATAGCCCATTGCCACATCGGGTTTCATTTGGCGCCGCCTGGCCAGTGACCAAAACTCATAAAGGCCAAGCACCAAAGCCGCGGCCGCTAGTAAAACGAATAAAGGTTGTAACCAGGAAATCAGGATTGAGGCGATGAGAATTGGCAAGAGGACGGCCGCAGTGATGATGCGAGACATACGATATTTTAGATTTTAGATTTTTGATTTGCGATTGCCTGTTTCGCAGTGCAGATTCGATTTAGCAGTGTCCGGAATTGTTCGAATGTCGCGTTAAACTCATGCATCATAGAGACTGAGAGGCGTCGGCTTGAATCGAGGCGCACTCGGTGGTTTAAAATCACCGCGACTCAAATCGAATTTCAAAAATCTAAAATCTAAAATCACTTTGCGTTTGCTACCAGTTTTAGACCGCCGAAACGGCGATTGCGTCGTTGAAAATCGACGATTGCTTCCAGTAGGTGAACCCGACGAAAGTCGGGCCAGAGCGTTTCGGTAACGTGAATTTCGCTGTAAGCTGCCTGCCACAGTAAGAAGTTGGAGATGCGAAGCTCCCCGCTTGTGCGCACGAGCAGGTCCAAATCCGGCAGGTTGCGGGTATAGAGTTCGCTTGCGAGCCGCTCTTCAGTCAGCTCGTCGGGAGGGTTTCCCTCGGCCAGCAGCCTGCGTACGGCCGCACGACCCGCATCGATGATCTCGGCCCGGCCTCCGTAGTTCAGCGCCACCGTCAGTACCATTCCAGGGTTCTTCTCGGTGCGCTCCGTGGCCTTCGTAATCTCGCGCCGAACGTTTTCCGCCAGCGCACCCGTACGTCCGATTGTCTGAAACTTGATCCTCTGTCGATCGATCGCATCAAGTTCGAGCCGGAGGTAACGACGAAGCATACGCATCAATGCGTCAACCTCGTAGCGCGGTCGCTTCCAGTTTTCTGTGGAGAAGGCGTAAAGCGTCAGGGCCCCAAGTCCCAGTCGCGCTCCGGTATCGACTGCAGCACGCACAGCCTCGACGCCCGCACGGTGTCCGGCAATGCGCGGCTGTCCACGTTGGGCAGCCCAGCGGCCGTTACCATCCATGATAATCGCCACGTGCCTGGGCAGCCGGTCCCATACAATTGACAGGAGAAGGCCTTCTTCCCGCGTACCAGCCTTTACTACCTCTGCAAAATCAGCAAGCATAGGACGTCACTATCGGAGTTGAGTTAACAGATTTATTTGATCTATTGGCGATCCTGCTAGAACCAGTCACATTCTTGCCCCAAGAGTGAAGAGTGTCAATCACTGCATCGAGCCTGAAGGCAGTTCAGAGATGCAGCAAGGTGTCATAAAGCTCGCCGCGCGATTTTCATCAATAGCGAACGGAAAGTAAGGTCAGTCCGCACGCCGGGGCGGTCGCGGCGGCCAGGGAACGATTGCCTTCTGCAATAGCTCGCTCCACCAGGTGTTCATCAGCATCGCCCCGGCCCACAGCTAGCAGTGTCCCGGCGATTGAGCGCACCATGTAGCGAAGAAACCCGTCTGCGCTCGCTGTGATTTCAACAATCCGTCCGCAAGCGCGTTCATCGAAGCGCTCGGAGACTGCCATCAGCGTAATGGTGCGGGTCCTGCTCTCTGTATCAGCGCTCGCAGCCGAAAATGCAGTCCAGTCATGCGCGCCCGCAAACAGCTTAGCGCATTGTCTCATGCGTTCCAGATCGAGCGGACAAGGCTCGAGGTGGGCGTAACGAAGCCAAAAGGGAGACATGATCCGTTCGTTTACTACGCGGTAGATATAGGTTTTGCCAAGCGCTGAATAGCGAGCATGAAAATCCTCAGCGGCGATCTCGGCCGCCACAACCCGCACATCCTTAGCCAGATTGCCATTAATCGCCTCGCGCAGCTTTTGAGGAGTTATCTGTCGTTGCAAGTGGGCGCTTGCCACCTGCCCTTCGGCGTGAACGCCTGCGTCAGTTCTTCCTGAACCATGCACTATTACGCTGCGGCCGTCGATTAGAGAGAGTGCTTGCGTCAGTTCCCCCTGAACAGTGCGTATCGCGCCTTGCATCTGCCAGCCATGGAAGTCGGTGCCATCGTATTGAATGGTTAGCTTGAAATTCATGATTAGTCAGTTGTCAGTGGTTAGTGGTTAGTAGTCAGTAGTCAGTGGCATACTAAATCTGAATTAAGAGTAGTCGACCTTGACTGACAACGGGCTACGGACTACTGACAACGGACAACGGACTACTGACCACTGACCAATCGCTTTCTGCTGCCTGGCTTGGTCGCAGGTTCACCTCGTTTACACGCGTCGCACGCGGAAGGATCAACTGAAGGAACCTCTAGTGTCGCCAGCGCGATTCGCCGCACCCCCACATCAGCCTTGCCTAACGAGCGATCGATGATCGAAGCCGCGGCAATCACGTTGGCACCGGCAGCTCGCAGCGAGTTTACGGTCTCGAGCGTCGACCCCCCGGTAGTCACGACATCCTCTACAACGAGGGTTTTCTCGCCCGGCACGACAGAAAATCCACGCCTCAAGCTCATCTTGCCATCCTCTCGCTCCGTCCAGATGAATCTGGCGCCGAGAGCGCGGGCGACTTCGTGTCCAATCACGATGCCGCCGATGGCCGGCGCAGCTACCAGGCGAATACCGTCAGTTTTGAAGTGTGCCGCAATCGCGCGACCAAAGCCTTCCGCTTCAGATGCATGCTGCAGGACGAGCGCGCACTGTAAATAGTTCGTGCTATGAAGCCCGCTCGTCAGAACAAAATGACCTTCAAGCAGTGCCCCAGTGGCTCTAAACTTTTCGATTACTTCTTCCGTTCGCACGTCTCACCTCAAGGAAACCGGGGATGCATGCTACAATCCTTGGACCGATGGCACCGTATCCAAACCTGGTCTCTGACTCAATCCTGGTTCAAGAAACAATCGACCTTTTGCGCGACTGTGGCGGGCGCGCCAATGCCGCCGAGATCGTCGACGCAGTTTTCAAGGTTTCTCATATAGACGAAGAATTGGCCAGCCTGTTAGTGGCCGATCTTGTTAAAGACGATCGCCGGTTCAAAGTGCTTGACGGCAAAACCGTTGAGTTGCAAGGCGACGATGTCGAGTCTCGTTTGCTGGAAGAACTTGATTTCGTGGTAGTGGATCTCGAAGCCACTGGCGCCAAAAACCCTCCTAACCGCGTTATTGAACTTGGCGCGTATCGCATTCGTCAGGGGCGAATCGTGGACAGCTTCCTGACGCTGGTAAACCCGGAGATTCCCATTCCCCGCTTCGTTGTTGCGCTAACAGGTATTACTAACGAGATGGTAAAGACGGCGCCGGTGTTCGCCGAAGTAGCTCCGCGGTGGCTTGATTTCGTGAGCGACGCGGTGCTGATTGCGCACAATTCTCCTTTTGACACCAGCTTCCTAAACCATGAAGTCTCCCGAGTGTATCCGGGCCACCGCATGATTAACACGCATCTCTGCACTGTCAAGCTCTCGCGCCGAGTAGTGCCGGGGTTGACTAACTACCGGCTCGATACGGTTGCTGAACATTTCTCAATTCCCGTCTTCCGTCGTCATCGAGCAGGCAGCGACGCCCGGGCAACTGCCGAGGTCTTTCTGCATCTACTTTCACGACTCAGTGAACACGGCGTCAGAGATCTCGCAACCGCACGTCACTTCCAGGTCGTCGAAGCGAACCAAAGAGATCAGCCAGACCAGATCCAGCTCCTGCCGCTAGTTCCCGGCTTCTAAACTTTGTTCGGCGATCCCCTCTTTTCGCTTTCGCAGACTGCGAGCCAGAAAACCAACCACGATCAGCACCGCTAGTCCCAGGCCAATCCAGGGATAATACTTAGCCAGGATTAGCTTGGCCTGCGCTCCGTAACGGACGGCAAGATAACCTTCCAGCAAAAATCGAAAGCCACGCCCAATCACGATCGCGATCATGAAGCGAGTTATGCTGAAACGGAAGACACCGGCACTGACCACGAACAGTTTGAATGGAAACGGTGGAGGCAGAAGCGAAGCGACCAAAACCGAAAGCACATCGTAACGATCAATTAGCTCCCTTACTCGCTTTTGTTTTGCTGCCGAGAATCGGGCGAGCGCCCGACTGCCTGCGCGACGAGACGCGTAATAGAGAACCAGACAACCAAGCGCGGAGCCAGCAGTGGCAATCAACGCATATAAAACCATCCAGCTGGGGTGCGCCGTGGTCAGAAGGATCATCAACGCATCAGCGCTGCTTGGTAACGGGACAAACGAGGAGTCCAGAAAGGCGACCGCAAACAACCCAAATGGGCCGAATGCAACTAGATAGTCAGAAAGACGAGTGAGGGCATTCGTGATCTTATGAAAGAGCTGCTTCAAATAGGGATCCTTCCTGAGTAAGACTTATTTCGCTGGAGACTCTGGAATGGCCTGCTCCTGCACCTTCTCGTCGCCTCTTTCGGGCGTTGAACTACTAGCTAACGCGCCGCGTGACCAGCGACGGTTCACGATCGCGTAGATCAGTATCAGGAGCAGAACAACCGCAGCCACAATACTGATGATCATCAACCCGTTATCTTTGAGAAACATCAGTACGCGTCTGCCATAATAGACCGCAAGGATGCCTTCAACGTAGTAGCGAAACGATCTCGCCAGCATCACGGTCATGAGAAACTTCCAGCGGGGATATTCGAGCGCACCCGCCGTCGCAACAAAAATCTTGAAAGGCAGGGGTGGCGGTAGTATTGCCGGAATCGCGATCGCCAGAAAGCCGAAGCGGGCATATACCCGCTCGACCCGGCGGATGCTCTCAGGGCTGAATCGCTTGCGCAGCAGCGCCTGCCCCCCGCGGCGCATGATCGTATAAAGAAGCCAGCATCCCAGCACGGAGCCGAAGGCCGCAAAGAGCGGGAAATAAAACACCGCCGTGGGATACTTGTAGCAGCGGCCCACCACCAGATAATCATTAATCTCAGGCAGAGACAGCAGCGAGGAATCGAGCGCACCGATAAGCACCATAGCTGGTGCGGCAATGTAGATTGGCACACTGATTACGTATTCTTCCAGCCAACGGCCTACAGCAGCTAACCAATCGAACATAATTACAGTGTCGTTGTTTACTTCGCGGGGACAAATACGGAAGGTGTATCGTAAGTTACGCCAATCGTAACTCCCGAGTTAGGACTAAAGTCGGTCAGGCCTTTGATTCCAGCAAAGTCGAAGCGCAAGCCGGAGGCGCGGATTTGCATACCAAGCCTGGCCTCTGCTTGCGACTCGGTGCCAAGGGGGCCGTTTCCCGGACGCGTGTTTGCGCGACCATTTACTTCACCGGCCAGGCTGAATTGCCTGTTGAGCCGGAAAATTCCGGCGACTCCATAGGTAAGTACGTCATTCTGTGTGAAAAGGACCGTTGGTGCTGTGAGGATGGCAATACCCAGATTGCCAAAAGTATTGAAGCGTCCATCGGCCCCAAACTTTTTGCCGATCAGAATCGAACCAAATGCATTGGTTTGATTAAGTCCTATGCCGCGCGACTGGTTTGAGTTCGGCAGTTGCACGCCAAACCGGAACCCTAACGAAGGCCCACGCCTGGTCTCGCTGCGGAGCTTTATTTTCGTCGCTAGAGTGAAATCGCCCGTGTCATTAGCAGAGTTTGACCCCGGAGCGATGTTAAGCGGAACTGCGGAGGCAGTCATGGAATTAATGCTAAGGAAATTCTGCGCGACACCTTCGATTTGAAATTCAACATTAGGCGCAAAGCCAATGTTTACGCCGATCACACCGACGCGAGTCAAATCACCAGTTAAACCGGAGACCGGAAACCTTGCCCCTTGCATGAAATCGATTCCCGCTTCAATCCGCATCGAACCGGGAGGAATGATGTCGACGTCCTCTGTTAATAATGGTCTCTGCTGAGCCACACCATCACTTGCCAGGGCCAGTAACAATCCGACAAGCAGTAAACTCCACCGAAGCGTTTGTGGTCTGAATGACATTTGAGGAATTGTAATAGCCGGGCTGGTGACCGGTCAATGTATACTAGACACTGCGTGGAGTCCTAATCTGAGATATAGCCCTTTCGCTTCGTGATAGTCAAAACCGATCCACGAAGTCACATGAAATTTCACTAAGATCGCTTAGTGTAATTTAGTGGGTAGTTCACTTGTCTTCTAAACTGGGCAATCACCTTCGAAACGAAAATCAATCATGACTCCAAGACACATTTACGGCCGACTTATTCTTTCGCTCCTGGCTTTGTCTCTGTGTGTTTTGTCGGGCTCAGCGGGGCAGGTTTCCTCATCGACGCCACCGCAAACAAAATCAGTCGAACTCCAGGGG
>JBPCIQ010000131.1:0-35992 GCA_051006135.1 Pyrinomonadaceae bacterium | reverse complement strand
CCTCAGGGACAGGCGATCCGTTCGCTGGAGACATTCATCGCCATGGTTCATCCCGACGATCGACCCAATGTGATCGAACGCTGCGAGCGCTGTGCCCGGGAAGGCGCGGATTTCGACGCGGAGTTCCGCGTCGTCTGGCCCGATGGCAGCGTTCACTGGTTGGATGACAAGGGAAAGACCTTCTTCGATGCCGCCGGCAAGCCACTCTACATGACTGGTGCGTGCGTAGACATCACTGAACGCAAGCTGGCCGAGGCGGCGTTGCGGGAGCGCGAGGAGTGGCTAGGCGCCATCTTTGAAGCCTCCCGCGACGGCATTCTCGTCGAGGACGACGGAGTTATCGTTTATGTGAACAAGTCTTACGTGCGAATGCTTGGATACGATGCGCCGAAAGAACTGCTCGGCAGGCATGTCTCGGAGATATTGCCGCCCGATGAGGCGGAGCGCCTGACCGGGTATGGCAACGCTCGTCTGCGTGGGGAGACGCCCGTGACCCTCTTTGAGTTTAAGGGCAAGCGGAAGAATGGCTCGCTAATTGACCTTGAAGCGGCTGTCTCGACCTCCACTATCGCTGGCAAGAAATATATTACTACCGCCATCCGCGACATCACCGAGCGAAAAATGGCGGAAGCTGCGCTCCAAACCAGTCAAAAACGGGTGCGCGATATCATCGATGGGATGGGCCCCTCAATGTTTGTGGGCTTGCTGACACCGCAGGGAATTCTGGTCGAGATCAACCAATCCCCTCTAACCGCTGGTGGTTTGAAAGCCGAAGATGTTCTGGGCAAGCCCTTCGACGAAACACCTTGGTGGTCTCAGTCACCGGTTGCTCAACGACAGCTGCGAGAAGCCATCACGCGGGCAGCGCGTGGGGAAGCCTCTCGTTACGACGTGCGAATGCATGGGGCGGATAATCAGGTGATTGACATTGATTTCTCCCTCCAACCGTTGCGGGACGAGACTGGCGAGGTTACGTTCCTGATCCCGTCCGCCAGCGTCATCACCGAGCGCAAGGCCGCGGAGACGGCGCTGCAAGAGAGCGAGGCGGAATTCCGCGCGCTGGCCGAAGCCATGCCGCAAATGGTTTGGATCACGCGCCCGGATGGCTGGAATATATATTTCAGCCAGCAGTGGATGGATTACACAGGACAGACGCTGGAAGAAAGCCTTGGCCACGGATGGAACAAACCGTTTCACCCGGAAGACCAGCAACGTGCCTGGGATGCCTGGCAGCACGCGACAGCGACAACCGGGATTTACTCGATCGAATCCCGCCTACGCCGCGTGGATGGAGTTTACCGTTGGTGGTTGATCCGCGGCGTACCTCAACTGGACGCTACCGGCAACGTACTGAAATGGTTTGGCACCTGCACAGACATTCACGAACTGAAGCTGGCAGAAATTGAAATCTCCCGCACCAATCAAGCGCTGCGTCACAGTGACGAAAAATTCCGTCAGCTAGCGGAGAACATCACCGATGTATTCTGGATCACCTCACCCGACTTCAAAATAATGGAGTACGTGAATGCCGGATATGAAACAATTTGGGGCCGCTCCGTGGAAAGCTTGTACGCCCATCCGCACCAGTGGATTGAGGCCATCCTTCCGGAAGAACGTGAGAGTGCCTTTGCGGTTTTTGCCACCCTCACCCAAACTGCACCGGAGATAAGTGTCGAGTATCGAATTGCTCGCCCTGACGGCACCATCCGATGGATTCGCGACCGTGGGTTCCAAGTCAGGGATTCCGCCGGCAAACTAGTTCGCATCACGGGCATTGCCACTGACATTACGGAACAAAAGAAACTAGAGGCGCAACTTCGGCAGGCACAAAAGATGGAGGCGATCGGCACTCTCGCCGGAGGTATAGCGCATGACTTTAATAATATCCTGGCTGCCATCATTGGCTATTCTGAAATGGCGCAGCGCGTTATCGGTCAGGATAGTCGCGCCCAGACTCATCTCAAGCAGGTACTGATCGCGAGCACTCGCGCCAGGAATTTAGTGACGCAAATCCTTACATTCAGCCGCCAGGAAGAACCTGAGCTGGAAGTGGTCAAGCTGCAATCCATAATCGCCGAGACTCTTAAGCTCCTGCGGGTCTCGCTGCCATCGCCAATTGAAATCCGGCAAGCCATCGATCCCACCGCTCCTTCGGTGATGGGCGACGCGACGCAGCTCCACCAGGTGGCAATGAATCTCTGTGTCAACGCCGGGCACGCGATGAAGGAACACCCTGGCGTTCTGGGGATCCGCGTGGCGTGCGTTGATATCGATCGTGATTTCGCCAGTACGCATCCGGAACTCACGGAAGGACCGCATGTCTGTCTGGAGGTGAGCGACTCGGGAAGCGGTATGGACCGCGCCACTCCGGAACGCATCTTCGAGCCTTTCTTCACAACCAAGGCTCCCGGTGAAGGGACTGGCCTTGGGCTTGCCGTGGTGCACGGTGTAATTAGGAATCACGAGGGCGCGATCGTAGTCTCTAGCGAGTTGGGAGTGGGCACCACTTTTAGTGTCTATTTGCCGGTCTACGATCGCCCACCGGCTCGAATAGTTGACGAGTCTGATTCCGTGTCCCGGGGCCAAGGCGAACACATTCTCTTTGTAGACGATGAGGAAGCGCTGGCCTCACTCGGTCAGTCAATGCTTGAAGACCTCGGTTATCGCGTCACCCCCATGGTTGACAGTGTCGAGGCTCTGGCGGCTTTCAGGTCGCAACCTGAAGACTTCGATCTGGTTATAACTGATCAGGCAATGCCGCGCTTGAGCGGCGCTGACCTTGCTACCGCTCTGTTGGAAATCCGGCCAGCGCTGCCCGTTATTCTGGTAACCGGGTACAGTGCTGGAATGACCCACGAGAAAGCCCGAGCGACGGGCATCCGGGAAATGCTCCCTAAGCCATGTCCGATACAAGCGCTGGGAGAGGCTATTCGGCGCTCACTTGTCCAGACGGAAAAGGAATAACCACTGGCGATCAGTATCCTTCTAGTAGACGATGACGACCAGTTCCGCACGATGCTGAGCGAGGCCCTGACTGGCGAGGGTTATGAGGTGCAAGAAGCGTCCGATGGCAGTCAGGCGATCAAGCTTTACGAAAACCAGCCGACAAATCTTGTGATTACAGATTTGGTAATGCCGGAGAAAGAGGGCTTGGAAATGATCACGGAAATCAAGCGGCTCTTCTCTGGAGTTAAGATCATCGCCATCTCGGGTGGAGGACGAGGTGGTGGGCAGGACTACCTGAAGATGGCCAAGGCCTTTGGCGCCCAGCGAGTGCTCGCCAAACCCTTCTCGCACCGCGAAATCATGGAGGCTATCGGGCAAGTGCTCGAGCCATGAATAGGGCACGGATTATGTCGACAGAGAAAAACTCAAATTTCCCGTGTCCAGTGCTTGCCGAGCATCAGGAAGATGAATGCGTCACCCTAACGGACACTTCGGGTGAGGGCGATTAATGCCGAGGAGTAGTTACGCCTAACTTGATCCTTACAGAAACCCGGTGATCTCTATAAAAGCGGAACGTGGCGACCGGGAGAATCAGTAGTAAAGGAGTCAGTACCACGAAGAGAAGATGTTCCCAGAAATCGGTTGCGGCAATTCTCGGGCGATATGCGGCACTTGCCAGCGGGATTCCTAGCATCGTTGCGTAATACATCATAAGCGGGAAGAGAGATTGGCGGAACAGACCCGGGTTCCCGCGCGGCCAGCCGGCGTGGAGTGGGAGCCCCGAAGTGTTTTCCGAACTCATCTTTTCTGTAACGATAAACAACAACAGCAGAAATGCAAAATAAATGAAGATTCCTTCGAAGCGGTGAAGTTGATTTGGGCTTAACCAACTAATCTCCAGAGGCATCCGCTGCAGCCGCAACGCACTGGAAATGCGAACAGTATTAGCAACAAGTGTCGCAAGATAGGCAAACAGGGCCGCAATGGGTATGAATCTCCAGGCAAGGTTATCCGATGAATTTCGCGATCGATCTCTCCACAGCTTTCTTAGCGAGAGCATCAAGAATGATGTGATCAAGAAATTGACCCCAGCACAGGAAGCGGCAATCAGGAATGTGCGGTCGCTGCTGATGTAGCCTGCATGGGATTCAAATTCAAACGGTCTGCCGCTGACTAATTCGACAAGGACAGTCGTCGGAGCCAGGATCCAGCGCAACTGGTTGGGGCTTGCCGCTGAGTAATATAGTTTTAGTGTTAGAGCGCCGAGCAGCACGACAACGAACTGCGCGTTGCGTTTCCAGTTGAGTCTTGGGTTCATACAAGGTCATCTCATTCACACGCGGTTTCAACCAGGTGATTAGAACCAATTTTTGAGTAACCGTTTCAACGGTTTACGTTGTTTGGGGAAAACTCGAAACCGTTGAAACGGTATGAAGATCAAGAGGCAGGCTTTGTCACCCGGTTGGAACCGGGTGTGGCTGAGAGCGCCTCCGCCGCCCGCGGAAGATCATGATCAGTCCCATCAGTACGGATGCAATCACCAACCAAACGAGCTCCGGTTCACTTCCGACCTGGGTGCCTTCGCCAACCGCCAGATCGCTAACTCCTAGTGGAAGCGGTAGCGGTTGATCCACATCCTTAGCCGACCCCAACGGGTTTCTCACCTCTTCGCGAACTGCAATGAACGACGTGTACTGAGTCAACAAACTGTACCTCAAACCCAGCAAAGTGATTTCCTTGACCTTGTCGGTTTCTAAATTTCTGGAGCCATAATCGGACAGTTCAGCCACTCGGGATCGGGCCCAAAGGTAACGCAACGCTCGATTGGCCTCATCCGTTTGGACGCCGGCAACATCCAATCGGGTCACATAATCTCCACGCCCCGTTTTTCCGTGTAGCTCGAAAGTTCCGCTTATTGGCCCACGCCATTTGCCGAAGAGAATCACAGGCCGTTGCGCCATTAGATCAGGAAGGTGGCCTGGGTGCACATCATATGTATCAAAACCGATGGACCTTATCTGAATGTCGGTTAAGAGTGGATTCTGAATGTATTCCCGGAATTTGGCTGCAATAGCGAGAGCTTCCGTCTCCTCAGTCACTATAAAAGGCTCGCCCATTCCGGCCTTCGCCACACCTTCAATGAGATAGCGATTTACTCCTGAGCCGATACCGAAGGCGAAGACGTTGCATTGATTAAGATTGTCTCGTATGTAGTCGAACACTCCTTGTTCTGCTGAAATGTAACCATCCGTTACCAGGACGATGCTCCGTGAGATGTTTGCTTCACGGGGAAGGCTCATGGCTTGTTTGACCGCTGCAAGGAGCTCGGTTCCTCCACCGCCTCGTTGTTGCTCGATCAAACGAATCGCACCAGAGATGCTTTCATGATTTGCCTGAAGCGACTTCGGAGAAAGCACAGAAGCGTCTCCGGCAAACAGAACGACATTGAACAAGTCCGATGGCCGCAACTGCCCGATTAGATCTCTCAGAAGCTGTTTTGAGGTATTCAAAGGAAAGCCGTCCATAGAGCCGGAAATGTCTACAACGAAGATGTACTCTCGAGCGGGTATATCCTCAGCCGTCACTCGCTGCGGTGGTTGGGCCATGTAAAGAAAGAAGTTTTCGTCTTGACCCTGAAAGAGTAGGAGACCCGAAGTGATTTGATCTCCGGCCAAACGGTAGCGCAGAACAAAGTCACGATTTCCTTGAAACGGATCCGTATCGTCCAACGTCAGCTGAGCGACAGTCGGACCTTGCCATTGCGGAAAGATCTGGTGCGATGCACAGCTCAAATCGTTGATTGGGACGCCGGCTGAGATCCTGGCTGAAATATGGAGCGTGCTGCTGGGTTTATTACCTTGATGAAGATACGGACTCTTAACCCAACGATCATTTTTTGGCGCAGAGGACTCCTTATGCGAGGAATAGCGAGGCCCAACAACAGTAGGAAAAACAACCTCATAGATCCCATCAGTCGGCACAAGCAACTCCGTATATCGCAGCTCAATCTCAATTTGATCCCCGGGCATGATATTGGCCAGACTCATCGAAAACACATTAGGCCTCTGTTGCTCCAGCAAAGATGCGCTCTTTCCTTCCTTCTTAGCCGTATCGAACTCTTGTTTTGCTGCTTCTCGTTCTTTGATTTTCGCAACAATGACCTGATCGCCGACTCGCATACGCATGGCATAAACGGCGGCACGCGTGGAGGCCGGAAAAACGTAAGATGCATTGATTGGCCGCGAACCTTCATTTCGATATGTTTGCAGTACCTTCACATCTGCGATAACGCCTGAAACGGCTATTTCAACACGTGTATCCTTAAGAGGTAGCTGATCTACCCTTGGATCTCCCTGCACAACGAAATACGGGGCGAGAGTTTTATCTTCCTGAGCCTGTGCCTGTGCCTGTGCCTGTGCCTGTGCAGTGCCGGCAAAGGAAACAATTGCTATCAAAACCAGAACCAAGCAGACAGTCCGTCCATTCAATTGCATGATCACCTCCGCCTTCATAGGCAATTCGGATCGAAAAGTAATTTGTCGAGGCCAGGGGGCCCCTTCCATACACGCAGATCCTACGAGACTGTGAAGATTGAGATAACGGCACAGGCCACAGGCCTGAACCGTAATGACCACAGTCGGATCACCGGGTACCCTTGTGCGAAGGAATCGGCGTGTCCTATTGAAGGGCAATCAAGCTGACGCTAGAAGATTGCGGGCGGATCATTTGGACGACCCGGGATCTGACAGGCGTTGCAAAGGGCGGGCGGTCGGTGATATCCCACTTAGTCAAAACTACCGGTGTGACAACGAGTTGGGGCTAGCATCGGTTATAACATGCGTTATAATGGTTCGAAGTTTGTAGGTCTCGGTCTGGCTGGTAGATGGAGGAAAGATGAGCGTCTTAAAGGTCACAACTGTCGGTAACTCCGTCGGCGTGATTCTACCGAAAGAGATCCTGGAACGACTGCGCGTCAAGAGAGGAGACAGCCTCTACGCAATCGAAACGAAGAATGGAATCGAACTTACGGCCTATAATCCCGCGTTCGCCAAACAAGTGGAGATTGCTGAACGCGTAATGCGCGAGGATCGAGATGCCTTGCGGAAACTGGCCGAATAGTCGTCATGACTGAGATCGTCTGGCTTCTGGAGGAAACGGTCATAGCGATCCACCATCGGCAAGTAGCTGAGCATGGGGGAAGTGAGGGATTGAGAGATGAGGGTTTGCTTTCGTCTGCTCTAGCGCGGCCACAGAACCTTCTTGCGTATGGTCAGCCGCCTGACTTGGCAGCCTTAGCCGCAGCCTACGCCTATGGAATTGCACGCAACCATCCCTTCATTGACGGCAACAAGCGCACTGCACTCGTGGCTACTCGCACTTTTCTCTTACTGAATGGCGTCGATCTTGATGCTAGTCAAGATGAGAAATACCTGACCTTCCTACAACTAGCCCAGGGGACCCTTACGGAGGAGCAGATAGCTGACTGGATTCGAAAGCGAATCTGATCTCGTAGGTGATAGTGGGTATTGGTTCGCAGTCCCCCCACTGCCAATTCCCTCGAAATCTGAAGAACCCCAAAAGATTTATCGCTCTTCCTGTGTAGTTCCCCAATTTGAATCGTTTACTGAAAGATGGGTATCCCGTATCCCCATTGCGATTGAATGAGAGCCCAAGCCAAATTGTCGTCAAATGAAGACGTGCTGCCTTTGCGCACGCGATATCGAGAGGAGATGAACTGTCAGATTGTCCATGACTCGATCCATAGGCGCGAAGGGTGGACTTTGTCTTATCTGCTCGAGTTTGGTGACATCACAGCCGGCTTCGGTTCGATAGCGATCGGCGGACCGTGGAAAGACAAGCCGACGGTTTTCGAGTTCTACGTTTTGCCGGAGCAACGCTCACGGGCGTTCGCTCTGTTCGAGGCTTTTCTCGCGGTCAGCGAGGCCCGGTTCTTTGAAGTCCAGACGAATGAAGTGCTGCCCACGATCATGGCGCTGACGTACGGGCGCGAAATCGGTACTGAGAAGATCGTGTTCCACGACAAAGTGACCACCGCTCACCTGCCCAATGGCGCAATTCTCCGGCGCGTCACTTCGGAAGAGGAGATACGGATGAGTCTCGAGCGACGGCAAGGCGGCGGCGAGTGGCTCCTCGAAATCGATGGGAATGTTGCTGCGACAGGAGGCATCCTGTTCCACTACAACCGGCCTTATGGCGATATCTACATGGACGTGACTGAGCCGTTTCGACGGCGCGGTCTCGGCTCCTATCTTGTCCAGGAACTGAAGCGGGAGTGCTACGAACTCGGAGCCATTCCCTGCGCGCGTTGCAACACGACAAACATCGCATCTCGTCGGACCCTCCAACGAGCAGGCTTCGTTCCCTTTGCGCACATTCTTATTGGGTCACTCGCTTCGACATGAATTCACACCTGTTAGCATCCGCTTGTGACGAACTCAGCAACTTCTTTGACCAACTGTCCTTCGTCCACCGATGAAGATAGGAAGAGTTTCCTTTCGGAGACATTGTAGTGCTGATGAACACTCACATAGAGATCGAGCTTTCCGTCCCTGTCGAGATCGCCTGCCCAAAGCAGAGTCCAGCCAGCGTCATCACCGCACTCTTTCAACGAATAGAGAATTTGAGCTGAATTGCCGGAAGCCAGAACCAGTTTGGCATTCCTTGGAAGTAATTGCTCGGAACACTTCTCTGTATCCTCATCACCAACAATTTTCAGCACATAGGAGTGTTCCGCGAGGCTCAGGCTGAGCGCCGAGGCTTTCTCAAGAGCCTTCTCGCCCTCAAGTATGGTGGTGACTGGACCCTCCCTGAGCACCGTTAACCCCTTAAGGAGAAAGGACGGCTGAAGCGGAAGGTCAACACTGACCGCCTTTCCGGTTTTTTGCTCTTCATCGTCGTCCACGATGCCATCGTGAACAGCCTCAACCCTTAACGAGACGGATGTTAGGCGAAGGTTGGAGGCAACGATAGGTGGAAAACTGCAACGTCCAACCCTGCAGTCCACCGGGCGCGACTGTGGCAAGCCACATTGACCTCCGAGCCCCAAGAGCATAAGAAATGAGACGTGAGAAGCTATGTTTCACGAACTATGTGCGCCGTTCTTGCTTTTACGATCGGAGTTGCGGCCACGCGGCTGACGATTGCGGTTCGGCATCGTTTCCGGAACAATCCGACGATCAGTTCAAACAAAGAGCAAGTTCGGCAACTGCTTAAGGTCCCAAAGCGGCGAGTTTGGCCGGAGCCGCGACCACTCGACGTTGAGCTCATTGATGCCGACAAGCTTGTGTATGATGGCTTTCTCGAGCCGGTGTACCAGTTTATCTACAAGAACCTCCGCGACTTCAAACAGACCGCCAGGATTTCACTTCCATCGAGTATGAAGTCATCCTTGGATAAAAATTTCCCAGGCTGGAGCTACCTACCAGTCGAAGAGGAAGTCCGAACGTTTCTAAAGGAGTATGTCTCAGAGTATGCCCGCCCCGACATCATCAAAGGGGATTTTGATGGAAACGGCCTGGTGGACTACGCGGTGCTTATCGAGGAACAGACCACCCTCCCAAAGAAAGCCAAGGCTGAAATGCGAATGGCCCACCTTGTAGTGTTTCTGACTAAAGCAGCAGGCTTCCAGATGAAGGTGTTGGATCCTGAAGGCGCGTATCTCGTCTTGTTAGGGCGCGGTGATTGGGACTACAGCTATGAAACCAGTGAATATTTCACCTATCAGAACGATGCGATCTTCACCGGCATCTTTGAGAAAGGTGGCACGTCATACCTTTACGAAAAAGGGAGTTTCAGGTCTATCATCACCAGCGACTAGCCATGTCTATCCTGATTGCCGAAGACAACGTGGCCCAGCGAGCTTACCTCCGCGAGATCCTGGAGCGTGAGTTCCAGACACACACGCCGGTGTTGGAAGCCGGGGATGGCGAGGAGACCGTAAAGCTCGCGCTTGAGCACAAGCCTGCGGTTTGCATTCTGGACATCCAGATGCCCAAGCTTTCGGGCGTAAAGGCAGCGCGCGCAATCTGGCGCGACTTCCCCGAGGCGCGCATTATCTTCTGGACCCAGTTTCCGCACGAGATTTACATCAACGAAATTCGGAAGATCGTGAAGTCAGTAGATCCTCCGCCAGCCTACGGTTTCATCCATAAGAACAATCCGGAGATGCGCTTTCTGCGTTTCGTCGCCGCCGTGCTGGAGGATGGCGCCGACATGATCGATCCGGCGTTCAAGGACTCGTTCAAGCGGCCTTTGCTGACAGAGTTTGAAGCCGAGGCGCTTTACTACCTTGCGCTGGGTCTTTCCAACTGGGCCATCGCGCGCAAGTGCAGTCTCAGCCTGCGCGGTGTTGAGAGCCGGCTGGCGACGCTCTATGAAAAGCTCTTCGTCTCAATGGCGGAAGGCACGGAGCACGAAGCATACGACAAGCTCGCTTACAACGTACGCACGCGCGCATTCTTCGAAGCACTTCGACGTGGGTTGCTCAACAACGACGAGCTGGAGAAGGCGTCGCAGGAGTTGGATGCGTGGCTCGAGCGTGATGGGATGAAGTTCATCGAGGAACAGAAGCGAGAGGCCGGGAATCCAAAGCCGGCGAAACGTTAGTACCCACAACCTATGTCTCGGCCTCTTTACGGAGCTTTCTCGGTTTTGTTAGCTGGGTTTTGTTTTCTCATGCTCCTGCCTCCTGCTCCTGCCTCCGCGCAATCCGACAACATCCAACCAACGCCCTCACCAAGCCCATCGCCGTCTCCTTCGCCCTCCCCTTCGCCCTCCCCTTCCCCTTCACCTACACCTGTCACAGGTTTGCATCAGTGGGGCGCTGTGACCTTATTTCATGGGTTGCCATCTGACCGCGTGCTCGCGGTTGCCCAGGGACCAGACGGCGCGATGTGGTTTGGCACTGACGCAGGTTTGGCGAAACTCGATGGCCGCAGAACCCAAGCCATCAGCCATCCCAATCTTCCATCGGGTCGCGTGCTGGCTTTGAAAACGGACGAAGAGGGTGTGCTATGGATCGGCACTGAATCCGGAGTAGTGCGCATGCGAGATGGCAGCTTCGAAGTGTTACGGGAAACGGCTGGCAAAGTAATAACCGCGATCATTGCGCCTGAACGCGATCGCCTGGTGATAGCCACTGAGCAGGGCATGATCTTCGAGTGTCGAAAGAAGGAAGATGGCTCATTCGCTGTCCACCAGTTGTTGGAGCAACCACTCGAAAGCGCCGATCGCGAGCGGCCCGTACCTCTCGCGCTCACGAGTCTTAGCATCGTAGACGGTAAACTTCTGGCCGGCTCGCTTAGTCGCGGGCTCCTCACGATTGAGAATGGGACTGCAAAAGAGTCGCCGCTGAGGCAACCCAACTACTTCGTTCGCGCGCTGGAGACAGATGCGGATGGCAAGTTGTGGTTGGGAGCGCGCGGCAGAAAAGAAGAGAGCGGGTTGTACCAGGGCACCGCGCCAGGCAATCTTGTAAGAGTTGACGCTCCGACGGGCACGGTCAGTACTATCCGCGGAGGAAATGGAGAGGTTTGGGTTGGAACTGACGGGCATGGAGTATTCCGATTCTCCGGTTCCCGCAAGGCTCAGCGTTTCACTTTCGATGGCACGGCCGGAGGCCTGCGTTCGGATCACGTCTATGCGATCTTCGTCGACCGCGAGGGCGTCGTCTGGTTTGGGACAGACAGAGGCGTTTGCCGCTTCGACACGCAGGCGCCGCGAGTTGAGAGTATCGGGGGCAGCGCCGAAAGCAACTTCGTGCGCACGTTATATCGAACCTCAGACGGCCGCGTGCTGGCTGGCACCAACCGCGGTCTGTTCGTTTACGACAAGGCCGCGCAGAAGTGGCTCACAGTCACCGAACTTGCCCGCAATATTATTTATTCAATCGCCGAAGACAAGAATGGAAGGTTGCTGGTGGGTTCGGCCAGTGGGTTTTTTGCAGGAGCGAAGCCCGAGCCGGGAACAACAACCGAGTCGCAGAGTTTTACACGTTTCGAGGCAAGTGCCGGCAATGCTGACGCCGTAGGCAGCATCAGGGCGATCACTCGATTTCGCGAGGGGATCTACATTGCCAGCTTCAAGCGTGGCGTTGCACTGTTTGAAGATCCACGCGTTCGCATCGTGTGGCCCAGGGACGGTAACGGCTCCCGCGAAGTGATTAGTTTGTTGGCCGACGGAGACACAAGACTGTTGATCGGAACGACGAACGACGGCGTTTTCAGTTTCGACGGTCAAAAGTCAGAACCGACGCCGGCGTTTGCGAAACTCAGAGGCAGCACCGTCCGTTCTATTGCGCGCACAAACGATGGCACTCTTTGGTTTGCTACTAATCGAGGGGTCTATGTATGCCGGCCGGGCAACGATTGTGTGGTCGTCGCGTCCAACCTTGATGCCCGAAGCCTGGCAGCCAGTAGAGCCAACTCGAACGGAGTCTGGTGTGCAACCACGGGAGGAGGCCTGGTCCAGATCGTGTTCGATGATCACCTTGGCCCCGTCGTGGCGCACCTGGATACCGAGCAGGGACTGCCTTCCCAAAATGTCTTTGCCGTTCTACCGCAACAAGACTCTGACCGCAGCAACAGCCTCCTGATTGGAACCAGTCGGGGTATTGCGCGTTACGCGCCCGGGCAAATCGCACCCACCCTCTATGCCACCCGAATCATCAGCAAGCGCGTCCATAACCCTGGTGAACTCAGTAGTGGTCTGAGTCTCGAATACCCTCAGAACAGTTTGCTTTTCGAAGTCGCTGCAAACAGCAGCCGTACCTTCCCTGAGCAGTTTCAATACGCGTTCACGCTCACGGATCAGAAAGGCACCGTCGTCAAGCAGAGGGTTTCGCGTGAGTCGCAGTTCGCCATAGAAGGATTGCAGCCCGGGAAATACAAGGTCCTGGCGCGAGCTTTCACAAAGGACCTCGTTTCGTCCAGCCCGCTATCATTTGAACTGAATGTCGCGGCCGCACCCTTTCCCTGGACATCCACCGCCCTGGCAGTGCTTTTGACCATGGCCTTGCTGGCTCTGCTATGGGCAATTTTGGAGCGCAAGCGGATTGTGAAAACGAGTGCGGCGCTGGTAGCGGCCAATCAGGACCTCGCGAATGCTCGGCTTAACCTTGCCAACGAGGCCGAACGCGAACGGCGCCGAATAGCTCGCGACCTTCACGATCAAACGCTTGGCGATCTGAGGCACTTGCTCTTGCTGGCGGATGAGTTTTCTGACGGCCGCGAGCAGATGGGAAAGAAGCCTGACGCCGCTCTGCTGCGCGGAGAGATTGAGTCGATTTCTCAGGAGGTAAGGCGAATCTGTGAAGACCTCAGCCCGTCTGTGCTGCAGAATGTGGGTTTCGCGGCGGCGTTGGAGTTTGCGCTTTCACATGCGGTCGGGCACGCACCACCCGAACGGCAATTCGAGTATGAATTTGTGTGCGACGAAATGCTGGAAGAGAGTGCCAGGCTTGCGCCGAATGTGCAGATGCAGGTCTATCGAATTACTCAAGAAGCCGTTAACAACATTTGCCGCCATGCGAATGCGACAAGAGTTAAGATGGTAGTAGGAGTTTCGCCAGACGGTGATTTCAACTTGATCATCGAAGACGATGGGGGCGACTTCGATCACTCCCTGGAAAGCAATCATGAAGGTCGTGGTCTGGCCAACATGCGTGCCCGCGCAAGCCTGATCGATGCCGAAATCTTCTGGAGCCAACGCGAAGGCGGCGGGACGGTATTCAAGTTGACGAAGCCAACAGGAGAGGTGGAGGCAAGGCACGTTTAGCTCACTCAGGTGTGAAGCTGTATGTAATAACACCGGAAACTTTCACCGGTTTGCCTGCCAGCTTAGTAGGAGCAAACTTCGCCTGGCGCGCAGTGCTCACAGATGCCGCTTGCAATAACGGATGCCCAGATACAGCCTGGGCGGAAACAACGTTGCCCTTCTCATCCACCAGGACCTTAACGACCACCGTGCCTGCTGCCTTAGCCTGTCTTGCTATGGGTGGGTAGGGAGGCTTAGGCAAGCTGATCGCCTTACCATTTAATACGCCGCCACTAACAGTCTTACCGGTGGTTGGATTCTCTGAATTGTCGATATCGGTGTTGGTATTGTTGTTGGCGTTAAGTTCACCTTCGTTACTCTCGCGCTTGTCCCCGACCTGGATAGTGTTGCCGCCGTTAGTGCGCACAACGCCTTTCGTCAGGCTCCAGACACTGTTGCTTCTCGCTAGATTCACTTCATAATGCCCGCTGCCTTTCGTGCCCTGGACAGACATGACGAAGGCAGCGTTGCCCGAGCCATCGGCGTTCGTGCTAAAGGCCCCAAGTGGAAATCCGGTGTCCTTTATTTCACCCAACTGGTCCTTGACCTCCTCGTCTTCCTTAAGAGCAGCCAGGGCCACTGTATAAGCCTCGGATGATTTCAGCTTCTTCTCGGCGTACTGGTAACCAAAATAGATGGCAGCGGCGACTCCACTTCCCAACAGCAGCAGAATTATGCCCACGATAAGAATGATCTTGCCGCAGCTTGATTTCTTTGCGGGCTGGGTCATTGGCCCACCCATCACCGGTGTCTGGGGAGAGCTGTAGAGAAGTGGACCTCCCATAGGCTGGGGCGATTGAGCCTGAACCGGTGCTCCGCATTTTACGCAAAATCTATTGAACGATTCCAAGGCATTGCCGCAGCTATTGCAGATCATTTTAGTCTCCTGCCAGTTCTTGCAACGCGAAGCGTCGAAGACACTTAATCCGAGATTCCTTTAGTCCTTCGGCAACCTGCATTAGAGGCGGCTCATACACACCAAAGAAATTTCCTGAAGCGACACGAATGGTATGAGCGATAAAGTGCTTTTGCAAGAAATTGTTTCCCGCACAATCTATTTCATGATATCGCTACAGCCCTATTTTCAAACATAGTGGCATGCTTTTACTGATCGGAAACTGATTAAGGATCAAATAGCTGAGAGAGTTAGCTGGATGTTTCTCAAGGTCCTCCGTATATTGACGTACCATGACTGGCAGGAGGAGCAAAAAACGTGAAAACAGTTGCGCTTTGTGGGCTGGGAAAGAATGGAGAAAGAGCATGAAGAGACCTCAAGCTAATCGACGCAGGTTCATCAAGGATTCGGTTGCCACGGCCGGAATGATAGTCGTGTCAGCGTTGTCGAAAAGGATTTCAAGTGCACACTTACACAACACAACAGCCAAGGGCAATCAAGCGAGCAAGCCACCGATGCCGAGGATTCGATTTTCCGCCATCGGACTCAATCACGCTCACATCTATGGCCAGGTTGGAGCGGTTCTAAGAGGTGGTGGTGAACTTGTTTCGTTCTACGCCAAAGAGCCGAACCTTGCCGCCGCCTTCGCCAAGCAGTACCCACAGGCCAGGCTTGCGCGCAGTCAAAAGGAGATCATCGAGGATAAATCGATCCAACTGGTCGTGAGTGCTGCGATTCCCCAAGAACGTGCGCCGCTCGGGATCGAAGTCATGCGTCACGGCAAGGACTTCATGGCCGACAAACCCGGCATCACTGCACTCGAACAACTCGAGCAGGTCCGCCGAGTGCAGAAGCAGACACGCCGAATCTACTCGATCATGTACAGCGAGCGGTTCGAGAACGCGGCGACGGTCAGGGCCGGAGAACTAGTTAAGGCCGGAGCCATCGGCAAAGTCATTCAGACCACCGGGCTTGGTCCACACAGGATGAACCTCAAAACTCGCCCGCAGTGGTTCTTCAACACCAAACACTACGGCGGCATCATCTGCGACATCGGCTCGCATCAGGTCGATCAGTTTCTCTTTTTTACGGGCTCGACCAGAGCCGAGGTCGTCGCGTCTCAAGTAGGAAATGTTCACTACAGGCAATACCCCAACTTCGAGGACTTCGGTGACCTGATGCTGCGCGGGGATCAGGGAATGGGTTATGTCCGCGTCGACTGGTTCACGCCCGACGGGCTGAGCACCTGGGGAGATGGGCGTTTGACGATCCTCGGCACCGACGGATTCATCGAAATTCGCAAGAACGTTGACATCGCGGGAAGGCCGGGCGGCAGCCATCTCTTTCTCGTTGACAATAAAGAGACGAGACATATCGACTGCAGCAAACAGGTCTTGCCTTATGGCGCTCAACTTGTTGACGACATCATCAACCGAACGGAGACTGCGATGTCACAAGAGCATTGCTTCCTCGCGACTGAGTTGGCGCTCAAGGCGCAGAAACAGGCGCAAAGAATTAACATCAGCAAATGATTAGGCCGACTCAAAATGTCTAACAAACGTCGCAAGTTTCGTAGTTCATCATGGTTTGGCACCCAGGATAGAGATGGATTCGTTCATCGCAGTTGGATGAAGAATCAAGGCTTGCCGGATCACCTCTTTGATGGTCGTCCGGTGATCGGGATTTGCAATACGTGGTCGGAGCTGACGCCTTGCAACGCGCACTTTCGAAAGATCGCTGAGCATGTGAAACGCGGTGTTTACGAAGCTGGAGGGTTTCCCGTGGAGTTTCCTGTCATGTCGCTCGGCGAGACCTTGATGCGTCCGACCACGATGCTGTTTCGCAATCTTGTGAGCATGGACGTCGAAGAGTCGATTCGCGCCAATCCGATCGATGGAGTTGTGCTGCTGGCCGGCTGCGACAAGACTACTCCGGCTCTGCTAATGGGCGCAGCCAGTTGTGACCTGCCGACCATAACCGTTTCGGGTGGGCCCATGCTGAATGGAAAATTCCGCGGGCAGGATATCGGGTCGGGTACTGTCGTGTGGAAATTCCACGAAGAAGTTCGATGCGGCACGATGGAGTTGTCTGACTTTTTGGATGCAGAAGCCTGTATGAGTCGTTCCGCCGGCCACTGCATGACCATGGGCACTGCTTCCACCATGGCCAGCATGGTGGAAGCTCTGGGCATCGGATTACCGATGAACGCTGCCATCCCGGCTGTCGATTCACGCCGTTACGTTCTGGCCCATATCGCCGGACGCCGGATTGTCGAGATGGTCCATGAAGACTTAAAGATCTCCCAGATCCTCACGCGCGAAGCCTTTGAAAATGCGGTGAGGGTAAATGCCGCGATTGGCGGATCTACTAATGCAGTGATCCATCTCCTGGCGATCGCGGGCAGGTTGGGGATCGATTTCGATCTGGAGGATTGGGATGCTTTGGGCCGTGACATTCCCTGCCTTGTTAACTTAATGCCCTCAGGCGAATACCTGATGGAAGATTTCTTCTACGCGGGCGGATTGCCGGTGGTGATTCGAGAACTTGGAAACGCGATCCATCGTGACTCCTTAACGGTAAATGGTAGAACCATCGGCGAGAATGTTCAGGCCGCCACCTGTTACGATCGTGAGGTAATCAAGACGCTCGCAGAACCTTTCAAGTCGCGCGGCGGAGTTGTCGTTCTGCACGGCAACTTATGCCCCAATGGAGCGGTCATCAAGCCCTCGGCAGCTACACCGGAACTAATGAATCATCGGGGCAGGGCCGTTGTTTTTGAAAACATCGAAGACTTCCACGGGCGCATCGATGATCCAGAGCTGGACATTGACGAGACTTGCGTGATGGTGCTGAAGAATTGTGGGCCATGCGGTTACCCTGGTATGGCGGAGGTTGGAAACATGCCGCTGCCGCCGAAGATTTTGCAGAAGGGGATCACAGACATGGTTCGCCTTTCTGATGCCCGCATGAGCGGCACAGCGTACGGCACAGTTGTGCTACACGTTGCTCCCGAAGCTGCCGTGGGTGGCGCACTGGCGCTGGTAAAGGACGGCGACATGATCGAACTAAACGTTGCTGAGCGCCGACTACACCTGGATGTCTCCGACGAAGAGTTGGCACGGCGACGTGAAGCATGGCGAGCGCCGGAAGCGTCTTTCGCAAGGGGTTACTACAAGTTATATGTAGAGCACGTTTTGCAGGCAGACCGCGGCGCAGACTTCGACTTCTTAGTTGGCAAAAGCGGTGCGGAAGTTCCCCGTGAGTCGCATTGAGATTGCATAGAGCTGAGGCGGTAGAGACTGTGTGAGAAGCCCAAAGGGCCATAGGCTAATTTACAGGTTGGGAGGCTGATTCAAAATTGAGTGGCATTGCACCTTGAGCGGGGCAAGCCACTTTCCTAACCCGCACTTTTCCTCCGGATGACCGAAGATAGCCACACCAAAATCGACTATCCAGCAGTTGGTGAAGAATTCTCCGGCGGCTGGTTGCGCTTGCTGCGTGTCTTCGGACCAGGCGCCATCCTCGCTTCCGTGACCGTTGGCACAGGAGAGACGATATTCGCCCCACGCGCAGGTGCTGCTTTTGGCTATGCCCTCGTCTGGGTCATTGTGGTGGCCGTGCTCGGCAAAGGGGTAATGGTTTATGCCGGCGCGCGTCACCTGGTGTTGGCCGGAGAGCATCCGCTACAAGCGTGGGCTCGTTTTCCTGGTCCGCGGAAGTTGGTGCCGATCTTGATGGGACTTTTGGTGGTGCTTGCGTTTCCGTTGTGGATTGCCGCACTCGCTGACGCCGTTAGTAGCTTGTGCATCTGGATCACCGGCGTTGGTGGTTCAATGAGTTGGGGACGTCCGCTTTGGGCCATGGGAATAATCCTCGCCGCGATGCTGCTCACGCTGGTGCAAACTTACAGCATCATCGAGCGTGTCTCACTCGTCATTCTGGGTCTTAAGGTCATTTTCATTCTGATCGCTGTCATAGTTGTAAAGCCGGACTGGCTGGCAGCATTGTGGGGCGCCATCGTCCCACACCTGCCTGCATACGAACCCTGGGTCAGTGCCAGCTACCCGGACGTGGCCAGTCGCTCGGTGGGGCTTGAGATAGCAGTATTGTTGGGCGCCGTCGGAGGTGGTGTACAGGATTACACCGGGTACGTCAAGCATGATTCGGGAGAAGCATTGGGGTGCGAGTGGGCTCACCGCAGGCGGGCCAGAAAGACTGCCGCTGGATCAGCAGACAATTGATCTCAGTCGACGGTGGTTGCGTGCCCCCTTACTGGATGTAGTGATAGTCTCTCCCTTCAGCGGAGCATTCGGATGCGGGCTGTGGTGTTTAGCTATGGTGTGGGTCGATCGGAAGCAGATGCCCAAACCCTACCAGATGAGTCTTGGCCTACTGGCGTCTGTGGTCATTGCCGGAGTTGTTATGAGTGTGATTGGACTCTACGCAATGATTTGCGGCTGATAGTGACAGCTAAACCCGTTTTCCCGTTGCTGAGGTAAATCTTTGTACGAGGCGACTCGCCCCGCTATTTACATACTCGCCATCAATGGCTCGCACGAATGAAAGAAGCCGCTGTGCCCCTGCCGCGTCGCCGGTTAGAATATATGGAACACCTAAATTGCCACGCAGATCTGCCGGCACCTGAGGCGCGTCGCTCTTGTGAATGATCCATACTTCGTCCGCACATACGCTAGGGTGTTCAACAATTCTGATTCCTAAGTATTCCATAATCGTTCCTCACATAAACTGACGATACATATCTCAAGGAAAGCGTCTATAAAACCGTAAACATGCCGCGCGCAAGCAGCATAAACCCCATCAGCCCGGCAGAGAGTGTGAAAGACCATTCCACCAGCGGGCTGGGTCGTCTAAATACCCGGCGGAAGATCACCATTCCGCTTTTCCATCCGTCGTGTTGGTATATGGGGAAAAGATTTGCTGCAGCAAGCACTAGATTGAGAGTACCGAAGAAACTTCCCCAGGCTACAACGGCGAGGATCAGATTCACGGCAATGCCTGCGAGTAGCACGAATAACTGCTGAACTAGAGGGCATTTCTGTAGAGCGGTCATGTCCATTCGGACGTAAGCACCAATGGGTAGCAGACGGAGATGATAATCAACGCCAAGGATCTGAGCGCTAAGAAGCTTCGGGCCCCACCCGAGCCCGGCCTCGATTACCTTAATTCTGCAAACGCGAGCGGCAACAAAGTGGCCAAGCTCGTGTAATACCAGAGCGATGACAAAACTCGAGACAATATTGATTACTGAAATATGCATATTTATTGACCAACCCAGAGAAACTTCTCAGCGAGATAAGGATGACACGCGGGCCTCGAGTAATCTTAGAGACTGTAGGTCCTCTCTTATATCGAGGATCATGTAAAGGAGGGGACACATCACTACTATTACCTCCAACATGCCAATACCCTTCGAAATTGACGCGCCGAGAAGAAATGTTAGGGTAAGTGCTACGATAAAAATTCTGATTGCAAACATGGAGCCTCCTGATCAAACAACCTCGTACCCAGGTTGGTACGTAGTCACGACCTGTGCCAAAGGGTTGGCAAATTAGAAAAGGCGAATTGCTGGGTATTCCAACGAATTAATATCCTCAGAAGAAAGTGCAGGAGAAACGAATGTCTATATGACGGCGGCAAGAACATCTGAGTTCGGTCATAATGACGCTCACCGTATCTGGTAGAAGCATTGGACAACATGTGAAACCCGAGGAAAAGAAAGGCGGCCGAAGGCGGTCCACTTCAAAAGAGGATTGGGGGGAGAGGAGATTGTGAATATGCGTTTAAAAGATAAGGTGGCGCTCGTTACAGGGGCCAGCTCGGGCATTGGCAAAGCTATTGCCACGCGCTTCGCCGCGGAAGGCGCGCAGCTCATCGTCAACTACCGCCCAGGCGGGAAACTTGACGCGGACGCGGCGCAGGCAGAGGCCGCATCGTTGGGCCCGACCTCTATCGCCGTCGCCGCCGACGTGAGCAAACGCGAAGACGTTCAGCGCATGATGGAGGTGATCATCGGTAAATTTGGGCGCATTGATATCGCCATCAATAACGCCGGCATCGAGATCAAAAAGCCTTTTCTCGAAGCCACCGACGACGAGTGGAACAAAGTCATCGGCGTCAATTTGTTCGGCTCTTATCTCGTTAGCCAGCTGGCGGCGCGTGAGATGGTGAAACACGGGCAGGGCGGCAAACTCATTTTCATCTCTTCCGTCCACGAAGACATCCCGTTCCCGCAGTACACTTCTTACTGTGCCTCGAAGGGTGGCGTGCGGATGATGATGCGGAACCTCGCGATGGAACTCGCGCCTCATAAGATCAACGTCAATAATATCGCGCCCGGGGCTATCGCCACTCCCATCAACCAACAAGTGCTCGATGACCCGCAGGCGAAAAAAAACGCCATCAGCGAAATCCCGTGGGGTCGCTTCGGTACACCGGAAGAGGTGGCCTCCGTCGCAGTTTTTCTCGCCAGCGATGAGGCGGAGTACGTCACCGGCAGCACCTATTACGTTGACGGCGGCCTGACACAGCAGGTGACGATTTACTGAACCCGCAACCCTCTAGATCAGGAATGCGGACTCTGTTCCCGCTCAAGCTGCAAAAACCACTCAGCAGCCTAGGTTACAAGTGTGAGAGGTGACTTGCTGGTTAGTGGTTTTGCAGCTCCAGCGGGGACAGGGTCCGCCTTCCTTACCTTGAGATTACTAAGTTGTGAGGTGACTGGCTGCTGAGTGGTTGCTAGGAAATCATGCGAAGTATCTATCTATTCTTCAATCGCTCTTGTCTTCGCTCCCGAGCGCCGGAAATTGTGGGCGCTGGCCGCCAGCTCCCCGGCGTCAGCGCGTTAGCCTGACGCTCGCGATGATCTGGTTGAAGGTCGGCTCATAGGTCTTGAACTCGTCCTCAGGCGCCATCGTGATCAGGTAGAAGAGCCGGCCGTCAGCCGTGGCGGTCGTGTAGATGACGTCGATCTCGACGACGCCGGAGACGGCAGATGGGCCTGCGACGACGGTCGCGTAAGCGTCGCGTCCCGCCAGACTGACGCGCTGCGGCTCGCGCACGACACGAAACTCCGCGTTCGCGCCGAGCTGCTGGCGGACGAACGCCTCCGTGGCCGCGCGCAGGTCGTCGGCTTGCGGCTTGACCGCGCCGGTGAAGATGCCGTGCGTGACCATGAGCGACTCGCCAGCCTGACCGTGAGCTCCGGCGGGCGCGAAGATCATGTTCGATTCGTCGGAGACGAGCGCGTCCCAATTGTCCGGATACTGGAGAGCGAACGCGCTGTCGTCGGAGACGAACTCGCGGAACGACGGCGACGGTTGTTGCGGGCGAGCACCCCGCTCGATGTCGTTCGGGTCACCCGGTCCCTTGCGTTCAGGCTCGGCTTCGGACGCAAGCGCCCCGGCCGAGCGCTTCCCGCCGAGGCGAGCTTTAATCTGCGCGAACTCGCGCGAGTCGTGTACGGCGTCTGGGCGCACTGGCAGGCTCGGCAAAGCTTCTTTGATCGACGCAACGCGGTTGCCGGGGTCTGGGTGGTCGCTCAAAAACTCCGGCACGCGTCGCTCGCTCTGCTTCGCGAGCAGCTGAAAGAAAGAGGCCATGTCGCGCGGGTCGTAGCCCGCCTCGGCCATGATACGAGCGCCTTCGAGGTCGGCTTGTCGCTCGGCGGTGCGCCCGTAGCGGAGGAAGAGGACGTTAGCGCCAGTACCGCCCACTGCTCCTATGAGCTGACCGAGATCGTTGTCGATCCCGCCGAAGATTGTTTTAAGAATGCCTATGCCACGCTGCGCCACATATGCCTTCGACGCCTGATTCGTCCCGTGGCGAAGCGCGACGTGCGTGATCTCGTGCGCGACGATGCTGGCCAATTCGCCCTCGTTCCGGACGGCCAGGATCGCGCCCGCGTTGACGAAGATGTAGCCGCCGGGCAGTGCGAAGGCGTTGATATCGCGCGTGGCAATGATATTGAACTGATAGGGGAACTTGTACCCGGGCGCGCGCTCCGCGAGTCGCGCGCCGAGACGGCGCACGTACTCGATAGTCGGCGCGTCCTGAAGCAGCGGAACTTGCCGTGCGATCTCCTCCGCGGAGCGCCGACCGAGCTCGACGTCCTGCTCCGGCGTGAAGACGTTGAAGCCCGGCTCGAAGTGCGGTGCGGGCCGCGCGCTGCCAGTCGACGTGCCGCCACGATTCGAGAACCAGCCGCATGACGCTTGCGCCGACGCGAAGGACGCGACCAGCAACAGGACCGCACCCTTCCGCACACGTCTCGACATTCCGCTGGACATTTCGCTCGACCTCCCGCGCCGCCCCGCGTCACGACTCCCCGACGCGTGGGGCGGCCTGAACTGTCACGATTTAAACTCTGCGCCCAATCTTAGACCAACGGCGGCAAGACTCGCCACATCGGCGGCCGCGACGCGTGTCGGCGTTAGCTACAAATTGGAAGGAATTAGATCGGTGGTTTCGTCCGCATTCATGACTCACGTTTGGGTTCGAGTCTACCCCTTACCGATTCTCCTCCAACCATTCAAAAACTTTCAGCTAAGTGGCGGTGGATGAGGTCATCAGCACCACAACGCGGTAGAAGCTGTGAAAAATTGAAATCGATCGCTGATACCACTCAGGAACGGAAATTCGCAGGTTGGGAAGGGGGCAAGGCTTTGCGCGCCCCCGCTCTGGGATAATGGCGCCGCACAACAATGGTCCAAGTTCCCCATCCGCGTTCATCCCCGCAAATCCGCGGCTTACTTCTTAAATCCGCAATCCGCAATTCGAAATCCGAAATTCCTATTCCCCTTCTGGCAAATACGTTGAAATCCGACTATGATCTGGTCCTCGTATGTCTCGTTAGTATTGGCCGAGAGAACTAGTTATGTTCAAAACTTCCGTAATTTTAGTGATCCTAGTGATAACAACTATGTTTTTAAACGCCTGCAGCATGGCGAATGCTACCGTGGTCGCCATTCCCAATCCCAAACTTGACGCACCACTCGCCACGACAAAAGGCGAGCAAAAGGCCATTTTGGCCGGAGGTTGTTTCTGGGGTATTGAAGCTGTCTTCGATCACGTGAAGGGAGTTTCGAAAGCGGGGTCGGGCTATTCAGGTGGTTCAGCCGACAGCGCCCAGTACCACACTGTCACCTCAGGTACTACTGGTCACGCCGAATCTGTTCGCATTACTTATGATCCGTCGCAAATCACCTATGGCCAACTGCTGAAGGTGTTCTTTGCGGTGGCCCATGATCCGACTGAGTTGAATCGTCAAGGTCCTGATGTTGGCACGCAATATCGTTCCGCGATCTTCTATGCTAACGAAGAGCAAAAGCGCATCGCCGAAAGCTACATCGAACAACTAGATCAGGCGAAAGTGTTCGAACGCAAAATCGTAACGCAGGTTGTGTCACTTGCAGCCTTCTATGAAGCAGAGGCCTATCACCAAAACTACCTTGTTAATCACCCGAACCAGCCATACATCGTTCATCACGACATGCCAAAGCTCTCCAACCTTCGCAAGTCGCTGCCCGAGTTGTACAAGGAGTAATCCACCGATTACGCAGCGCGGCTGACGCCGCAACCAAAATAGAGAACGCTCCATGACTCACTTTTGGCATTATATGTTTGCGCCAACAAACAAAAAGCCGGAGTTAACTGTGAGTTGTTCGGCGCAGCCAGTCCGGCGGAGGCGCCGCCGCTGGTCCTCGCCGTCGGGCGTTTCGTACAAAAAAAGGCGCCGCAAATAACACTGGCTGCATTCAATGAGGTGCTCCGGAAGTACCCTGAAGCGCGTTTGCGCATGATCGGTGACGGACCACTGCTCAAGGAATGTCAGGAGCTCTCGAAGAGTCTCGCGATTGATGGTGCGGTAACCTTCATGGGCAGCCAGCCGCACTCGGTAGTGGCCAAAGAGATGCGGTGCGCCCGCCTGTTCGTCCAACACTCAATCGAGGCCGCTCGGGCGACAGCGAAGGAACACCATTGTCCATTCTCGAACTGGCGCAAGCGGTCTGCCCGTCGTCTCGACATATCATGGTGGTATTCCCGATGTCGTGATCGCCAATGAAACGGCCTGCTCGTGAAAGAGCGAGACGTTGCTGACATGGCTCGCTAGATGCTCCGCTTGCTGCGCGAGCCGGCGCTTGCCGGAGCACTCGGCCGTGCCGCCAGAAGGCGCGTGGAGATGCATTTCTCGGCAACCCGCAGCATCGATTGTCTGTGGACAATCATGAAAAATTGCTGCGATGTCGCACCGGATTACTGAATAGGGAACAATTGGTCTTTCTTCCTACCGGAGATGCTGCGCTAACGAGGCGGGCTCGCAAGCATTCCGTGCTGTCAGCTGTGGTCCTGAAGCAGATGCGAACCAGACTGTGGTGGTCACAGGTCCCGGCGGAGCGGCTTGGACACCTGATGAAGGGAACACGTGGAAGTCCGAAGACCGGCTGGTTGGTCGGAACCGGAGGGCGCATTTTGATGATCGACTTTTAGCAGGCCTCGAGAATTGACGAACTCGAGCTGAGATGTCAAGCAGTCTCGTGGGCAATCTCTCAGGTAAGCTTTCCAGCTCGCCGAAGCGGCGAGCAAATATCAAGCTAGAAACATTTTCGCCTGTAATAAAATCAACAACTTACAGGCATGTTTCTAAAGAGGAAGGTGGACCCAGTCCCCGCCTCAAGTTTGGTAGGAATCAACTTCAAGATCAGTCACTGAGTACTCACGTTGCCGCGGTGACAGGGTCCACCTTCCTGACTGAGAGATTACGACGCTTGAATCCACCACCCGCTACGAAAGCCGGTGGTATCTAAGCGCCTCATTCTTCCTCCTTAGGCAAACGCTGAGACACTACCACCCGAAATGGTACTGCCTGTCGGCCTCGCAGCGCGACCGTTTGACGAAGCCTGGTGTCAACAGTAGAGTTCCCAACACAAAATCAAGTTTGTACGGAGGCAATCATGTACGTTATCACCGGAGCTACTGGCAATACTGGAGGTGTTGTTGCAAGGACACTCTTGTCTCAGGGCCAGAAAGTGCGAGCGATTGGTAGAAGCGCAGAACGCCTCGGGCCTCTCACCGCTGAAGGCGCCGAGCCGTTTGTTTGTGATCTGACGGACGCAACCACGCTGGTCGAGGCCTTTTCCGGCGCGCGTGCAATCTACGCGATGATTCCACCAAGTATGACTAGCTATAACTTTCGCGGCGATCAAGCAAAGGTCGCTGATGCAATCGCTGAAGCAATCGAGCAAGCGGAGGTTAAGTATGCGGTCTCTCTTAGTAGTGTTGGCGCGGATAAGGCAGAGGGGACTGGCCCGGTTGTCGGACTGCATAATTTTGAACAGACGCTTAACCGAATACCTGACCTGAACGTCCTGCACCTACGTCCGGCCTATTTTATGGAGAATACTCTCGCGCAGATCGACATCATTCAAACCATGGGCATCACTGCCGGCCCGTTACGTGCCGATCTAATGCTACCTATGATTGCCACGCGCGATATTGGGGCCGCTGCTGCCGAAGCACTTGTCAGGCTCGCCTTCAGTGGTCAGCAGACGCGCGAACTGCTGGGAGAGAGAGACTTAAGTTATTCTGAGGGGGCGACAATTATTGGTAATGCGATCGGCAAACCCGACCTTAACTATCTTCAATTACCGGATGAACAACTTCGAGGGGCATTGACGCAGATGGGCCTGTCTTTGAACGTGGCAAATCTGATCCTTGAAATGGCGGGTGCACTAAACTCTGGTTACATGAGACAGTTGGAAAAACGTTCAGCTGAAAACACAACGCCAACTTCCTTCGAATCATTCGTGGCAGAGGAGTTTGTTCCGCGCTATCGTGGCAAGTCTACTGCTGCATGAGAATTTGTTCCTGAACTGAGGTTGCTGCCTACAAGTAGTCATGCGCGCCTGTCATCTATAAGACTACGCCTTTTCAGTTAGAGCTTGACTCGACTGGCAGTTTCCTCTATGTCGTCAATCACGAAACTACTCTGACTAACGACTTCCCCCAGGGCAATGCGATACATATCCTTCGCGTCGCACCTAATGGCACAATAACGGAAACGGCAGGCTCGCCGGTGATCCTGCCCCAATCGCCAGTGCCAGCTCACGCGCACCCGAAAGGAGTTGTCGTACTCTAACTAAGGATAGAGAGCTTGCCAGCTCGTCCTGGTCTCCGGAAGGGACGGACGGCGACGCGGCCAACCGCGTCGCCGTTTCGTTTTACCAGGGCAACGAAACGCAGTACCACCACGCGGTAAGGCTGCGACAAAACCGAAAGTTGCCTACGGTAATTTACAGGTCGGGAAGGTGGGCTTGCCCCCGCGGTTCCGCAAGGCTCAGCTTCGACTGATCTATGTAATCGGAAGCACTCTGTGGATGAGAAACTAGAACTGACCATTGGAGTTGAGCCATGCGGAGCCGCGGGGGCAAGCCCACCTTCCCTACCTGTAAATTACCGTAGGCTCCTTGGGTTTTCACACAGCCTCGGTAGCGGATGGGTCCTGAGCCGACTAATCTTATTTGGCGTGTCTAGATTAGTTCACCCAAGTGCGTTAGAGTTTGAACGCCGCATGCTTGATCTCCAACCTTCATCATTCGAAGACTTTGAACGTGAGGCTCGTCAGGGCAATGTCGTGCCGGTGGTGCGTTCGATAATGGCCGACTTGCACACCGCGGTTGGGGCCTTCATGTCCCTTGCCGGCGATTCTGCGTATGCCTTCCTGCTCGAATCGGTAGAAGGTGGCGAGCGAATCGCTCGTTACTCCTTTTTTGGTACAGAACCAGAGATGATCGTGCGCGGACGCGGAAGCCAGACTTTTGTAGAACGAAACGGAAAGACTGAGACTCACCCCATGGTCGCAACGGAATGGGCCGTGAGTATTTTCGCCAGCGTATTCTTGCCAGGCGGCCTGGCCTTCTGCCATTTGCAAGCGGTGCGGTCGGCTACCTTGAATACGATGCCGCGCACTGGTTTGAACCCGCGTTGCGGAGCGATGGTGCGGAACCTCAACCGGCCGCGGAGGAACAGCTTCAGGCCAAGGTATTCCGGAAGGTATTCAAGAGCGTATTCCAGAAGGCAACGCAGTCTGGTGTTTTATCGCAATGTGATCGCCTTTGATCGTCTGCGACAGAGAATGGAGATCGTTTCCATCGTCCTGACCGAAGAGGCTGAAGGTAGCCACGCTCGGTTGCGGGAACTTTACCAAGAGGCGGTAACTAGAACAGAACATTGACGGTGAGCATCTTCGTTTGACGGATCAAGAGCGACAATCTGTTTGAGCCTTTCACTACTCTGCTGATGTTGACCCTCGCTTTCGTAGAGCCTTGACAGCTTAATCAGCAAATCCTGGCGTAGCGCGCACAAGTGCTCGCGCCGTGTCGTCGTCCAGTCCTCATAAGGGTCTTCAATAAGCAGGTCGCCTTCATAGAGCTTCAGCGCCTGCTCATAACTCTCCGTGTCTGATGCCTTGAGAGCTTTCGCGGCCCCCGACTCGAACGCCTCGACATCAATCCAGAGTTTTGCCGGGGCGCGCAACTGAACCTGTTGCCCGTGCGCCAGGATAAAATGCGAGTCAGACCCGGACTCCAGTGCTGGCTCCAACGAACGTTGCGCAGCATGAATGGTCTTATGTAGATTATTGGCCGCGGCTTCCTGGGTGAGATTTGGCCACAGGAACTCGATGACCTGTTCACGGTGGAGTTGATGATGCGGTTGCAGGGCAAGGAGTTTGACTAGCAGGGCTGGTTTGCGTCGCGCCCACCGGCGCTCCTCTATTGCGTGTCCATCCACCACCACACGGAACGGGCCAAGCAGGTGAATCTGCAAAGATGATGGGATAGGGTTCTTAGCGACTTTCGACATGCGATGGCCTTTACCCGGCTATTTCGGCTGAGAGGGTCTTCTCGCGAAAGCGTAAACGCGGCGTGTGGGGTACTCGAACTCATAAGGCTCCCGTTCGACAATTCTCTCAACCTCTAACCCGGCCCACTTCAGGTAGCCCGTCAGCTCGTCTTTGTCCAGTAACGTCACATCAATGGACACAGGCTGTTCATACCACTCTTCCCGATGAAGTTCACCCGTGCCTCCATGAAACGAGAGGAGGAGGCTGCCACCCGGTCTGAGAACTCGATGCATCTCCTTGAGAGCGCGTGTCACATCTTCTCGCTTGAGATGGATGATTGCGTAAAACACAACGATCCCGGCCAATGAAGCTTCGGGGATATCGAGCGCCAGCATGTCACCCTGCTCAAATTTAATGTCAGGATTCAGCCGCCGCGCACATTTGATCTGCCCCAAAGAAAGGTCACCTCCATAAACATCAACTCCGCGATCTTTGAGGTAGCGCGCGATCTGGCCCGGTCCGCAGCCGATCTCGCACACCAGCCCCTGGTTGCGGGCGTTTTTGGCGAACTCGTTCAGCACTTCACAATCAAAAGGCTTTTTCTCGAGCTCTCCAAAAAACTCTTCTGCGAAATGCTCTGCGACACGGTCGTAACTGGCTTCCAATTCTGACTGCTGTTTGGTCACATTAGTCCAACTTCACTCGCATGCGGCGCGAGGCCGACCTTTTGTAGCAACTCCTTGAATTGCAGTTCTCTGCGCAAAGGGTCGCGCTTCGGATCGACGTTCAGGTAAATCACCCAACCAGCATGCTCTGCCGCTGCCATTTGCAGCCACTCCAGAGCCATGCTTGTTCTCACCAAGGCCTACATAGACCACTGCCATCCCATAAGGCGAGACATAGTTCGACTTCGAGAGCTCACTCAATTGAGTGAGAATATCTAATCGTGCATGTGAAGATGCGCCAGTGAGTTGTGAGCTTCGGCGAGTTCACTGTCGATTCTCAAAGCTTTGAGTACAGCCGTCTTCGCCTTCGAAAATGCTAATCTCGGCGGCATTGCAGCCACGCCAACATCTCCGAGTTTGGCATATGCATCGGTTAACCCGACATAAGCCAAGGCGTAATTGGGCTCGGCGTCAATCGCTCTTTGAAAATACTCTATACCTTTTTGCACTGTTTCGGCCGTCCGCTTATTCCAGAAGTACCTGCCTTTAAGAAAGAGTCGATATGCCTCCGTGTTCTCAGTGTGACGTTTAGTCAATCGACCTTTGTCTGTGCCGCTCAACGTAAGTCGCAACTTGTGGGTGATCTCTTTTGAGATCTGCTCTTGCACTGCGAAACTATCTGCCAGATTGCGATTGTACTGTTCGCCCCAGAGCTGTGAGCCGTCTCTCGTATCAACCAGTTCCGCACCGATGACAAGTTGGTCGCCGATAGATATTTTCAGCATTTGGATCGGAGCTCGCGTTCGCAAACGGTAATATGGCCAGTGAGTCGATGGTCTCGATGACCTCGCGCGAACCCCTCTTGCCCCCGACTTCACCTGATGGCGGCGCGAGTTGGCCTGAAGTGATCTGCTGATGAAGCTGCTGGGTTGCGCGGTCGGGCTCAGCGTCTAACTGCCTGGCGAGAGCATCGCAGCAAAGCTGGTACTGCCTGAGCGCCTGATGCTTGTTACCCGTGAGCGTGTAGAGGCGCATCAGTTGGCGGTGAACCTCTTCATTCGATTGATCGCGGGGGACCAGTTCTTTGAAACGCTCAATGCTAGGCTGGTATTGGCCGCGTGTTTCATAAAGTCGGGCGACCCTTAACAAGAGTTCCTGGTAAGTGCTCCGCAATTGCTCCCGCCTTGTCGCCGCCCAGTCTTCATAGAGATCTTCGGCCAGCAAATCGCCGCTGTATAAGCTCAGCGCTGCCGTGTAAGGCTCCGCATCTTCACCTTTCATAGCTTCAGCCGCCGCGTGTTCGAACGCTACAACATCAACCCACAACCTCTCAGGCGCACGCAAAACTATTTGCTGGCCCTGCTTGATGATGAAGTGGGAGTCGGCGGCTGTGTGAAGTTCGGGTTCCAGTGCTCGCCGCGCCAGATGAATCGCCTTGTGTAAATTGTTGCTGGCCGCCTCAGGTTCGTGTTCCGGCCAAAGCAACTCCATCGCTTCCTCACGATGAGGTTGATGATGGGGCTGAAGGGCAAGCAGCTGCAAGAGCAATTGGGGCTTGCGGCGCGACCAATGGACCTCATCTACGGCGGTGCCGTCGACCACGATGCGGAAGGGGCCCAGCAAGCGAATCTCCAAAGATGACGGGCTAAAAGTTTTTGGATTGATACGCACGAGGATACTTCCGCTTACTGTCTCGGGTTTGCGGTAGTTTGTAGGGGTGTCCCTCCGTGGACACCCTTGGTTCGGTCGCTAGACTTCTGCCCAAGGATCCTTGTGCGGCTCGAGGGCGCCCACGGAGGGACGTCCCTACATCACACCTTGCGAAAGCGGTCGGTGGCGTCCACGAGCGCGTTTATGATGCCGGGCTCGGTGGCTGAATGGCCGGCATCGGGGATGATTTGCAAGACGGCTTCCGGCCAGGCCCGGTGAAGGTCCCACGCACTCATGATCGGACATACAATGTCGTAGCGGCCCTGTATGATCACGGTGGGGATGTGTCGAATCTTCTTTATGTTTTCGATCAGATAGTTATCGCTTTCGAAGAAGATGTTGTTTACGAAATAGTGGCACTCTATCCTAGCCAGTGCGAGAGCAGTGTGCGGTTCAGCGTAGTGCTCTACCAAATTCGGATCGGGAAAGAGTTTTGAGGTGCTGCCTTCCCAGATTGACCACGCTCGGGCTGCTTCAAGACGCACGGCCTCGTCATCGCTCATCAACCGCTTGTGATATGCGCTCAGCATGTCGCCGCGTTCAGATTTCGGAATCACGCGCACATACTCTTCCCACGTGTCCGGGAAAATCGCGCTCGCCCCTTCGCCTTCCTGGTAGAACCAACGAATCTCCCTCGGGCGGCAAAGAAAGATTCCGCGGAGCACCAACGCGGTGACTTGTTCAGGATGCAACTGCGCATATGTGAGTGACAGCGTGCTGCCCCATGAACCGCCAAACACAAGCCAGCGGTCAATACCCAGGTGTTCGCGTAGCCGTTCGATGTCTTCGACCAGGTGCCACGTTGTGTTGTCTTCGAGGTTGGCGTGCGGCGTACTCTGGCCCGAGCCGCGTTGATCGAAAAGCACCACACGGTAAACTTTCGGGTCGAAGAACCGGCGGTACTCAGGCACAAGACCGCCGCCCGGGCCACCGTGAAGAAATACCGCCGGCTGTCCTTCCGGATTGCCCACCTGCTCGTAGTAGAGTTCGTGAACGGGCGACACCCTTAGCCTTCCCGTATTGAACGGTGCGATGGGGGGATAATATGTTTTCATGCGTGCATCATACAAAGATAGCGCGGACGTTGACCAATCTTATTCCAGCGGACAGTCAGTTGTCAGTGGTTAGTTGTCAGTGGCACTCAACTGCAAATCACCTCTCAACCTCAATCACTTCTCAGGTAAGGAAGGGCGGTTTACCCCGGCTGGACTTGCGGTAGCGTCAACGCCCGGGGTTTCGATTAGCCAAACTGGGCGGTTAACGGCACCGCCCGGTTCTGATAACATCTCGCTTAATCGGCATTCTTGTCGGGTTCAAGGCGAAAAAAGAAGATGATGGATTGTGATTACATGAAGATGACGGAGAACGTACCAAATGGCGCTGCTTAGTCGTCTCAGTAACTCGGTACTCAGTTTAGTCGCTGCAAGCTGTGTGCTGTCGCTGTCCCTGGCTGCTTCCGCCCAAAATCCCACTCAGAGCCCGGAAACTTCTACAGATGTCCCGAAGAAAGCCAACGCCAGGACAGCAGAAGTTCCCACGCTTGCGACGGAGCCTTTTGACGGAGCGTCTGTCGAAAAGATGGCCGCGCAATGCGTTAGCCTTGAAACAGAAGCAGGTCTAATCGAAATCGAGATGATGCCCGAAGTCGCGCCTGAGAGCGTGCGAAACTTTTTGAATCTCGCTGCAACAGGAGCGATGGACACAACGACGTTCAGCCGTGTGATTAAGAACTTTGTTATTCAGGGTGGAAATCTTTCCACCAGTGAGAAGTGGGGAGTTGAGCTCTCAAAACGCGCTCAGCGTAAGCTTCCTGATGAGCCTGGACTCGTGAAGCACGTCAGAGGAATAGTTTCCATGGCCCGGGCGGATGAACCGAATAGCGCCAGCACCCATTTTTTCATACTGGTCGGCGAAGGGCCTCATCTGAACGGGAAGTTTGCCGCATTCGGCAGGGTCCGTCGTGGGTTAGAAATCGCTGATTCAATAAACGCTGCCCAGACAGACGGTGATAAACCAGTCAAACCGGTTCGCATCAACCGCGCTATCGTCACGCACTGCCCCAATTAAGCGGAATCAAATGCTCTTAGTAATCGACAACTACGATTCCTTCACTTACAACCTTGTTCAGTATCTTGGCGAGATGGGTGAGAGTGTCGAGGTGCGGCGCAACGATCAAGTAACAGTCGCTGAGATTGAATCGATGAATCCCGCCAGAATTGTTATCTCACCCGGGCCTGGCACGCCAAACGACGCCGGCGTTTCGCTGGAACTTGTCGAACAACTTGCCGGGCGCGTACCCATTCTTGGCGTCTGTTTGGGCCATCAAGCGATCGCGCAGGCATTCGGCGGCAAGGTTGTGCGGTCGCCGGTGCTCATGCATGGCAAGTCGTCAGAGGTATGTCACGATGGCCGAACAATCTTCACGGGGCTGGAAGACCACTTCATGGCTGGTCGCTATCATTCCTTGATCGTGGAGCGCGAATCACTGCCGGAAGTTCTCGAGGTCTCCGCGTTTACTCCCGACAACATCATCATGGGACTGCGTCATCGCGAAATGAAGGTTGAAGGGGTACAGTTTCATCCGGAATCGATCCTCACGAGTTGTGGCAAGAGGCTGCTGGCGAATTTTCTAAAGCTCTAAAGCTCTTAGCTCTTCGTAGCAAATTTACCGGTCTGGATCCGCGACCACCGACCTCCAATCGTTAACTCTCCTCTAGCAAATTTACAGGTCTGGAAGGGTGGCTTGCCCCCGCTCATTCGCAAGAGTCATTTCACAGGACTAGAGCCAACTCAAGGATCACCTCACAAATGTTAGCTTCTCTTTTCAAAAGCTCTCCAACCCAATGCCTTCATCGCCTTCGACAACTTCTCTGAATCATCTGGCCACCACCAATCCTGATCGATCGCCAGCGGCTCAGTGGAATTCAGGTAAAAGGCGCGGAAGCTAGACCATCGATAGTTCTTCGCGGAAGTTACCAGACCTGCGTTAACTGGATTGTTATGGATGTAATTGATCTTTTGCCAGATCATCCATGCGCTCCAAAGCGGCTGCGCTTTAAAGCTTTCCTGCCAGACTTGAGGTGCGGAGCCGTCGGCATCCGGGAATTCACGGACAAAACGATTGTCAGCGGTGATCTCGACCAGGCGCTTGGCCGTGCGACTCTTCAGCGCGCCCATAAAGCCTTTGATGTCGCCGTCACAAGGATTGACAATCAGATGAATGTGGTCCGGCATGAGCACATAGGCAATCAGCTTGCAGGGCCACTCGTCCCGAAGATCGGCGAGAATATCGAAGAAGCCGTGGCAACAGGAATCCTGGCTGCAGACTGGAATGCGGTTAATCACATTTCCAGTGACAAAGTGAAGAGCACCAGGCAGATTCTGATTGGACCACTTGCGAGCCATGAGGATCTAAGAATGTGAGAGAATTCGCTCGGATTTTACTACTAAGCGCGCTGATTGGGGAAAGAGATTAGGAAAAAGCTAACCATCGGAGGTGAGTGGTTGCGGATCAGCGGGGGCAAGCCACCCTTCCGGACCTGTAAATTTTCTACGGAGAGCTAACGATTTGGCGTGGTTAGCTCTCGTTCTCTACAGATTGGCGACAATGAAATCCGTCATCATGGTACGCATGTGCTTCACAAGTAGCGGATCGGTCACACCGTGGCGCGACTTGGGATAGATCATCAACTCAAATTGCTTCCCCGCCTTTTGCAGCTCATAGACAAACTGGACCGTGTTCTGCATGTGCACGTTATCGTCAATAGCGCCATGAACCAGCAGCAGTTTGCCGTGCAGGTCTTTTGCCGCATGAACCGGTGAGCTTCGCTTGTAACCGTCCGGATTGTTTTGTGGCGTTCCCATATAGCGTTCGGTGTAAATAGTGTCGTAATCACGCCAATCGGCAACGGTCCCGCCCGCTATTCCGAGCTTGAAACTCTTGCTATGGGTCAAAGCATAACTAGTCATAAAACCGCCATAGCTCCAGCCGGAAATGCCAATCCGCGAGCCATCGATATAGGGCTGGCTCTTCAGCCAGGCGACTCCGTCCTCGAGATCGCGCAATTCAAGTTCGCCGAAATTCCGGTAGACGGGCCACGCCGATTCTTCACCCTTGCCACTGGCAGTGCGATTATCGCAAACCCAGATGATGTACCCTTTCTGCGCCAGCGCCTGATACCACAATGAAGTTGCTCCTCCCCAGCCATTTCTCACCTGGGGCGAATGCGGTCCGCCATAGGTGAAGGACATTACGGGATACTTCTTTCCTGGATCGAAGGCAGGGGGCTTGATCATCATCGCTTCCATCACAAACCCATCCCGCGCTTTAACCTGGAGCAACTCTGCCTTGCCCAGCTTGTACTGCCTGAGCGCGTCGACTTTGTTTTCGGCGATAACGCGTACGAGCTTTGCATCAGTATCGTAAAGACGCGTCTGGGTCGGAGTGTTAACGTCACTCCAAAAGTCTACAAAGTGACTATAGGTCGGACTAACAACGATTCGATGAGAACCGTCGGTGGTTGTCAGTCTGGTGAGTCCCGTGCCGTCGAGCTTTATTCGATAGGGCTGCGGCGCAATGTGGCTGTGCTCAGTGGTAGTAAGAAAAGCGACTCCCTTATCTTCATCCACACTTTCCAGCGAGCGCACTTCCCATTTGCCATCCGTAACCTGGCGTATAAGTCTTCCGTCCTGACCGTAGTGATAAAGATGCCGCCAACCGTTGCGAGTGCTTTCCCATAGAAAGGTCCCATCCTTCAGCCAATGTGGATTGTCGATTACTTCAACCCAGGCCTTCGATGTCTCACGCACGACAGTGGTTGACTTTCCGTCCTTCGCGTCCGCGAAATTCAGATCGAGGAACGTCTGCTCTCGATTCTGCGCCTGATAAACAACCTTCTGGCTGTCGGGAGTCCACGAAACCCGCACTATCAAAAAGTCGCTCGGCTGGTACTTGTATGTATCCATCCAGCGCGTCGGCCCGCCCGCGGCGTTGATTACGCCAAGCTGCACCACTGGATTCGGATCGCCGGCCTTTGGATAGGGGGTTACTTCGACGTTCTGTCGGTAAGGTATGTGGTCGACAAC
>JBPCIQ010000130.1:0-5087 GCA_051006135.1 Pyrinomonadaceae bacterium | reverse complement strand
AGATCGGAACAGAGCGCCATGTCAGTACCGCCTGCCACGCAGAAACCGTGTACTTTACAGAGCACTGGCTTGTCGCTGTGAAAGAGGCTCATAAAGCCACGCACATTTCGGCTCATCATTGCGTAGTCCAGTATGGGGTCCCAAGTCTCGTCGGGATCATGATTTGCCAATTGGATCTTCAGGTCCATGGGTGAGCCGCTGGGCCAGCTCGTCAAACCCTGTTCCAGGCCGGGCCGCTGCTCCGCAGTGACGACCAGATCATAACCACCGCAGAAGCCGTTGCCGTTGCCGGCCAGGGCAATCACATGAACGGCTGGATCAAGGTTGGCGCGCTCGACGCACGCGGCTAACTCGGCCGGCATCTCTAGCGTGATTCCGTTACCTCGCTCGGGCCGGTTTAGCGTGATCCGCCCAACGCGGCCGGTCACTTCGTAGGTTAAAGTTTTCAATGTGTCCATACGGCTCAAATGTTGCTTCAATCAAACCCGGGGGCCAGCATGCGCGTTATGGCGGCGGTGTTTTTGATTTTCTGATTTCGCATCCAGGCATCGGCTTGGGCAATAAGTTGACGACCACGATCGTCACCAAGTGCTTCGCCTAATCGCCGCCTTGTGGCTGCGGCGTAGAGGTCAATATCTGCTCGGTCAAAACCATCAACGGCCTCCGAGAGAAGTCCCGTGACTATCGAGCTGTCACCCTGTTGATGGGCTAAGCCCGCGCGCACGAGGCTCACGAAAGGAGCGGCCCACGCGACATTCTCATTCGCGATTCGCTGCGCCATGCGGGCGGCGATCTTGTGCCGAGCACCTCGCTCGTTGCTGCTTAGCGCTGAAGCGAGGGCGGCGCGTGCCTGCAGGTGCATGGCTTCAATTCTCAAGACCTGGAAGCGAAGCAGCATAGAGTTTTCCAGGGCTTTCCATTGGCCCCGGATGTGTTTCCAGGCTACCTCAGCATCGCCTGTGTAGAGTTCTATTTGCGCCAGCGCGAGCATTGACGAGTAGTGCTGAAGATGGAAACCTGAGTGCGGCCAGGCTTTTAGGGCCTGGATCACTTCAGCGCGGGCCCGGTTGGGATCATCGGCCGCCAGCCAGATCAAGTTTAGCCGCGTACGGAGATCTGTGGCGGCGAAGAGATTACCTTGTTCCAGAGCGGCTGCGAGTAGGACAGGAACGCGCCGCGAAACTTCAGCAATGTCGCCGAGGTACAGCAGGGCACTGAGCATGAACCGGTTGGCCATTGTCAATTCCCAGGTCACACCCGTGCATTGATCGCGCAAAACCTCCGCCGCTCGCTCGCTCAGTTCTGCTGCTTGCTTCCAATGTCCAACGAGATAAGCAGTGACTCCACTGGCCCAGATCGAAAGTCCGATAGCATGTGGGTGGCCGACCTTTTGGGCCAACTCCTCGGCTCGCCGGGAAATCTCCACGGCACGCTTTCGGGTCGGACTCCCTCGCGAAGCTGTCTGCGCTGCTTCAAAAGACATCGCGCGCGCGACCCGGAAGGGTTCACCAGCACGCAGCGCTAGCAGTAGATGGCGGCATTGAAAATCCGCGCCACGGATCAGGTCCACTGCACCCAGACCGGCCGCGACAGTCCAGCAGAGATCGATACGAAAGAGGTCCCCTTCCGAAATCTCGCTGGCCTCTCTCTCAGTGAAATTGAGTCCACGCAGGCGAATCTGCATTCTCTTCAGAAACAAGGAAAGCAACGCTCGTTTAGGACCGGCGGGCAGTGTAATCCCGACAGCTGAGAGCACCGACCGAAGCACTTCCAGCCCTTCCTTAATGTGCCCGCCCATGAGCAGCTGTTCCGCAGCGCGCCGCTTAAAGTGGAGACTGTGCGCTGCCGTTGTGTCCTGAGCGACGTCGAGGTAAGCCTGCGCGGCCTCTGCGGGACGACCTGCATTCACCAAAGACTCAGCGAGACCTCGCTTTATATCAATGAGTTCCGCGCCGCTTACCGGAGCAAGCTCGAGGACGCGACGATAGAAGGCTGCAGCGTGATCAAAGGCCAACGCCCCGGCTGCTTTCTTCGCGGCGACTGCCGCATGCGTTGCGGCTCTCACTCGTTCACCCGCACCCAGGTAGTGTTCGAAGAGAGCTTCCGGGTCGTCAATGCCGCGGGCCTCGAGGGTATGGGCCAGACGCCGGTGGATTTGCCTAACGCTTGCTTGATCGAGCTGGGACGCAATTGTTTCCCGAATGCGATCGTGATAAAGCTCGACTGTTCGATCTGAACCACCGCTCCGCAGGAATTGCGCGGCCCGCAGAGAACTCACTAACGGAAGCTCGTCACCGGTTAATCCGGCTGCCTGATAGGCAACTTCCTGACTGATAGGCCGACCGGCAACGGCGAGCGCGTTGACGAATTGCCGCGTGCCCGGTGGTAGATGGCGCAGCCGTGAAACCAGCATCACACCAAGGCTGATGCCAGTAGTTGCCGTCTGATCAGTGGTGGCGGCGTAGCGTGCAAGCTGCTCCAGCAGGAAGGGATTTCCTCGTGCCTCCCGCACAATCGACCCAATCACGGACTCATTCGCCGGAACACTCGAGGCCAGCAAGTTGTTAGCGAGTTCACGAGCCTCGTCTTTGGTCAAAGGGGTTACGCGCAACTCCCGGCAATCATCGCGGCCCGTATTCGCGAGCAGCGACCTGAGAAAGGGTTTCGTCTCAATCTCTTCACTGCGAAAACTTGCCAGCAGCAGGAGTGGCGGCGCGTCGGGCGGGCGAAGGAGATCCTCCAGCAGAGACGTGCTGTCGGCATCGGACCACTGCAGATCATCGATGTAGAGCACGAGCGGTTGCCGGTCTGAGATGCGCTGGAGAAGCTCGCGCAGGGCGGCAAAAGCGCGACGTCTTAATATGAATGGATCGGGAATCTCTTGTTCGCGCTGGGGAGCGTTGAAGACGGAGTAAACCTGCAGCATCACTGGAAAAAGGCGAGCGAGAGCGTGTACGTCGCGCGGCATCAGTTCCTCTGTCTTCCCCTCGGGTAGTGCCAGCAGATACTTAGTCAAGCTATCGACAACGCCGTCAAGGGCTTTATAGGGAACCGATTCCCGTTCATAGCACCGCCCTTCGAGAATTACTACATCACTTTCCCGATCTGGCAGGTCGTCAAGAAAATGCCGCACCAGGGCGGTTTTGCCCATGCCCGAACTGCCATGAACGTAGACGGTCGTCGTTTGACCGCGGCGCGTAGCGGTAAAGGCGTCAGTGAGTTCCTGAACTTGAGTTTCACGGCCGATGAATGGCGCGGTTTGAAGGGATGATGAAATCGTCGCCGGCGTTAACGGTATGCTTAAGGGACCGGTATTGCCGTGTCCGAGAGTGCGCAAAACCTCACGACCCGAGGGGCGCTGCTCAGGATCGCGCCGCAGCAGTTTGACACAAAGGTCGTTAAGCTCTGGAGGTACGTCGCGAGTGAGTTCCGCGGGTGCTGGAGGATCCGCGCTCTGCTTGTTAATCATTACTTCGTAAAACTTGCCCGCAAAAGGCAAGCGGCCTGTAAGGGCCTGGTAGAGCATCACACCAACGCTGTACCAATCGCTGGCCCGGGAGACTGGAATCTGTGAGCCTTGTTCTGGAGACATGTAGTCTGGCGTGCCTGCTAGATTAATGTTCTCGGGTCCTTTGGCTTCTACTTCCGTGACGAGACCGAAATCGAGAATGACCACTCGCCCTTCTTTGCTTACTAAAACATTTGACGGCTTGATGTCCCGGTGGAGCTTTCCCGTTTCATGAAGTCCATGGAGACCTTCGGCCAGCTGTCTCAGGGCTTTGCCAAGGCGGTCAAGGTCCAGCGTTGAGGTCCGCGACAGGTCCATTGGCGGCGCTAGCTCTTCGAACGAGTCAACCGTGGATGGATCCAGTTGCTGAGTTACGGCTTCGTAATCCACCAGAGCCTCCAACTCTTGATTACTTTCGCCGATAGACTGAATTAACGTCGGAGTCATGGAAAAATGAGTGTGGTTGGGGTTGTAACCAGGGCGCACATACTGGAGAAAATTTACGCCCCGAACCAACTCCATTGTGAAAAACCAATAGTCTCCATCCGACATGAATTCGTAAAGCGCCACAAGGTTGGGATGAGAAACATCCGCTAACGCGCGAAATTCATTTCTAAAACGCGAGATATGTGCTGCTTCAGTGTTAGTGAGGGCTTTGAGTGCCACCACTTTGTCTGTTTCTCGATCATGGGCTTCATAGACCACACCCATGCCGCCGGATCCGAGTCGGCGGCGAATCTTGAATCTTTCTGTGCCGAGAAAGTCGTCGGTTGTCTGCGCCATTTCCTGATGATCAGAAGGAAACATAACCAGCCCCACGGGGCATCCCGCGTGGGTGCCCGCTATAACAAACCAGCATGAACATTAAATTGTAAGACGTGAGATAAGAAAGCACCAATGCAAATAAATCCGGGCGACGTTAAGTAGCCTGTGTGAAAGAGTGATCCAACGCGGAGAATACATTGATCAAAAAAGGCGGTCGTGAAGGCATGATAGATATGGACCGTGCAATATCGCCGCGCGCAAGAATTCTGAAAGAGCTACAATAGGCACAAAACCACGCGTCGCAACACAATGGATTGATTTTGAAGTAGTAGAGTAGCTGGCCCAATGAAACGAGAATGAATGGCGAGGTGATCACGATTCCAGAGTGAAGGAGAGAAACTGACAATGGATTGGCGCGTTTTCCTAACCACGTTTGGGGTGATATTTCTGGCCGAGATGGGTGACAAGACTCAACTGGCAACAATGACGATGGCTGCGCAGTCGAAAAGACCCTGGACCGTTTTCATTGGTTCCGCGCTCGCGTTGACGGCAGTGTCCGCGATCGGCGTGTTGGTCGGTTCTCTGCTCGGCGATTACATTCCGCTCAATTGGGTCAAGCGTGTGGCTGCGCTCGCCTTCATTGTCATCGGTATTCTTATGCTGCTGGAAAAGTTCTGAGAAGACTATCTACCACACCGGCGCTAGTTGGTTCATTTGGAAGTCAGTAGGGAAAGCGTGAAATTAGCCGCAGATTAACGCGAATGAACGCGAATCTGGACTAAAAAGCGAAACGAAGAAACTCATGTATTTAGGG
>JBPCIQ010000129.1:0-4073 GCA_051006135.1 Pyrinomonadaceae bacterium | reverse complement strand
GGAACGGACACGCCGAACTTTGAAGTAGTCCCCTTCGAAATGGGCGCGGGCATATCCGAAGTGCATCAGATCCTTCTCGCGCTCAACGGCATTCACATCCTCGAAAATATGAATACCGAAGAGATGGTCAAGGATCAGGCGTGGGAATTCCTGTTCACCCTCGGCCCCGCACGCATCACCGGCGGGGTGCAGGCGATCATCAACCCAATCGCGATCAGATAGCAGCGACAACCAGATCATAAACAAACTCGGCGCGGTTTCGATGATCGAAGGGCTAGGCCGAGGGCGCTGATCCAGTTCATCCCTGATGTGGACAGTGGAAAGTTTTAGATCCGTCTGGACTTGAAGCAGCAAACGACGAAAGGAAAAAACGGATGGGCAATCTCAATTCAGTTCAAAGTGTTTATGATGCATTTGCCAAAGGTGACATTTCGAGAGTGCTGGGCTTTTTAAGCCCCGACATTGAGTGGACGGAAGCCGAAGGATTCCCCTACGGCGGAACCTACGTCGGCCCCAACGCCGTGCTGGAAGGCGTTTTCATGCGGCTCGGCACGGAGTGGGAAGGTTTTGCTGCCGGGCCCGACGAATTCATTGACGGCGGAGATACGGTAGTCGTTCTGGGCAAGTACAGCGGGACGTACAAGGCTACGGGCAAGAGCTTTCGGGCAAACTTCGCCCACGTCTGGAAGGTGCGGGAGGGGAAAGCCGTCAGGTTTGTGCAGTACGTGGACACGCTGATCGTTCAGAGAGCATTACAACCATAGACTGCGCGACCGGATAGGGAATAACAGGGCAAAATTGGGACAGATGAAAAGATAAATGAAAGAGCTGCTGCCCGACACCACTCTCTCGCACTACCGCCTCGTCTCGAAAATCGGCGCGGGCGGAATGGGAGAAGTTTATCGCGCGCGAGACACGAGACTTGATCGCGAAGTCGCTATCAAACTGCTGCCAGCTTCCGTCTCTAGCGACGAAGACAGGCTGCGGCGGTTCGAGCAGGAGGCAAAGGCCGCGTCGGCGCTCAACCATCCAAACATTCTTACCGTTTACGACACTCGCGGAGACGCAATGACGATCGCGGCCCGCACTCGACAGCCACGACGACGCGAGTCCATTAAGAGTCCAATAAGCGTTCCCGTGAGTCCTTCAAGTGCGATAAAGTGCGATCCATGCCGCGAAGTTCTATTGAATTACAGTAGCTGTTTCTCTTTCACGGCGGCGACACGGGTTCGACTCCCGTACGGGACGCCAGATTTCTCAGTTACTTCGACTTGTTGAGCTCGTTATGAAGATCTAGGACCTACCTCTTATCGATCAACACTAGCCTTGCGGCGTCGGGCGAATGTTCTGGTTCATGTGAAAGAAGTTGGTTGGGGCGTACTTAGTCTTGATCTCCTGAAGCCGACTGTAGTTTGGACCATACGCGGCAACGGCCGGATCGCCAGGCTCATCATCACCCAGGTAATTCACATACCTCCCTGGGCCGACAAACGGCTCCATCTGGCCATAACTTTGCCTCGCCCAGGCTCTGCACCGATCATTCGCTGCAGGCTCCATCCATTGCGAGATTACAAGAAGATTGTAGCCGTCGGCGCGGTGCGGAAAAGCCGTGTCGCTGACGCCGATACGGGTTGCAGCGCCATGGAAATGTTCAAGCAGCATCTGCCCCATCGGTGTGGGACAGGCCCCGAAACACTCGATCATTGCGTCGATCGCACCGTCGCTCAATTCCTCGAGGAAGCTCGATTTCCAATAGTTCAGGGCCCCAGCAGGATAGCCGGCGTCTAGCATGCTGTTGAGGTCACTGTAAGAGATGAGACCAATCGTATCCATCAGCGGCGAGCCGAATTCCTTGAGTGGGCGCATCGCGTTTTCACCATCTTCAGGCGAGCCACAGTGACACGCGACCATCGCCGACAGCTTTTCTCCGTCAGGCGAATGAATTAGTCCACCAAAAACAGTGAGCTCGTCGGGCAGTGATGCCGTGGTATCGCGAAAGAACCTAAGCACATCGCGAGCGCGTTCAAACGGATGCGCGACCAGTCCGCCCGTGATCGTTGGCCCCACAGGATGAAGCTCGTATTCAAATGACGTCGCGATGCCGAGGTTCCCTCCCCCACCTCTAATTGCCCAAAACAAATCGGGATGTTCCTCTTCATTCATTACATGCAGGGCTTGAACACGACGGCGGTGCACGCGCACGGTGCTCTTTACGGTGTTTACGGCACGCTCGGATTGGGACTAATGCTGTTTTGTCTGCGGGCGATGAACCCTGAACTCAAGTGGAAGGAACGACCGATCTGGTTCGGGTTCTGGGCCATCAATATTAGTTTGATGTTAGAGATCGTCTTGAGTCTGCTGCCGGTTGGTTTGATGCAAACGTATCAATCGTTTCGGTCGGCTACTGGTCGGCGCGGAGTTCCGAATTCATGCAGACAGATCTGATGCAAACTCTGCGCTGGATGCGAATGATTGGCGACACAATATTCGCCCTGGGCGCAATCTCGTTCGTTTATTTCGCACTCAACCTAATGTGGCAACGTCCTGAAACAATAACAGCAAGCGTTCCAGCGGTAGCAGAGGTCGTTTAGCTATTCGATGTTCTGGATATAAAAATCATGGAAACTTCAACAACGCAGGCGCGACCCGGCGAAGGGCTGAAGACTGAGAAGATGCCGGGCCACTGGGTGCTGGCCCGGCTGGGCAAGCGCGTCCTGCGGCCGGGCGGCATGGAATTAACGCACCTTATGCTCAAACGCCTTGCCATCAGGCCCGCAGATGAAGTGATTGAGTTTGCGCCCGGCATGGGCACGACCGCACGTCTGACGCTCGCGCTTGCGCCGTCATCCTACACGGCTGTCGAGCGCGACGAGGCTGCGGCGAAGATCGTCGGCAGCTACGGTTCGTCCTTAATGTGCTCAGAGACGGCGAGGCGCGGCGCAGAGTATTCGAGATGAGGAGAACCTTCAGGCGCAATCGCAAGCTCCTCGCTGCGATTGCACTTCTGGCAGTCAAGCAGTAGGCAAGCTTTTATCAGTTCTAAGGATCGGGAGCAGATACTATGAGTGACAATAAGCAGACACAGACAGTGAGCCCTGAGGTGAAACCTCTCGGTGAGCAACTACAATACCAGGACGGCTCAATCGTGAGCCGCGTGTTGTTGAAGAACACAGGTGGTACCGTCACTCTTTTTGCCTTTGACGAGGGAGAAGGCTTGAGCGAGCACACCGCTCCCTTCGAGGCGCTGGTCTTTGTGGTGGACGGCGAGGCAGAGGTGGAGATTGCTGGCAAATCTTACAGTGTGAGATCAGCGGAGACGATCACGCTTCCGGCAAACATTCCGCACGCGGTGAGAGCGACGACCAGATTCAAGATGCTGCTGACCATGATACGAGCATAAAGCAAAGCAATGAATTTTAAAGCCTGTCACAACGCGGCAAGGATTCTGATTAGGTTGCTTTGACGGCGGAAAACGTCGGTAAATACGACTAGGTAACGTGTAGCAGAATGAGGTAAGCACCTCCGAATCGGACTTAATGGCCGACAAAAGAGGCGAACGGCGGTAGAAGATCTACCGCCGTTGCTGATTTCACATCTGGCATCTGAAACCTTCAGCCTTGCAAGGATCAAAATGCCAGCGTTCCAATAGTCAGTTCCTTAAAACACGAACCTCGCAACCATCTGCAGGATACGAGGATCGCGTACGTCATTGACCGTGCCAAAGCCGGGTAGTGCTCTGTTTGGAGCAGAGCACTACCGTGCGTTACTGCTTCAAGGGCCAATCGTGGCACACACGGCGTCAGTACGTGTGCGCACTGAGCCAAAGCGAGCCTGGTATTCCGCCGATGTGATGAAGGCGCAGACCATCGAGCGGAAGTTTCCGGTGGTGTTCAGGATATTCAGCCAGAAGGCAAAACCACCCGGGTCGGGATCTCGTCGCAGATAGCCGATGTACTGCATCAGCACGAAAGCCGAGTTGAATTGCCGCTGCCGGAAGAGGGTGTTGTCGGCCACCTGCCGCAACACCGAGGCGCGCGACGCAGTCCCATTGTTCAAGCTTGCCAACAGCGCAT
>JBPCIQ010000128.1:0-19630 GCA_051006135.1 Pyrinomonadaceae bacterium | reverse complement strand
CCGTTCCTATTGCCGCGGGGATAGGAGCTTTTGCCCTCCTTTACTGGATAGCCCTCAAAGGCGACCTCGTAACTCTTGCTTTTGTCTTGCGCGGTGCCCTGCTCTACACCGGAATAGCGATTATCGTACTCTTCCAATCGGAGATCAGACAGGCCCTCATCACTTTTGGTAACCGATTTCGCATGCCGTTCACCCGCAGTTATAGGGGACAGTTTGGTGAAGGGGTTTATGACGAAATCGTGCTCGCCGCTACCACCCTGGCTTCGACGAAGACGGGCGCATTAGTCGTGATCGAGCGCAACGTGGGATTGAAGAATGTGACCGATGGCGGAGTGAAGCTTGATGCCGAACTGAGCTACGATCTTCTGGTCAGTATCTTCAATCCGGCCGCACCGCTCCACGATGGCGCCGTCGTTGTCCGACGCCATCGCATCGCCGCAGCTTCTTGCTTTCTGCCACTGACGCTGAACCCGCGCCTCTCCAGAGATCTGGGCACGAGGCACCGCGCTGCCATCGGCGTCACAGAAGACACGGACGCCGTCGCGGTAGTAGTTTCTGAAGAAACGGGCGTGATATCTTTTATTCAGGGCGGCCAAATAAAGCGCGGACTTGATGCCACTAAGCTGCGCGCCGCAATCTTCCAGGCACTCGAGGTTCCCCCCAAGCGCGACAAAACGTTGGAACAGAATAAACTGGCGGAACCAGAGGTCGAAACCAAAGAGGTGGCGTCGATCTGAATCTGAGATTTTTGATTTTTGATTTTCAATTGGATTTACGGGTTTCCTAGATCCGGAGGCCGGGAAGCGTGGAAATCGCAAATCGATAATCAAAAATCCCAAGCTCTTATGCCTTTTCAGGACATTGATGATTCTGTCTTAGTAGAGACGCCTCGCCGACCGAGCGCCGTCGAACGATGGGCGCGAAGGGTATTTATCCAGGACTGGGGTTTGAAGCTGGTCGCGTTAGCGATGACTCTGGTTCTCTGGCTGGCAGTGACGGGTCAGAACCAGCCGGAGACGATTCGAACCGGAGTGCGGCTCAATTTTATTCGGCCACCTGATTTGGATATCAGCAATGAGCCACCCAAAAGTGTCGATGCATTCTTGACCGGCAGCAGGAGCAAACTCAGCAGTCTCAGCACGCCCGACCTGGTGGCAACGGTCGACCTGAGCGATCACAGACCCGGCGATCGCGTCGTTCGTCTGTCTGTCGATCGCGTCAAGATGACACTTCCACCGGGTGTGGTGATCGAATCCTTCCAGCCAAGCACGATTCCGGTTCGGCTCGAGCCTCGCGTTGAGCGTCAACTGGAAATTGAGGTGAAGCTCGAGGGCAAAGTGGCGGCGGGTTATGAAGTTTACGGCGCCAAACCGGTGCAGCCTACCGTGAGAGTCCGCGGACCGGCGAGTCGCATCGAGGTATTGCAGAGAGCGCCGACGGAAGCCATTTCAATTGAAGGTAAGAAAGAAGGCTTTACGTCCTCGCGAGTGCCGATCGACATTCCGGATCAGAAAATTGATTTATTGGATGAAAACGTAGATGTGGTTGTCGAGATAGGCGAGCGAAGCGCAGAGAAGAGCTTCAGCGGTGTTCCGGCGCTTTCTAATACGGGGGCGGGGATCAAGCCGGAGACTGCGAGTGTTATTCTATCGGGACCCTCGTCTGTGATCGAGCAGTTGCGAAAGGAAGACGTCAAGGTTGTGGTTGACGTTTCAAACAGCGGTGCCAGCGTTGCGCGCCTTGATCTTCCACCCTCATTTAAGAACCGGATCAAGGTACTCTCAATCAAGCCTGCGAAATTCTCAGTAAACAGATAAGCTCGTTAGCTTCTACCAATGTCTACCTCTCCGAGAAGAAAACTCTTTGGCACTGATGGTGTGCGTGGCCCGGCAGGTCACTTTCCCCTTGATGCCGCAACGATTCGCACACTGGGGACCTCATTGGCTGTTCATCTTCAGGAAACTCTAGGACATCCACCAGTGATCGTTATTGGCAGAGATACCCGGGAGTCAGGTCCAGAGCTTGAACAGGCATTGGTTGACGGAGCAACAGCCGGAGGCGCCGAATGCAAATCAGCTGGCGTGATTACTACGCCGGGAGTTGCCTACCTTGCGAGAACTCTCGATGCTGATGCAGGCGTTGTCATTAGCGCTTCTCACAATCCATATGAGGACAACGGGGTCAAGATATTCGCGCCTTCGGGACGCAAACTCGACGATGAGACTGAACGTCTTATTGAATCTGATATTTTTGCTTCGCCTGATGAACGTAGATGGAAGACTGAAAAAGGAAAGAGTCAAAACCCCGGCGACCTGGGGCCTCAGTTGCGTACTCGCTATCTGGATTTTCTTGCCAACGAAATTGGTAAAGGATTATTGCTCAAAAACTTTCGCCTCGTGCTCGACTGTGCAAACGGCGCGGCTTCTCATTTGGCTCCCAGTCTGTTTGAGCGACTTGGCGCCCACGTGATTGCTACTAACAACATTCCGGATGGTCGCAATATTAATCGTGACTGCGGATCGTTGCACATTGAAAGCCTGCAGCAGAAGGTGATTGCAGAAAAGGCGGACCTCGGTGTCGCGTTCGATGGAGATGCAGACCGATCCTTGTTTGTCGACGCCAAAGGGCGCTACGTAGACGGAGACGGCACGCTGTGGGTGTTGGCCAACTACCTTCATGCCCGCTCTGAACTGAACAACGGCGTGGTCGTAGCTACGGTGATGAGCAATATTGGCCTGGAAATCGCTTTACGTTCGCGGGGGATGAGTATAGTGCGCACGGATGTGGGTGATAAGTACGTTCTGGATGAATTAATACGAAGCGCCGCGAGCCTGGGTGGAGAACAGTCCGGGCACATTATCTTTCCCAGGTTAAGCCTCGCCGGCGACGGTATGATTACAACGATCTGCCTGCTCCGGGCGATGTCAGAGCAGCGGCAATCGTTACCCGAACTGACAGGGGGATTTGAACGCTATCCGCAGATATTGGTGAACGTCGAGGTGCTGGAGAAACGACCTTTTGCCGACGTTGAATCGATTCAAAAACTTGTAAGAGAAACAGAGTCGCGGCTCGGTGACCGGGGGAGATTGCTGTTGCGTTACTCAGGAACTGAACCCTTGGCGCGCGTTATGATCGAGGGCGAGAGTCAAAGCGAAATCGAGGCACTTGCAAAGAATCTTGCCGCGCTGATCGGGCGTAATCTGGGTAAGGGCTAGGCAACTTCAATCAATGCAATTCTTATATAGCGAGTAGCGAAATAACTTCATCATTTCCCGAAGGCGATGCGAGCCGAATGAGTGCTAATTGTTGCCGTTTTCCGAAAATTATAGGAAAACCAGAGGGCGCGTATGGCAAGAAAAACTCTCTTGCACGGCACGAGCGTTGCGATGTATATTGTGGGGCAAGAGAGACGGTGGTCATTCTCCGTCTCAAGTGGTTGCTGGGGTGAGGACAGTGACCACGAATATGAATGGGCGCGACGCACTCCCACGTATGTCGCGCCCATTCGCTTTTTCTGGCAGCCTTCTGACTTCATTCAAGGTATGCTCTGATTGACACTCTGGGCCTGAGGACGCAGGCTGAAGTTGGACAATGATGGGAGTCAGAAGAAGTGCAGCGACTTCATGTTCGCTTAGCAAGACGACAACAGCAATACGAGATTAAGATCGGTCGCAAGACTCTGCAGGAAATTGGCCATCACATGCGCCAATCGGTCGGCACGCTTGCTCGTCGCGTGGCGGTCATCTCCAATCGCAAAGTTTTCGACTTATACGGTGCGCCGGTGGTCGAGAGTTTGCGCGCCAATGATTTCCTGGTAGCCACCTGGTTCATGGGTGACGGCGAGCGCTTCAAGTCTCTGCGCACGGCTGAGCAGGCGCTACTTTTTCTGAGTCAAACCGGTCTTGAGCGAACCGACGCGGTGCTGGCTTTGGGAGGGGGCGTCGTGGGCGACATGGCCGGCTTTGCTGCCGCCAGTTATTTGCGTGGTATTGCTTTCATTCAGCTGCCGACCACGCTAATTGCTCAAATTGATTCATCAGTGGGCGGTAAGACCGGCATTAATCTACCCCAAGGCAAGAATCTTATCGGCGCATTTCATCAGCCAAGCGCTGTCATCATAGATACTGAAACCCTCCAAACCTTACCCCCGCGAGAACTCGTTGCCGGATGGTGCGAGAGTATTAAACAAGGCGCTGTCGGGAGCCGAAAGCTTTTTGAGCAGACGACGGATTTTCTTGCCAAGCTTAACGGCGATCCAAAGCGCCTGGTTTCACCGAAACTGGAAGAACTTATTAGCGCCCATTGTGCTTTCAAGGCGTCGATCGTAGCAGGTGACGAACGTGAGGCACCAGAACGTTCTGACCGTCGCTCTCGCCGGATATTGAACTTCGGCCATACCGTAGGTCATGCGCTGGAAGCGATCACGCAATATCGCCGTTTTCGTCACGGCGAGGCAGTGGGCTACGGCGTGCTCGTTGCCGGCGAGATCTCAAAACGTCTAGGCTTGCTTGACCCATCCGAGTTAGAATTGCTTAGCGATGCGGTGCGGTTATGTGGACCATTGCCCAAGGCGAGTGACTTGAATGAGAGCGCGATCATGAATGCCGTGTCACGAGATAAGAAGAGCATTGGCGGTCGCATTCAGTGGGTCTTGCTTGAGCGTATTGGTCGTGCGTTGATCGTCGATGGGAAAGAGATCCGCCCGCAAGTTTTGCGGTCTTCCCTGCGCGCATGTCTAAAGGAAGCCAACTAATTCTGGGGATGTCGTATGGCGAACTTGACGAGAACTGGTGAACGGGGAGGCGCCCGCTTCAAGTTTTTGGTCGTGGTAGCAATAATCGGCTTCCTGGCCTACTGCGGCTATCTGTTCATTCCCGTTGCCTATAACGCCTACCTCTTCAGAGATCTTATGCAGCACAACGTTGATGCAGCGAGCGCACTGGGACGTTCGCCCGACTGGGTGAGAGAACAACTGGCAAAAAGTGCCTCCGAGTATGGTATTCCCGCCGATGCTGTCATCACGCCCAGTCAAGAGGAGAATCGCATGCGAGTGAGAGTGCAGTTTAGGCAACCAGTAGAGTTTCCGGGATACACCTACGAATACGAGTTTGATAAGACCGTCAAAACCTCACAGTTTCTGATGGCTAAGTAGGAAGATAAACGGGTAAGTAGACGCCCAAGGGAGCAGGGACCACGTCCCGAGCCCCTTTTTTTGCGTTCGCTTTCTGAGCGATCTATCGTTGGGCTCCGTCGAGAAAAGCCTTGAGTTTGCGAGAACGAGAAGGGTGGCGAAGCTTGCGCAATGCCTTGGCTTCTATTTGGCGTATACGCTCGCGTGTAACTGCGAAATGTTGGCCTACCTCTTCAAGTGTGTGTTCGGATCCGCTGCTGCCGAGACCGAAGCGCATCTTGATAACTTTTTCCTCGCGCGGAGTTAGGGTGGCTAGTACTTCATCTGTGATTTCGCGCAGGTTAGAAGCAACAACGGCATCGGCAGGATTCAAGATCGACTTGTCTTCGATGAAATCGCCGAGATGCGAATCTTCCTCCTCACCGATAGGAGTTTCGAGTGAGATCGGCTCTTGGGCGATCTTTAGGACTTTTCGCACCTTCGACACCGGAATGTCCATTTTCTTAGCGATCTCTTCGCTCGTTGGTTCGCGACCCAGTTCCTGCACCAGGGATCGAGAAGTGCGGATCAGTTTATTTATGGTTTCGATCATGTGGACGGGAATTCGAATCGTGCGCGCTTGGTCAGCGATAGCTCGAGTGATCGCCTGGCGAATCCACCAGGTGGCATATGTGGAAAACTTGTAGCCACGCCGCCATTCGAATTTGTCGACTGCCTTCATTAAACCGATATTGCCTTCCTGGATCAGATCCAGAAACTGCAAACCGCGATTCGTGTACTTCTTGGCAATGGATACGACGAGTCGCAGGTTGGCCTCGACCAGTTCACGTTTAGCCTGGCCAGTTTGCTGTTCGCCGATGTTGATTGCATGTAGTGAGCGTTTAATTTCCACCGGGCCAACGTTATGATCGTCTTCGATCTGCACCAGGCGTTTTTTGGCGACGGAAATTCGGCGTTTATATTCTTTCTGATCGTCGGGTTTAATCCGCTTTTTAGTCAGTTTCTCGGTGAAGTTTGCGATCTCGCGCTCAGCCTCACGAACTTCCTTCTGCACTGCGCGGATGGCATTGATCAAACGCTGCCGAGCGCGTTCGGTCATATTTAACCGCCCTATCTCCTGCGCTATTTCCAAACGAACCCGCGCCACCTTGCGGCGCAGACGCATCAGCTTCTTGCTCTTTTTTCCACGCGTGATCTTTTGCTCATCTCGAAGTTTGTCCAACTCCTTGAGTCCCTGTCTGTAGAGCTTGCGAATATTTTGAATACCTTCAATGGTCCAAGTGCGATACTCCTCGGCTTTGTCCTCATCTCCAGTGAGTTCAGCTTGCTCGGAGAAGAGCACAATCTCACGAATGTTTGCAGTGCCGGCCTCGAGTGCCTCGCCGATCCGCAGTAGTTCCTTGACGGCAAGTGGAGAACGGGCGATTGCCTTCTGGGTTTTAAGCTGTCCGCGCTCGATGCGCTTGGCGATTGCGACCTCGCCTTCGCGTGTAAGCAAAGGAACTACGCCCATCTCCCGCAGATAGAGACGAACGGGATCGTTTGTCTTCTCAAGTGCGCCGGCTGAAAGATCGAGTTCAACGTCATCCTCGAGTGACTCATCATCATCATCAGGCACAACTACCGCAGCCTGCTCAATTAGCCGCTCGTCAGAATCTGCGACGGGAATGTTTGATCCTTCAAGTTTTTGTAATACATCCTCAATGTCATCCGGCGAGATGACATTATCCGGCAACTCACGATTAAGGTCATCGAAAGTCAGATACTTCTTGTCGCCGCCTAATTCCAGCAGACGCTCCATCACATCATCCCGATCTTTGTCGTCAATACTCACTGACATCCGCTCCAGTAGCCTTTAAATTGGACCATTGTCCCGGTGGATCAGGAATAAGCACTTGAGATTCAGCGTTAGAACGTCTTTTCCAATCGAAATCGGGAATCACCATACAAGATCCCTAAATACCGGTTGACGCAGCTTCCGTTCGTGGCTGCAGAGTTTTTCGTCGGCGCGCCAATTCCATTTGCTCACTGGAAAGCCGAAGTACTGTATCGGTATCCCCGGCTCGTTCGGCCGTGGTCAACTCTGCTCTCAACACCTCAATTTGATGCTCAAGTTTCATCAATCGAAAAGTATGAACGCATTTCTCCGGCGAATAGTGCTCGTTCTCGGCATGCAGAGAAGCGCTCATTAATAATCTGGGTAAGAGTTCCGACGCCCGCGAATCACCTTCGGTCATTCGGCTTAAACTGTCGAAGTCGATCTGCATACCTTCTCGGTTCATTTCCAGCAGGGCTTTGAAAATTGCCTCCGTCGGCAAGTCTTCGTAATCTTCAGGCGCCAATATACGCAATACTCCCTGACGTAACTCCTCGTTAGCGAATAGCAGACCGAGTAGACGTTGTTCTGCTGCTGTTGGTTCAGCTAGTTTGGTAAAGTTCTTTGGTACTGCCGGTTCTCGATGCACGCCGCTTCGTACGTGCTGCCAAAGTTCTCGGCGCCAGGCTGAAGTATTGACATTTTCCCTGTCAATCCCGAGTGAATCCATCGCAATATCAAAATACTCGCGCTTTTGGATGCGACTGCGGACAGCGCGAACATACGGAAGCACTTCCTCAACCGCCTCGGCCTTCTCAGCAGGTCGAAGAAGATTGCGATCACGTACAGCCTGATCGATCACGAATTGTATGTGGGGTTGTGCCTCGCCACGCTGCCGCTGGTACTCGCTTACGCCCGCTTTCCGGATGAATTCATCAGGATCGGAGTTGTCCGGAAGCACGAGAACCTTGACCTCAAGATCTTCTGCCAGGAGAATTTCGATAGCTTTCTTTGCTGCCTGCACGCCCGCTCGATCGCCATCATAATTGACCACAACCTTACGCGCAAACCGACCTAACAGCTTCCCCTGGTCAGCTGTTAATGCAGTGCCCAAACTTGCTGCCACATTCCGAATACCAAACTGGTAGGGGACAATCAAATCCAGGAAACCCTCGACCAAAATCGCATACCCCTGCCTGCGGATTTCGTCACGCGTTAGATTCAGGCCGAAAAGATTCCGCCCTTTCACGTAGGCTGTCGTCTCAGGCGAATTGATATACTTCGCGTCCTCGTCCTTCAGAGTCCGACCTCCGAAAGCAATTGGTCGCCCCTGGATATCCATCACCGGAATAATCAATCGGCCCCGGAATCGATCGTATGAACCGCCTTCTTCTTTTTTGACGACCAAGCCACTTCGCTCAATCTGTAACTGACTTGCTCCCTTTTGCCTCAGGTAAGTCGAGAGCGCATCCCAGCTGTCAGGCGCAAAGCCGAGCTGAAAAGTCTTACGCGTCCCGTCCGTAATCTCCCTCTTTGACAGATAGTCGCGTCCAATTCGAGACTCTGCGCCACCATGTTCGAGCTGCTGCTGCCACCATTCAAGAGCCCATATGTTGAGCCGAATGACATCATCAGCTTCCTGGCGCCTTGCTTCAAAACGGCCGTCATCTACGAGCTGGGGCAGCGGCACGCCGCTCTTCTCGGCTACGAGCCTGATTGCGTCGGGGAAGGCGACCCGTTCCATCTCCATCACGAAATTGAACACTGAACCGCCTTTGTGGCAACCAAAGCAGTAGAAGATCTCTTTCGCAGGACTTACGGAAAACGACGGCGTCTTCTCCTTGTGGAAAGGACAGCAGGCCATCCAGTTCGCGCCCTTTTTCTTTAACTGCACGTAATCCTGGATGACGCGCACAATGTCCGCCTGGCGTTTGAGATCATCGATGAATGTTTGTGGATAGCGCATTAATTGTCTGAGGCTAGTCTCACTGTCTCAATTCAACAACTGTCGCGCCGCTACCGCCTTGATCCTGTGGAGCGGCTGTGAATCGTGCGACATGAGGATGACCTTTCAGAAGTTCGCTAATGGCCTGGCGCAGTGCACCTGTGCCGTGGCCGTGAACGATTCGCACCTGACTGAGGCTGCCCAGAGACGCTTCGTCCAGAAACTTGTCGACAGCCTCAACTGCTTCATCTGTCCTCTGGCCGATCACATTCAGCTCGGATCGCGCGTTTTCCCTTGAGCTGTCTAGCCGTACCTCGGTTTCGAGCGAGGGGCGTAGCTTAGCAAAGCGACCGGCTTCGCGTTTCACTGGCGGAGCTTCACGCACCAGTTCAAGATTCTCTAACTTCTCTCTGAAGCGCAGAGACTTCACTCTCACCTCAGCTTCGTCGCCCTTCACGTTGTCAACGATACCGACCGAGCCAAACGCTCGTATTCGCACTCGATCTCCTACTGCAATATGGCGAGCTACGGCCGCAACGTAATGCTTACTATCAGGTTCAGACGATCTTTCCTGCGAAGTTTCCAAAGATGTGACGCCGGCTTTGCTCCCAACGACAACTTGTCCGTCACGCATAACCCGCACCGCGCGTGAACTCGCGGTGGTCGAAGGGGCGGGACGAGGGCCGCGCGACGCGCTCACCGCGCGCTGCGCCTCGCGTTTCAATTCAGCCATTCGGCGCTGAGCTTCACGCTCGACCTTTAGCCGTTCAGAGCGATCCTGAATGGTAGCGACAAGTTCGCGCGAGCGTCTCTCGAACTCATTGATAGTCTTGTCAAGGTCTCTTTGGAATTCGTTCTGCCTCTGCCGCTCTCGCTTTTCAGCTTCTTTATCAAGCGAAGCAAACTTTTCGGCAACTGCTGTCCGCTCCTCCTCCAGCGCTTGCCTCAGCGTCAACGTTTCCTCCGCTTCGCGCTTAATGCGTCGCAGGTATTCCGTGGCCTGACGCGATGAGTCTTTGACCCTTTCGGCCGCGGCTCCCACAATCTGGTCCGGGATGCCGAAACGTCGCGCTATCTCCAAACCGGAAGATGAGCCGGCAACACCGACGATCAACCGGTAGGTCGGCTTAAGGGTCTTCTCGTCAAACTCGACGCTGGCATTGAGCACTGCTTCTTCATTCCCCGCATACATCTTGAGCCCGCTGTAGTGGGTGGTCGCCATCACATGGGCGCCGCAAACCTTACGGAAATGATCCACCACCGCAACCCCAAGCGCGGATCCCTCTTCGGGATCTGTGCCAGTGCCAACTTCATCCAGTAAAACAAGCGCGGGAGCTTTACAGATTTCGATCATGCGCGAGATGTTTGCAACGTGCGAAGTGAAGGTCGAGAGATTCGCGGCCAGCGATTGATGGTCGCCAATGTCTGCCAGCACCGCGGCATAATATGGAAGGCGTGCCTCGCGCGCGGGTACCGGCAATCCTGAAAGGGCCATGAGCGATAGCAAACCCGCAGTCTTGAGCACCACGGTCTTGCCGCCGGCATTCGCACCGGAGATGACCATTGAATCTTTATCTCCACCGAGCGAGAAGGATACTGGTACAACTATGCCGCCCGATGCCCGAAGGTTTTCTTCGAGCAGTGGATGACGGGCTTCGATCAATTCAAAGGTTAGGTCTGCGCCACTCCTTACCGCTTGCTGTATCTCAGGAATGACGCAATTAAATCTTTGATGAAAAACCGCCTTGGCATCTACGAAGTCGAGTCGCGCGACCGCATCTGCAGCCATCTCGATGCCCGACAATTGCAGACGCAATTCCTCAGTCAAACCGAACAGGATCTTCCAGATTTCGCGTTCCTCAGCTTCGCGCAGACTCTGTAGCTCATTGTTTGACTCGATCGTCTCCAGCGGCTCGACAAAAGCTGTCGCGCCCGAAGAAGAAAAACCATGCGCAACGCCTTTTATGTGTCCCCGGTGATCAGCCTTAACGGGAATCACGAAGCGGTCGTTGCGGATAGTGACCAACTCATCCTGCACTGCCTCTTCCGCTCGTCGCATCAGGTTTTCCAGCGAGCGTGTGATGCTGGAGCGCAGCCGCATCACGTCGTGGCGTATGCGCGCCAGCTCTGGACTGGCGCGATCGTCAAGCTCGCCGCTCGGCAGAATTTTGTTTGCAACGCGCGACGCCAGGCTGTTCAACTCACGCGGAAGGCCGGCAACGATCTCTGACAACACCGGAGCGGTTTCACGCTCGGCCAGAATAGCGGCGCGTGCCGACATTGCCTGGTCACAAAGGCGCGCGAGTTGGAGAATTGTCGTTGGTTCCAGGGTTGTGCCTTGCACACGCAGCCGGGCAATTGCTTCTACCGGATCACTAATCTCACTGAAAGACCACGTGCCGCCACGCTTTCTTATCTGCACACACTCGGCAACTGCGGCTAGAGCCTCATGCAATTGTGTGGGGTCATCGAGCGGCGCCAGCAATTGCACCCGCTCACGTCCCATGGGCGTCTGCGCGCCGATGAAAATCAGTGCGCGGAGTTGGTCATATTCGAGGATGCTTAATGATTGATCGTTCAATGCAGTGCTGGAGAGAAAACTATGTCGCGTTTCACATTTGAGATTCAACCCGTTTCGTCAATTCTAACATCGCGGAATGGATTTCACACTTTGAGGAAGCGATAACCTGATCCCGTAATGGCATACTATGGAATTTATAGAAGACGATCCACCAAACCACACGAACTAACACGAATGACTTAGTGAAATTTCGTGAGCTTTCGTGGATCGTCTTGCCGGACTCTACGCTCCCAGGCACGTAAGTGCTGAAAGCATACTAACTGCACCTCTCTGGAAACTTGATCAGCCGCTAAGATACAATGCTTTCATTGTTCATAACTCTTAATGATCAAGTACGACCAGTTGGCGTGCCCAGCCTCGTTGTCATGGCGGGTTCTCCGCGGGCCCGCGTAGCGCTGTTATGACGATATGGTCGAAAGGATTGTTTTTCATGGATGAGTTTGATCGTTATCGGGCGGAAATGAATGGAAAGCTGCTTGACAGCAACCATCTTGGAATAAAGCGATTCTTCGCCCTTGATACGCAGGCTTATGAGGACGGAGCACTCGACAAGCGCACGAAGGAGTTGCTCGGCCTCGTTGCGTCAACAGTACTCCGCTGGGACGACTGTATCACCTACCACATCAAACAATGCGCGACTGTAGGAGTAACGCGACCACAGTTCCTTGATGCGTTTAATGTTGCGCTGGTTGTGGGTGGTTCGATAACTATTCCGCACCTTAGACGGGCAATCGATCGTGTGGATCAGATGTTGGAAAATAAGAACGATGCGACAATCGCACCGCACAGGCACGATTGATAGATTCCGAAGCTCCTTATTGATAGGGCCTTTCGCGCAACTCTCTTTCGTCAAACTACAAACAACCGAGGCAGCAGTCGCCACACCTGATATCGGATCTATTCAGTTAATATGATTTGAGGGTTTATTGAGCGCTGTAAAGGAGTTGGATTGAGAAGCATTTACCCAAGACTTTTTGGAGCTGCGATTCTTATGGCATTCTTGCAAGGCGACGCGCCAATTTCAGCGCAGTCCTCCATTGCCATCATGAAAGGTGCTGCTATGTCCGCACAGGAAAAGCCTCGCGTGCGCGCGCCCGAGATTACAGGCGGCCGCGGCTGGCTCAATACCGATAAATCGCTGTCGCTTGCGGCGCTGAAAGGCAAGGTCGTGCTGCTGGACTTCTGGACCTATGGTTGCATCAACTGCATCCATATCATTCCGGATCTTAAAAAACTGGAGGCGAAGTATCCCAACCAGCTCGTCGTTATTGGTGTGCACTCGGCAAAATTTGAGAACGAGAAGCAAAGTGAAAACATTCGCCGCATTATTCTGCGTTATGAAATTGAGCATCCGGTCTACAACGACGCGGATTTCAAGGTATGGCGCAGCTATGGAGTGCGGGCATGGCCCACCCAGGTGTTAATTGATCCGTCTGGTTACGTGATTGGAGCAATATCCGGGGAAGGCAACTATGACGTGTTTGATCAGGCCATCGATAAGACGATCGCCGACTTTCGCAAGCGCGGCGAGCTGAACGAAGAACCACTCAAACTTGCCCTGGAACGAGCAAAGGTCGGTGATTTGCCACTGGCTTTTCCTGGCAAGATCCTCGCGGACGCGAGAAGTGATCGCCTTTTCGTTGCTGATTCAAATCATAACCGCATCGTTGTTACAAAACTTGACGGTACCTTGCTTGAGACGATTGGTTCAGGTGAGCGCGGCGCAACCGATGGCACATTTGATCAGGCAAGCTTCTATCGTCCGCAGGGGATCGCGCTTGACGGCGACAATCTCTACGTTGCCGACACAGAAAACCACCTGATTCGCAGAGTCGATCTGAAGGCGCATACCGTGCAGACCATTGCCGGCACCGGGAAACAATCAACCGATTACTTTAAACAGGGCGCGGCGCGAACCATCGCTCTGAACTCTCCCTGGGATCTGCAACTTTTGGGTCAGACGCTCTATATCGCCATGGCCGGCCCCCACCAGATTTGGAAGTTGGATTTGGCAAAGCAGGAAGTCTCGACCTTTGCGGGATCCGGGCGCGAAGCAAGAAAGGACGGAACCCTTCTTGAGGCAGGTTTCGCGCAGCCTTCTGGTGTGACTACCGATGGTAAGAAGCTTTATGTCGCTGACAGCGAGTCAAACATTATTCGGTCAATCGATCTCGTCGATGGCAAAGTGGAAACACTGGTTGGTGGTGACCTGTTCGAATTCGGAGATGTCGATGGGAGCGGTGACGACGTCCGGCTGCAACACCCGCTCGGTGTGTTTGCGCTGGGCGACAAAGTATTGGTCGCCGATACTTACAATCACAAAATCAAAGAGCTCGATCCTCGAGCCCGCACAGTTAAAACTCTTCTGGGTACGGGCAAGCCGGGACAAGCGGGAGGCACATCACAGTCTTTCTATGAGCCGGGAGGGTTGAGCGTCGCCAACGGCAAACTTTACATCGCCGACACAAACAATCATGCGATCCGGGTCGTCCACCTGAAGACGAAGCAAACCTCGACGCTTCCCACTAAAGGTCTGCAACCCCCGGTTCTGGTCGCTGCGAACAAGACTGATGACGAAGCGTTGCCAAATTCAGAAGAGATTGTGTTGGCGTCCCAGCGCCTGCAAGCAGGGAGCGAGTCCGCCCTCGTCATCCAGGTAGATTTGCCGCCTGGTTACCATCTCAATCCCACAGCGCCACAGCGTTATAGAGTTTCTGTTGAAAGTGGACCGGCACAGCTCGGGCTTCGCTCCGACTCACAAACGGTGGCAACCCCCGGCGAGAATTCAGATAAGGTCTTGAGTCGAACCGTTAAGAATCTGCAACTGCCTTTGCGAGTCTCCCTGCGAACATTCGAGCCCGGCAAGGCGGAACTTAAGACGCAACTCACACTCTTCTACTGTCGCGAAGACAACACCGGCACCTGCATGATCAAGACGCTCATCTGGCGAGCGCCAGTTGAAGTAACGAGTGATGCAGTCGTAGCGAACGAGATCAGGATCCAGGGAAAACTCACTGCTGAATAACGAGTGACGCGAAAGGAAACTGCGGTTGCGGGTGGCTTGCTCCCACCTCGTCCAGCGCGTAATATCCCTTTTCCCTCAAAATTAAGGAAGGAGTAAACGCGGTGGCCAATCAACCATTTTTGACAGATGTTAAAACCTTGCGCGAACGCGCCCGCCAACACATTGAAAAGGGCGCAGTAACCGAAGGATACAGCGCCGATCGTGAGACTGTTATTAAAGTGCTCAATGAGGCACTGGCAACCGAAATAGTCTGCGTACTGCGCTACAAGCGGCACTACTTCATGGCTTCCGGCATAAATGCCGAAGGCGTGGCAGCCGAGTTCTTGCAGCACGCAACGGACGAGCAGGGTCACGCCGATTCAATCGCTCGGCGCATCGTCCAGTTGGGGGGCGCTCCGAACTTCAACCCCGACGGTCTGCTGATGCGCAGCCACGCAGAATATGTCGAAGGCGAAACCCTTACCGACATGATCAAAGAGGATCTGGTTGCCGAACGGATTGCCATAGACAGCTACCGCGAAATAATTACCTATGTCGGAAATGATGATCCCACGACCAGGCGCTTGATGGAATCCATACTCGCCGTGGAAGAGGAGCACGCTGACGACATGCTGAATCTGCTCGAAAAGGTTGGCAAATAGAGAATCGTCGGAGCTTGAGTCGGGCTCAGGCCTCGCGCGCCAGTCAAGTATTTTGGGAGTAGAGTTAGTGCCGCCAAGAAGCATCGTTCCCCCCTGGTACTTCACCATTTACGATTCCGGATTTACGATTCACGGGCCATACGTTTAGCTTCTAGTGCTTCAGCGTGATGCCTTTCTTCAACGAAGCATCACGCTTGTTGGCGTTTGACACTTGAACGAAAGCAAATCAAACAGCAGTAACCAGCCCAGACCCAGCATGTGTCGTAGCTGTGGAGCGATAGTTGGCGCAGGTGAAGATAAATGTGCGGTCTGTGGCGCTTCGACCGCTAGCCAGCGAGGTCCGCAGCGGCCGCGGCTAGCGGCAGACCGCGAGACTATGCGGTTTGCTCGAGCTGTCTTAAACCGTCCTTACAAATTCACAATAATTCTCCTCGTTGCTAACCTTTTCGTGTTTTTTCTCATGTGGCATTCAAGCGGCATGACATTGCATGCGCTGAGCGAATTTCCAGAACCCGTGCTGTTGGCGTACGGTGCCAAGCTAAATTCACTTATTAAGAACGAACATCAGTGGTGGCGTTTTGTTACGCCGATGTTTGTGCATGTCAACCTGCTCCACGTGCTCGTCAATATGTATAGCCTCTGGGTTGTAGGACCTTACGTCGAAAAACTCTACGGGTCGGCAAAGTTCGTCGTCTTCTGGGTGCTAACGGGAGTGGCTGGGGTCGTCGCCAGTTATCTGACAGTGGTCGATTCAGGCGGGCCGATAAATGCAATCGGCCGCTTCCTTTTCAAGACTCGCGACGCTCCCTCCGCGGGAGCATCGGGCGCGCTGTTTGGACTCGTTGGTGTTCTCTTTGTCTTTGGCATCAAGTTTCGCCATGAGTTGCCGGAAGGATTCAAGCGCGCGTTCGGCACTGGATTAATACCGATGATTATGCTCAATCTGTTCATCGGATATATTGGACGCGGTTTGATTGATAATGCCGCTCACCTTGGCGGCTTAGTTTCAGGCGCGGCCCTGGCGCTGGTTGTGGGATATCGCCGGCCCGGCGAAAGGTCTGGTATCGCCTTTACCTGGCAGGCATTCCAGTATCTCGCCATCGCAGTCGTTGCGGTCAGCTTTTTGCTGGTGACTCTACACTTCAGAGATCCGCTACCTGGTTTGGTTACGGCCCAAGCTGGACAAACTTCGGCCGACAGCGTTACGGACTTCGTTGTCTTTGCTCACGCAATGAACAAAGCTCAAGAAGCCTTTTATGGAGCCCTGCAAGACGGAAACACAAACAGCGCCGATGATGCGCTGAAGAACCTCGAATCGGCGCCGCATCTTGATGAAAAGTCTGACGAGTTAAAAGAGACGCTCAGGCAATTGTTGCTCGAAGCCAGGAAACTTCATACAAATCCGCCACCATCAACAGGTGGAAATGCTCAACTGCAGCAGCAGGATCTAATTCGCGCCTTCGTTTCGTGGTCGAGACAGTACAATCAATGGCTTAAAACCAGCGGCAAGCGATACAGCGGATTGATTGAGGTAACAGAGCCCTCGCCTGCAGTGAAATAATCGGTCCTACACGCTTAAGTTTGAATGACTGTTCATCAGAAAATACGAGGAGATTGAGAAGAGATGGAGATCCAAAAAGTGGGTGTGCTCGGGTGTGGACTGATGGGATCCGGCATTGCCCAGGTTTCCTCGAGCGCAGGTTTCATAACGGTGGTTCGCGAAGTCTCAGACGATTTGATCAAGAAGGGCTTTGCCGGGATCGAGAAGTCGCTGGCCAAGTTTGCTGAGAAGGGCACGATCACGGCCGAACAGCAGAAGCAGACTCGCGATCGTCTTTCGGGTACTACTTCGTTTGACGACCTTGCTGACTGCGACATCATAGTCGAAGCCATCATTGAAAACTTGGAGGAGAAGCGCAAAACGTATAAACAGCTCGACGCCATCTGTAAACCTGAGACGATCTTCGCTTCCAACACTTCATCAATTTCGATTACGGAGATGATGATCGCTACGTCTCCCCAGCGGCAACAACGCTTTATTGGTCTGCATTTTTTCAATCCTGTACCGTTGATGAAGCTTGTGGAAGTAGTCAGAACGATCCTGACGGATGAAGCCGTATACGAGCAGGGAATTGAGTTTGGCAAGCGCCTGGGCAAGGTGCCGGTGCGAGCCGCAGATACGACGGGGTTCATCGTTAATCGTCTGCTGGTGCCTTACATGCTCGATGCCATACGCGCGCTGGAAGAGCACGTTGGTTCAATCGTAGACATTGATACGTCGATGAAGCTTGGTTTGGGTTATCCAATGGGCCCTTTCGCGCTGGGTGACTTTGTCGGACTCGATACGACTTACTACATCGCGGAGATTATGTTCAATGAGTTTCGTGAGAAGCGGTTCGCGCCGCCACCACTCTTGAAGCGCATGGTGATGGCTGGTCTCTACGGCCGGAAATCGGGACGAGGATTCTACGACTATACAAAAGATCCGAAAAACCCGACGCCGATGAATCTAATCTAGACTTTTGGACTTGGGACTTTGGTCTTGGCTTCTTCACCACTTATCAATGAGCGTCGTGACTCGCTAGCAATCATTCATCTGAACCGGCCCGATAAGCTCAACGCACTCTCGCGCGAGATGCTTCTGGCGTTGAGCGATGCATTCAAAACCATCGCTAAGGAATCTGAGACGCGGGCCGTCATACTTACCGGCAGCGGCGAACGAGCCTTCTGCGCAGGAACCGATATCGGCGAACTCAAAGAACAGAACCAGTCCACAGCGCGCGAAATTGCGAGGCGCGGACAGGAAGTCTGCGAGCAAATCGAAGGTTGCGGCGTGCCCGTGATTGCCGCGATCAATGGCCTGGCTGCCGGTGGCGGCTGTGAGCTTGCCCTCGCTTGCCACATCCGCTTCGCATCCTCGAATGCTCGATTCAGTCTGCCTGAAACGAAGCTGGGTCTGATTCCCGGCTACGGCGGCACGCAACGACTCGCGCGCGAGATAGGTCAGGGACGGGCGCTGGAACTGATGCTCACTGGAAGGACTCTCTCGGCCGTGGAATCGCTTGAGCACGGACTCGTCAATCGAATCATAGATCCGCTGGCTTTGTTGCCAGAGTCAGAACTGCTTGGCGGTGAGATTGCCAGACTAGCGCCGCTCGCGATTCGTGCTTGTCTTCAAGCTGTAACCGGCGGTATGAGGCTGCCGTTAGTTGAAGGCCTGGCTCTCGAAGCAAAGCTCTTCGCCGGATTATTTGCCACTCAAGATATGCGCGAAGGCACGAACGCTTTTCTGGAGAAACGCGCGCCGGTCTTCAAAGGAACTTGATGAGTGCTAGAATAGCAAGCTAAAGGAGAACCTCATGAACGAAGACCCCACAGAGACGCTGACATCCTCAGATAGCGAGAAGCTCACGCGAATTTTCGACACCGTTCAGAGCCTGGATCTACGCCTCGGCAGTCTCGAACGGACAGTGGTAAGCCTCGAACAAAAAGTGGAAGAACGCCTCTACGATACCCGCCCAATCTGGGAAGAAGTGGGTACGGATATTGTTCAACTACAAGCAGGACAACAGCGACTGGAGGAAGGACAAAAGGGCGTCCTGGAAGGACAAGAATTCTTGCGCGATGAGTCGCGGGACGTGCGAACAGACTTGCGCGAGCTGCTTCGCAAGTTAAGCAGCGTCAATGACACTCTCGTCACGATGCAAACCGACTACCGCGACATTTACGATCGCTTTCGGGAAATTGAACGTCAACGTTGATCTTTTGAGATTTTACCCTTTTGGGCCGATACCTTGATGCCCGCTTTCGCATCCCCTATACTCCAAAGCCTTAGCAGTACGTATTTACGGAGCACTTGAAATATTGCAGCCGGTTATTCACGAAGGTCGATTGAACGCCGAGGGGTTTCGCTTTGCGATTGTTGCGAGTCGTTGGAACGATTTCATTAGCTCCCGACTCGTGGAAGGAGCGCTTGATGCGCTCGAGCGGCTCGGCGCCGCTGAGCAGGCAGTGGAAGTCTATAAGGTTCCGGGAGCTTTTGAGATTCCGTTACTGGCCTTGCAGGTTGCGGGCTCGGGAAAATTTGATGCTGTAATTTGTCTCGGCACCATTATTCGCGGACAGACTCCTCACTTCGACTACATTGCAAGTGAAGTAGCCCGCGGGATAGCTGATGCCGGGATCGAATCAGGCGTTCCGGTAATTTTCGGGATAGTAACGGCGGACAATCTCGACCAGGCAATCGACCGCGCAGGTGTCAAACTCGGAAACAAAGGTTTCGAAGCCGCCACTTCGGCCGTTGAATTGGTAAACCTCTACAAGGAAGCTTTTAAGAAGGATGAAGGATGAAGGATGAGGGATGAAGGTTGAAGACGTGCCGGAATAGCACCTTTCATCCTTCCGCCTTCATCTCTGATGCAATATGGGTTCGCGACGTAAGGCGCGTGAATGCGCCTTGCAAATGCTCTTTGCCGCTGATGTTGCCGAAAC
>JBPCIQ010000127.1:0-9096 GCA_051006135.1 Pyrinomonadaceae bacterium | reverse complement strand
AATTCTGCCGTAACCGGATGGTTAAGAACGCTTTCGATCGTGTAATGAAATCGTGGATTGTCTTTCAGGTGTCGAATGTTCTCGATCCGACCCGTGGACGGATCGTCAATAACAAAGACTTCATCGCCCCCTTGCAGGTATGCATCGGCCAGATGTGATCCGATGAACCCCGCGCCTCCTGTGATCAATACTCGCAAATGTAAGCTCCTTTTTTGTCCGACAAAACTTCAGCTTGTCGCCGGTTCATCCTCACCTGCCTTTGCCGAGCCCCGGCAAACTGAGGTTTGCCGGACATTCTCTTACTCTACACTCTTGATTCCAGGCTCCTTTCCGGGGATGGTGCTCTAATAGGAATTGCTCTCCGCTCCAACAACTCTCGGTAGAGTGCTTTGATGTCTTCCAAGAGTCGCGCTTTCGAGTAATTCGTTTGGACAAAATGAAAGCCACGGTCGCCCATTTCGCGACGTAGTTCGATATCCTCCACCAGGCGATCGAGCCCGGCGGCAAAAGCGTCGGCATCGTCCGGTATCACTCGAACGCCTCGCGGACAGATGTCATATCGCTCATTCTGATCCTGCGAAATGGTCTCGCCTAAGAGATCCACTACACCACCGACGGCAGTTGCTATCACGGCACGTCCATTGGCCATCGCTTCAATCAGGGTCAAGGGAGTTCCTTCATTGCGCGATGTCAAAGCAACAATATCAAGCGCTGGAGAAAAGTTTTCCGGATCCCGGCGGCCGCCGGTAAAGACTACATCATCGCCCAAACCCAGCATGTTCGCCTGCGCTTCCAGCTTACCCCTCAGTCCACCCTCACCGATCACGACAAACTTCACGCGCCTCGATTGCTCTCTCATGTGGCCTTCTTTGAACCGCTTAACCGCGTGCAGGAAGAGTTCGTGGTTCTTGATCTCGGTTAGCCGCCCGACTATTCCCACCAGAATTTCGTCGCCTTCCAGGTCGAGCTCGTTCCGGAACAAGTTCTGGCGGTCGCGGCTGTTTTCAAAGCTGCTCAGATCTAAACCGAGCGGAATTACTACGAACTGACCTGCGCGGCCTACACCGAACGCTTCGTGGATCTCTCGTCGCTGCTGCTCACTCACTACCACGATTTTATCGGTGATCAGACGCGCCAGAATTTTTTCGATGGATAGAAAAAGACGAGTCTTGAGAGGTCCGTAGTAGCTGTGAAAAATATGGCCGTGGTAAGTATGCACGAAGCGACATTGCCGTGGCCGGCCCAATATTATCGTCAGCACTGACCAGCGATAAATCAGTCCCGCGATCCTGCCGACGGTTCCTGCCTTTGCCGTGTGCGTATGTACGATATCGGGGCGTTCGCGTAAGAAGAGACGGTATAGTTTCCAGATTGTCAGTAAGTCTTTTAGGGAGATCTCGCGACTCATTTGCGGAATCAGGAAAGGCTTTACGCCATGGGACGCTGCGAAGTAGCCCATGTCCTCTTCGCCGTGAGGAACCGTTCCTGCCACAAGCAATGAGTCACACTCGACACTTTGTAATCCAGCGGTCAACCAAACAACGTGCTTGGCTGGTCCCCCGACATTGAGCCGGGCAATGACGCGAACGATCTTCATGAGAATTTCGGATTTCGGATTTCGGATTTCGAATTTACTGTTATCAAAACAAAATCCGCTCTCTCAGAGGCATGAAATTTGAAATCCGAAATCCGAAATTCTTTTCAGCCTTCCATCCTAAATATTGTTTCCGGGTCGTCCTCATGCCGAATCTCATCGATTTTCTCTCGCTTGCCCTCGCCCATATAGAGCCGATTGGGGCAGTTGATCACGATACCCTGAACTTCGCCCACGTTCTGGTAAGCATGCACAACTCCAGCAGGCACGAGCACTGATTTCGGATTATTCGCACCAACAACCAGAGTCATCATGTGATTGTAGCTCTCGGAGTCCCTCCGGTTGTCCCACATCCGCAGCTTAAAACTGGAAGGGCCCATAAAGCAGAATAAATCTGCCTGGTCAACATGTTCGTGTGGTCCGCGCCTTACACCCGGGTCTGACGATGAGATGTACGACATGACCGGATAAAACTCCCTGCTGAGTTCGTCATTACGAAACAGCTCGGCTAACCAGCCGCGATCGTCCGCGAACTTTTGCAGGTCACGAATGTCGACACCCTTTATTTCGCCAACCTTAAAAACTTCAGACATTCGCGCTGATCTCGGCTCCATGCTTTAACTCCATTTTGTTTGCTCCTGTTTCCGCCACGAGGTTTGAGGCGCGCAGCAGGCTTTCAAACGTGCCGGCGTCCGTCCACCAGCCTTCAAGTTCCTCCCACGTCATCTCACCTCGTTCGATATAGGCGTTGTTAACATCCGTTATTTCCAGCTCGCCACGCCCCGAGGGCTTCAACGTGCGAATGATCTCATAAACTCCTGAGTCGTACATGTAGATTCCAATCACTGCGTACTCAGACCTGGGAACCTCCGGTTTCTCTTCAATGCGCAGGACGTGCCGGCCATCAAGTTCAGGGACGCCAAAACGCTCGGGGTCTGGCACCTTCTTAAGGATGATCTTCGCTCCGCCACCTTGATGACGATAAGCGCGTGCGGCCGAGCGAATGTTGCCCTCGATAATGTTGTCCCCGAGGACGACACAAACCGGGTCATTCGCAGCAAAGTGCTCCACCAGTGACAGCGCAGCCGCTATGCCGCCTTCGCCTTCCTGGTAGGTGTAATTGATATGTTTCAGTCCGAAAGCCTTTCCGTTTCCCAGCAGCTTCAAAAAATCGCCCGCTGAGTTGCCACCGGTAACAATCATGATGTCGGTAATTCCGGCATTTACTAACGCCTGAACCGGATAATAGATCATTGGTTGATCATAAACCGGAAGCAAGTGTTTGTTTGTGACGGCCGTCAAAGGCCGCAACCGACTGCCCAATCCACCGGCTAATACAACGCCTTTCATTCAAGGGACCTCCAATTGGTCAGTAGTCAGTTGTTAGTGGTCAGTTGTTAGTTGATGAACCGAAATATCCCGAGTGTCACCACGATAAGAGGCACAACTCACTACTGACAACAGACAACGGACAAAATACAAACTAGTCGATGAATCTTCTAAACCAAAGCTCCAGCATCAGTAGAGTCCAGAGTTGATGCGCATAGTCGCGTTCACCGGAAGTATGCTGTTCGACCAAACGTTCGACCGTCGACGTTTTAAAGAGTCCGCGATTAAGCGCCTTCTCGGACAAGACCGTTTCACGAAGGAATGGCTGGAGCTTACCGCGAAACCAAAGTCCGATCGGTACGCCAAAACCCATCTTCCGTCGGCTTAGATTTTCAGCCGGCAATAGCTTCTTCAGAACGCGCTTCAGCAAATACTTCGTTGTCGGTCCGCGCAACTTCAGGCGTTCCGGCAAGCTCGCCGCAAACTCGATCACATGATGATCTAGAAAGGGAGAACGAGCCTCAAGTGATACAGCCATAGTGGCGATGTCAACCTTCACCAGCAGATCATTAGGCAAATACGTCATGATGTCTGCCAGCAGAGCCGCATCCACGATTCCCGCTCCATTTGCCTTGGCGAACCAGGGATCCAGCAATGCGGCAGCATGCGCATTTGCTGTTTCGTTCCTGAAACTTTCCGAGTAGAGATCCACCTTGGCCTCTCGATCAAATACACTCACCCAGCGGAGATAACGATCGGCTTTTGGCAATGACGCAGCACGCAGAAAGCGTTTCGCATCCCTTACGCGACTGCGCCGTCCTTCCGAAGTGGGAATCAAGCCAACTGCCGGCTCCACCAGTGAACCCCGCAGGATACCGGGCAGGCGGTAATACACCTCCGCTAACCTCATGGCTGCATAACGCTCATAGCCGGCAAAAGACTCGTCCCCTCCATCGCCATTCAAAGCTACCGTTACATGCTTGCGCGTTTCGCGCGCGACGTAGTAAGTGGGAATTGCTGATGAATCAGCAAAGGGTTCGCCGTAGTGCTCAACCAGTAAAGGCACAACCTCCAGAGCATCAGGACGGACGATAAACTCATGATGGTCTGCGCCGATGTGTTCAGCAACTCTGCGCGCGTGATGAAGTTCGCTGAAGTCCTGCTCCTCAAATCCGATCGAAAACGTCTTGACCGGGTCGCTTGATTCCTCGCTCATCAGCGCCACTACAGCGCTTGAGTCGATGCCTCCGGATAGAAAGGCTCCCAGAGGGACCTCCGACATTAGCCTAACTCGCACGGCGTCACGCAGGATTTCAATCGCGCGCTCGCCAGCCTCCTCCTCGCCAATGTCGATTTTCTTCGAGAAGTCGGGCTGCCAGTAGCGCTCTATCCTCAGATCACCCTTTCGCCAACGCAAGGTATGGCCCGGCTCCAACTTCCTGACTGCTCGATAAGCAGTAAGCGGCGCAGGAACACACATGAACGAGAGGTAATGATCCAGTGCCTGAAAATCTATATCGCGGCCGATATCCGGATGAAGCAGCAGAGCGCTAAACTCTGAGCCAAAAACAAACTGGCCGTTCACCTGCGCGTAAAGAAGTGGCTTCTTGCCGACGCGATCGCGCGCCAGGAATAGCTCCTGGGTTCTCTCGTCCCAGATAGCGAAGGCAAACATTCCGCGGAGATGTTTGGGACAATCTGCGCCGTAACGATCGTAGGCGTGTACGATCGCTTCCGTGTCGCTGTTGGTGTAGAAGGTGTAACCGAGCTTCTCAAGTTTTGCGCGAAGCTCGCGATAGTTATAGATTTCCCCGTTGAAGACAATCCAAGCAGTTCGATCTCGATTATGGATTGGCTGCTGACCGCTTTTCAGATCAATTATGGAGAGGCGGCGCATTCCCAGACCGACGGGCCCGTTCACGTAGAAACCGTCGTCGTCGGGACCGCGATGTCTTATGGCAGCGCACATCCGGCCCAGCAGAGCCTGATCTACGTCTAACCCATCATTACGGACTAATCCGACGATTCCACACACAATGTCAAAACCCTATTCGATGAGCGACCACAAATCAAGCGGGGCGGCAAGGCGTGTTGTTCGGTCGCCTTATTGCGAACAGGGATGATGTTCGGATCAGTTCCGTGGAAGTGCTGAAGTCGCTCCCCTCGTGGCCAGGGCTTCTCGTTTAGCCAGGTCCAGTCGTTGCCTTTCCTCACGCTTCTCCAGCAATAGGACGTAGCCCACTGCCACAAAAATAAAATAGAAGACGAGCAGTTGGGCGCGCTGGCGGTAGGCAGTGCCGACGTTCCCCTGAAAAACGGAATAAGCCAGGGATAGCATAGCTGTGAAGATCAGAATCGGTGAGATCTGCCGTAACCTGTACTTGATTGAGAACCACAAACCCAGTACCAGCATCGGGAACGACGCCCACCAGACGATCATCTCAGGCACTGTAATACTCTGTCGTAATGAAACTATTTGCCAGGGAAAGGGGGCAAACATTAGATACAGCATGCCAATGGGAATTGTCGACAAAGCACCCTTCGTGGTCGATACGTCAACATCCTTGGCAAAACCAGATTGTGCGCTTCTGGAAGCATCAAGACGACTAACCTGGACTCGCTCAAGACTTCCAAAACGCTCAAATTGAACATTAGCGTATCGGGTGATGCCAAGGTAGGTCAGAGCTAAGCCAAGGGTGACCATGATCACGAATTGGCGAAGAAAATTGGTTGCCGTGAGCTTCTGCATTCCAATTATAAAGGCTCCACCAATAGCTATGGAGATCATGTAGAAGACATAAAACCGCAGACTCAGGAGCGAGAAGAGGGCGCAGATAAGTATCAAAACATACTTGGCACTAAACTTTTCTCCAAGTCTGAGAGTAGTCAAAATGCATAGCACTAAAAGAAAAACAACTGGCCCATCTTTGAGCCCCTGGGATGACCAGAGCACCAGCGACGGGTAAAATGCGACAGCGATCCCAGCGAGACGCGCCACTCTTTCATTATTGAACACGTGCTGCGAGCAAAGAAAAATCATGACCGCAGTGGCGGCCCCCAGCACTGCGTTAATAAACTGAATCGCAAGTAGGTTGCGACCAATCAGGCCATATACTGCGGCGATCAGATAGACCATTCCCCAACCCGAACCCGCGGCTCCCCCGACAAAACTATCTACCTGGGCCTGGTAATATCTGTCACCGTTCCATGCTTTGAGCTGAGCGAGGCCAAAGACGTCGTAGGTGTTTGCGTCGCCCCCAAAGAATTCCTGACCGTGGAAGACAAAGATTATTGTGCCGATAATCAGTCTAATTAGCAGGGCGAACACGAAAAGCTTGAGCAAGAACGATCCACGATTCCCGCTCCTGTAACTGACGAAGCCCGCCAAAGCGGCGAGCGCCCCGCAAAGTAACATTGCCTTGCCGGTATCGAACACCGTTACAGTTCCGTAATCGGCCGCATAGGGTACGACGAGAGTTGGCACCGCGAGGACGATCACGATGCAAATAATCAAAGTTAATAATGTAATAACGCTGTTCATATAAACTCTGGATGTTAGATGTCGTCAGGCAAGTCCAGACGAGTCTTTCGTTCAATCAGGAATTTGTCTTCCTCGTCAAGGGGCTTAATAGACTTTGCCGGCACTCCCGCTATCAGGTATTCCTCCTGCGTAAGTTGACTGGTAATCACGGAACCAATTCCCACAATACATCGCGATGGTATCGATCCCCCCGGCGCAATGCGGATTTCAGAACCAACGTAAGTAAAGCACCCGATGTCAATGGGACGCGTTCGCTGCCTGTTGTGAGTCCACAGGGACGAGTTGCGACCGCCAATTATGGTGCGTCGGCCTATCTCGACACGATCGGTGAAGTCAATCTTGTGGCCGGTAGTAACAATACTTCCAGCCCCAAGGAGAAAACGAGGGTCAATTGGATTAACTACGTCGGGCTCAGAAATTGAATTGATTTCATTCATGCGAATAATCTCCGAGTAAGGTCCAAGTGCTACTTCGTCGCCACCCCGGATTATGTTTAAGTGCCCAATTTTGACGTGTTCACCGATATGTAGTTTCTTCGTGCCAATTATCGCGTTGAGATGCCCGATCCGAACGTCGTCATCAATCCGACAGCTCTCTGCATCTATTATACTTAGGCCTATGCGCACGCGCTTTCCGACTCGATAGCCGAAAAAGAGTCGATAAGACACCCGCTTGAGAAACGACGGAAGAAGTGCGATGCAGGCGAGTAGCAGTAGTCGAGATCGGCTTGTATTGGCCATCGTATCCTAGAGCGTTTTTCTCTTCTTGGCGGCTTCGCGAAGAGCTTGCACTAGCTTGTCCGCCTGCGCCGGAAGTGAATAGTTCTTTATGACGTAGCGCCTACCAGCAGCTCCCATCTGCTTACGCTTTTCCGGATCCGAAAGTAACAACGCCAAAGCATCTCTCCATTCGTCATTAGTCCTGGCCGGAAAATGTGTCATGCCGGATTCACCGAGTTCGGCAGCTGCTCCAACAGGTGAGACTACATAGGGAATGCCAACAGCCATGTATTGGATTGATTTGAATCCCGACTTTCCCGCAGCCCACCCCTCGGCGTAGAGATGTGGACTGATCGGATAAAGCCCAATGTCGAAAGATTGAAAGTCCTGAACTTCTCGCGGTAACGTCCATTCCAAATTCTCAACTTCCACGCCAGGAACCTTCACTTCCTGCTTCCCAGCGCCGACCACCTTCAGTCTGAAGCGGTATGTCTTGGCCAGGTACTGCATTACAGGGAGAATCTCCTTCAGATATGGGAAGGTTGAATGCGTCCCAATCCAACCCAGCACCAATGGATCATTCTTTCCAGGGGCCGGTCTAAAAAGATCCGTATCGACAACTGTTGGTATGACCCTCGCAACTCCTCCTTTCCTCGCCACGTATTCTGCGATCGTGGAATTTCCGCACGTTACAATACTGGACCAACGGATCAAGTCGTCTGTCTTACTAAACCATTTCAGATACTTTCCGAGGCTGCCATAAGTCGGGCTAGTATATGAAACGTAAGTTGCATCGTCCAAATCCAGCACCAGAGGCCGTTTCAAAACCCGCGCGGCAAACCATTCGATCAGTGGTGGGCCGAACATCATCGCCTCCCGCTGTAGTAGCACGACATCCGCTTCACTCGCCGTAATAAGGTCGTTTAGCCGTAAGAACGCGGACTTGATAAGGCCGATTGCGATGCGCGGAAAGGCTCGGCGTTGATAAAGAATTTCGAAAAGGTCCGAGTCTAGAAAAGGCCTGATTGAGAGGGAAATTCCCTGCTCAGCAAGTGGCTGGACAAACTGTTCCAGCCGATATCGAGTTGCGGCAGCTTGAACTGGGTAGGAGGCGAGCGCGAGGACTTTCATGGAAAATCAGTCAGCGCCGGCCGCCGATACCTCGGACTTTCGGCCCGTACCAACCCAGCCGTAACTGGCGCTCACCATCGGCTCTTCCAGGCCCGCACGATTTAGCCACTCGGAAATTTCGGCCCTGGTATATCGATTCTCGATTGGCGCTGAGAATCGATCCAGCTGATCGTTGACGCAAACGCGAAATGGAAAACCGGCATACTGCTTCATAGGAATCTTTTCCGCAAAAGGTTGAAGAAGGTGGACACGTTTCAGCACCTTATAAGGCAGCACAAAAAAACCGAAAGCGGCGCCTGCCGCGGGATAGGAAAGCGCATGGACAACTGAGTGAGGCAGCCGTGTTGTAAGTTTCCGGAATGACGTGACCCCCGCCAGCATCAATCTCTTCAGCGGCTGGCGCTCGGGTTTCCAGTATGGATAAATCTGAATCTCTCCCCCAGGCTTCAAGTAGCCGAGCAGATTCCGAAACGCTTTCTCGGGATCTGGTAAGTGATGCAAGACTCCGATCGAATAGATAAAGTCAAAACTTTCCGGATCAAAGGGCAGGTTATGTAGGTCAGCCTGAATAACATGAACGTTCCCAACCGTCTCCGTGTTGCGCTGTGCAACTTCAACCGCAGGGCTTAGATCAACCGCCCACACCTCGGCGCCGTACTTTGCGGCGTAGAAGGCAAAGCGGCCGTTTCCACAGCCGGCATCCAGGACTTTCTTGCCCTTAAAAAACTCGGGGCCGTGAGGCTGCATGTAGTTCAGGAAACTCTGATTCCATTCTTCGTACA